>OZ244940.1:309182-618365 GCA_965222035.1 Candidatus Amphirhobacter sp. | reverse complement strand
GACCCGCCATCGCAATCCGGCGACGGTGCTGCAGTACATCCGCGACGCCAACGTCTTCGCTGACCACGCGGGCGAGAAGTTTCTCTAGCCGGGTACGCGCCGCCGGGACCAGCATGGAATGTTAGGGGAATTACATCCATAGCTAGCCAAGCACCAGCGCCACCATGGCTGCAGACGACAGCAGCCCCACCAGCCATGCTCGGGGTCCCAGCCAGGTCACCAGCCGGATCCAGGCCAGGTGCCGGGGTTTGCGCAGAATTGGCTGCCGCTGCTCCAGCTCCAGATACCACTTCAGGCGCTGGTGATAGTGCTTCGCCTCCTTGGCGCTGGCCTGCGCTGGCAACGGGGGAATGCTTGTTGCAAACCATCCCCGCCGGATGCGCTCTCGCTGCGCAAGCTGACACGCCAGGCTCAACAGGAGCATCAGGCCCAGCGGCAGGAGCCATCCAGACGCCAGTTGCCCAACGGGCAAGGGGCGCGGCGCCACTGATCCTTCCCTCACTATCATATCAAGATACTGCCACCATATAGTAGCCATCGCCAGGATCCCTGTTGCTAGGCCCGCAGTTAGCTGCAGCGTGTGATACATAGCCTCAAGTCGTTGAGGACTGCCAGACGCCCGGTAGCGCAGGTACAGCAACAGCACCAAGGCAAATGGCGCAAGCGTGAAAAAAACCGTCTGGGCAAACTGACCCGTCATGATTAGAAACACCAAGTAGCAGAAGTACAACATCATCAAAAACTCTTTCCACCCCGCGATCAACATTGCGAAGGGTTTGCTTGACGCCAGCCCGGCGAAGTAACTCCTACTTTGAGCCGTTGGCGCAACCGCTAATGAATGATGCAGTATCAAGGCATAGGCGAACAAACCATGCCAAAAATCCTCAGAGAGCAGGAGAGTACCCAGATGACCTTGCGACAATGCCTGCAGCAAGATATACCCCAGCAGTCCGCAGACAAAGCACGCCAGCATGCACTTGCGGGCCTGCAAGGCTAAATCCCACCACATCCTGGCTTTGTCCCCGTTGCTGGTGCTGGCAGCATAAAGAACGATCTCACCTAATTTTTGCATGGTGAGCCAGAAAATGGGGAAAAGGAAGGCACCGAAGACAACAAAATGGGCGCCAGCAGTGAATGCAATGGCTACGCCAAGCGGCAGGAACAGGCAGTAGGACACCCGGAGCAGGGCGCGGTAGTAACGTTCCAAATCCTTGACGCCTTCTTCAAGGGGCGCCAGCTTCCCCTTCCCAGGTACGGGCTCGTTCATTGCTTGCTTGGTGTCCAACATTTGCGATTGATAGCGATGCTAGCGCGCTTGGCAACGGGTTTTCAGGGAGATTTTAACTCATGGCGATTCTTGCGGCTCAGGCCCTTGTTCCTTGCAGGCTTGCTGCTCAATGGCCGGATCCGCATCAGGGTCGGCGCAATCCAAATCCTCTTCCGATGCGGCGGGCAGCGATTGGTGGATGCGGCAAATCATTATTATGAGCGCGAGCAGAAGTTTTTTGACTTCGCGCCATAGTATCTCCGTAATTTGGGAGAAGTTTCAACAGCAATGCGACCAATGTTCCTAGCCGGCCTCCCCAACTATACATTAGGCAATTGCAGGCAAGAGGCTGCTAGGGTAGAATAGAACTATGCAAGAAGCGTCCCAAGCCCCAAGCCCTGTTGCGAGGTTCCTGTTAGTACTCTGCTTGGCGGTGGCCTGGTTCGTGGGCACAGCCTTGGCGTTCTACTGGATGATGGGAGAAATCCCGTTCCCGGAATGTTTTTTCGCATACGTCCTCTCGGGAACATTTCTCCATTGCTATCTGCGGGGGCCGCAAATCGAAACGTTCTGGGCTCCCTTTTGGTTCATTGGGATTCTTCTTGGTTGGAACTTGGCGGGATTTGCATTGACAGAAGCTGTTTTTTATTTGTTTGACAAGCCAGCATTCGTCCGGGGGTTGTATACAAGAATACAATTTTAGCCGAACGAGAACTGGGTAGTTAGCCGGGTTTTACTAGGACCGACTCATCGTGCATAAATCCGTCCTTCTTGTTGAGGGCTCGAAGCCCCGCAAGAGTTAGCCTGTCGGATTTGCGGGTGTTGCACGGTCCGCACAGCAGACACCGGTTGCTTATGTGGTTCCAGCCCCTAGAGTGCGCGGTGGATGTGGTCGAACTGGAGGTGCGCCGGGTGATCAAAGCTCCACCCGCAACCCTGGCACACCTGGCCCTCATCTTCGAGTAGGCGGTCGACCATTTCCGCTCCTGTCATTCTTGGACCTTCTGGCTCAGGAGCTGCCTTCCTGGTTCTGGAGCGCTGATAAGGCGCAGAGTTGCCCCCACCATCAGTGCGTTCGGGCTTTGACTTAGTGAAGGTGCTCTCTTCTTCTAGGATTTGGATGGGGATTATATGCAATTTTAGCCAAGGTCTAAAGAACCTTGTATTTCCAAGTTTTTCGAGATTGCTAGTATGGCAAGATTTATCTTGGTCTAAAGGTTTTGGCTAGAATTGTATCTAATCCCCATTAGTCCTCTAGCTTTTCACTTGTTTGATGTGCTGGGGCCAGGACCTCCAATCCAACTGTTGGTTTCATTCCGTTCTTCAGCGCCTCATTCACTCGGCATGTTGTCGAATGACTCACAGGGTAGAATAAGAGTTATGCAAGAAGGATTCCAAGTGCTGAGATCCATTACAAAGGCCATATTGGCGCTTGGTTTGGCGGTGGCCTGGTTCGTGGGCACAGCCTTGGCGGTCTCCTGGATGGCAGGCGATGACAATTCTCTGTGGTTGCTCTTCGCATACACAATGCCGCCAGCCCTTCTCTACCGCCATTTCCAAGGGCCGCAAATAAAGAAGGTGTCCTTGTCGCTCTTGTGGGATATTGCTATTGCGCTTGGTGCTGTCCTAGCGGCATTTGAATTAGAAATTGCTGCTTGGTTATTGCTTGACCTAAGATAAGCCCAGCGGTTGTTTCCATTGTTCATGATGTGCTGGGGCCAGGACCTCCAATCTAGCCGTTGGTTTCATTCCATTCTGCAGCTCCTTATTCGCTCGGCATGTTGTAGAAGGGGTAGAATAAGAGTTAGGCAAGAAGGAGCCAAGTGCTGAAATTGATTGCAAAGGCCATGTTGGCGCTTGGTTTGGCTGTGGCCTGGTTCGTGGGCACAGCCTTGGCGGTCTACTGGATGACAGGCGATGACAATTCTCCGTGGTTGCTCTACGCATACGCAATGCCGCCAGGCCTTCTCTACGGCCATTTCCAAGGGCGGCAAATAAAGAAGCTGTCCTTGTTGCTGGTGTTGTATATTGTTGTTCCGCTTGGCGCTGTCCTGGCGGCATTTGAATTAATGATTGCTGCTTTTTTTCTTGCTTGACCTAACATAAGCCCAGCGGCTGTTTCCATTGTTCATGATGTGCCGACCAGGGCCAGGACCTCTAATCTAGCTGTTGGTTTCATCCCATGCTTCAGCGCCTTATTCGCTCGGCATGTTGCCGAATGACTCACAGGGTAGAATAAGAGTTATGCATGAAGGATCCCAAGTGCTGAAATCTATTGCAAAGGCCATGTTGGCGCTTGGTTTGGCGGTGGCCTGGTTCGTGGGCACAACCTTGGCGGTCTACGAGATGACAGGCGATACCATATTGTTGCTCTTCGCATGCGTATTGCCGCCAGTCCTTCTCTACGGCTAGATATGTATATAATTCTCGGATTTTCCTGACGGGAAGTGCGGCAGCATGTCAGAAGACAGCGAGGAAGAGCTTTTCGAGTACGAAGGCATCGAGGTGCTGATCCGGCTGGCGGCCAGCGGCACGCACTGGCTGGTGCTCGACCAGGGGCGGGTGATCCGCGATGCAACCACTCTTCAGTCCGCGCGCAACAAGGCGCAGTGGTACTGCGAGTGCACGGCCAAAGAGCAGGAGCGGCGCGCGGACAGCCGCGCCGCCTATCGCGAGGCCTCGGCCGAGGTGCTCGGCGGCGCGCCGCATGCGTTCACCCATGAGGGCGTCGAGGTGCGCCTGGAGCCCGCGGCCGACGGCACCCACTGGGTGGTGCTCGATGGCGACCGGCCAGTGCGGGAGGCGGCCACGCTCAAATCGGCCAGGAACAAGGCGAAGTGTTTCTGCGAAGGCATCGTTGCCGTGCAGGCTAGGCTGAAGACTGTCCAAGTAGAATCTCCAGCCGAAGAGGATCCCTTCATGCCCAAGTCCGCATCCATGTCGTTTGACCTGCTGATCAAGAACGCGGCCGTCGCCTGCTGCGACCGCAACGAGACCACATACCGCCCCGGCGCCGTCGGCGTCAAGGACGGGCGCATCGCATGGGTCGGGCCGGCCGAGGACCTGCCGGACGCGGATACCGCCGCCACCATCGACGCCAGCGGCAAGCTGCTGGCGGCCGGCCTGGTCAACGCCCACTGCCACACGCCGGACAGCCTGTTTCGCGGGCTCGTGGAGGACAAGGCCCTCGAGGACTGGCTCAGTGTACTGTGGAAGGCCGAGGGCGCCATCCTCAATGAGGAGACCAATTACCTGGGCGCGCGCCTGGGCCTGGCCGAGCTCGCGCTCAGCGGCGTGACCACCGTGCTCGACATGTTCTGGTTCCCCGAGACCTTGGTGGCCGCCACCAAGAAAATCGGGCTGCGCATGATGACCGGCGGCAGCGCCTTCGACCTGTCTACCGCCGACGGCATGGAGCCGAACGAGCGCATCAAGCATGCGGACGACTTCATCCGGCGCTACCAGGATGAGGAGCTGGTCACTCCCATCGTCATGGCCCACGGCGCCTACACCGTCGGCAAGCAGAACCTGCAGGCCAGCTATGAGCTCGCGCGCAGCCACAAGTGCATGTTCCACATCCATGCGGCCGAGACCAAGAAAGAGAACCAGACGGTCCGGCGCCAGCACGGCGACCGGGTGATCCCGGCCCTCAAGGAGCTGGGCATGCTCGGGCCGCGGACGCTGCTCGCGCACACCGTCCATCTCAAGGACGAGGAGATCCTCATGCTCGCCGAGGCCAAGACCAAGGCGGTCCACAACCCGGTCTCCAACCTCAAGCTGGGCTCCGGCTTCGCGCGCATCCCGGAGATGCTGCGCAGCGGCGTGACCATCGGGCTCGGGACCGACGGGCCGGTGTCCGGCAATGACATCGATATGTGGATGGCGCTGCGGCTGGCGGCCATCATGCATCGCGGCCACAAGCACGACTGCGTCGCCGTGAGCTCGCAGCAGGCCCTGCGCATGGCGACGCTCGAAGGGGCCAAGGCCATGGGCATGGAGAAGGAGATCGGCAGCATCGAGACCGGCAAGCGCGCTGACTTGATGCTGCTCGATCTGCAGCGCGCCCATGCGACGCCGTGCTTCGATCCGCACCGGCACCTGGTGTACTCCGCATGCAAGGGCGATGTCGAAGCGGTCTGGGTCGGCGGCCAGCCAGTGGTGGCGGACTACCGGCTGGTGAACGACGAGCTCGATGAGATCTTAGAGGAGGTGCGCCGCCTGCAGCCGGCGATTCTCGCCAGCATCAAGTAGATGGCCGCGCCCGAGTCCGAGTACGCCAAGGTCGCCGCGAGCGCCGCGTTCGTACGCGAGCGCTGGGATGAGGGCGTGGACGTCGCCGTCATCGCCGGGACCGGCCTCGCGCATCTCGCGGAAGTGGTCGCCGACGGCGTCACCATCGACTACGGCGCCATCCCGCATTTTCCGCCGGCGAAGGTCAAGGGCCACGCCGGCGTGCTCGCGCTGGGCAAGGTCGGCGCGCGCAAGGTCGCGGTGCTCAACGGCCGCTTTCATTTGTATGAGGGCTGGAGCGGGGCCGACGTCGCCCGGCCGGTGCGGGTCCTCGCGCAGCTCGGGGCCAAGGCGCTGGTGGTTACCAACTGCGCCGGCGCGCTGAACCCGTCGTTCCAGACGCCGTGCGCGATGCTGATCACGGACCACATCAACTTCACCGGCAAGGATCCGCTGACCGGCCCGCATGAGGAAGAGCTGGGCGAGCGCTTCGTCGACATGTCCAACTGCTACGACGCCGAGCTGCTGCAGCTGGCGCGGGCGCGCAAGGACCAGCTCGCGCTTCCCATGCATGAGGGCATCTACGCCGGCTTTCACGGGCCGATGTTCGAGACCTCGGCCGAGCGCCGCATGCTGCACAAGTTCGGGGCTGACGCGGTCGGCATGTCGACGGTGCTCGAGGTGATCGCCGCGCGGCACGCCAAGATGCGCGTCCTCGGCTTCTCGGCCCTCGCGAACATGGCCACCGGCGGCCCGGACCAGCAGCCCGACAGCCACGAGGCCATCCTGGCGGCCACCTTGCCCATCGCCCGGGAAATCGGCAATCTGATCGAGGAGCTGCTGCCCCAGCTGTGAGCCGGGCCCGAGCGCCCCTCATGAAATAGGATAAAATACCAAGCCACCCCGCGGTGGTGTGCTGAGGAGCCTCCTCTCTCTGTTGTTGCGCTGGCTGATGCGCTGAGAAATGGTACCTAGGTTCCATTGCGGCGGGGCAGTGCATACTGATTGGCATCGCAATGAACGATATCGTGGAACAAGCCGTCGCCGGACTCGGCTACGAGCTGCTTGAGGCCAAGCGCGACCGTCGCGGCGCGCTGCAGGTAACCATCGACAGCGCCGGCGGTACCGAGCCGGTCGGCTCCGCCGACTGCGACAAGGTCTGCCAGCATCTGAACTACCTCTTGCCGGCCGAAGGCGTCGACGTCAGCGCCGTCGCCGTGTCCAGCCCCGGGCCCGACCGGCCGCTGACCAAGCCGGAGCACTTCCAGCGCCATCGCGGCGCGCGCGCGACCATCAAGCTGCGCGCTGCGCGCGAGGGCCGCAGCAGCTATACCGGGACCATCGGCGCCTGCGACGCCGAGCAGGTGGTGCTCGCGGCCGAGGCCGCGCCGGACGCGCCGGAAGCCGAGCACGCCTTCAGCTACGCCGACATCGCTGGAGCGCGGCTGTGTTTCGACGCCAAAAAATACCTGCGGGAGCAAGGGAGGACGCAATGAGCCAGGAGCCGGGCGAGATTCTTGAGAAAAACCTCATCAACGACATCGTGCGCCAGACCGCGCGCGACCGCGACCTCGACAGCGAGCAGGTCTTCGGCCTGATCGAAGAGGCGCTCGCGCGCATCCTGCACCGCAACAACGGCCGCGAGGGCAATTTCGTGGTCAAGATCGACCGCGAGGACCTGAGCATGCAGAGCCAGCGCGTCTGGGAAGTGATCGATGACGACGAGCCCATCGAGCATGTCGATATGCAAAAGACGCTCGAGGCCGCGCGCGACATCGACAAGGAAGCCGCCATCGGCGGCGAGGTGAGCGTCCCCTGGGATTCGCCGCGGCTGGACAATCACGCCAACGCCCAGATCTTCAAGCAGAAGTTCATCTCCTGCCTGCGCAAGGCCGAGCGCTCCAAGCTGCTTTCCGACCTGCTCGAGCGCGGCGACCGGCTGCTGAGCGGTACGGTCAAGAACATCGACAAGTCCAACGGCGATTTCATCATCGAGGTCCAGCGGGTCGAGTGCCGCCTGCGCCGCGAGGACGCCATCCCCAAGGAGAACCTGCGCCGCGGCGACCGCGTCCGCTGCCTGATCCTCGAGATCATCGACGATCTCAACCGCGGCAAGATCATCTACCTGACGCGCGCGAGCGAGGACTTCCTCAAGGAATTGTTCCGCCGCGAGGTGCCCGAGATCGAGAAGGGCATCCTCGAGATCGTCAGCGTCGCGCGCGATCCGGGCTACCGCTCGAAGATCGCGGTGCGCTCGAAGGACACGCGCGTCGATCCGGTCGGGACCTGCGTGGGCATGCGCGGCTCAAGGGTGCAGTCGGTGACCGCGGACCTGAGCGGGGAGAAGGTGGACATCATCCCCTGGAGCGAGGATGAGATGTCATTCGTGCTGCAGTCGCTGGCGCCGGCTGAGATCGAGACCGTGCGGGTGACCGGGGCGAAGTCCTGCGACGTGATCGTCGCGGAGGACAACCTGGCGAAGGCGATCGGGCGCTCGGGCATGAACGTCAAGCTGGCGGCGCGGCTGACCGGCTGGCAGATCAACATCATCGACCGGGATGAGGCGGACCAGCGCGAGAACGAGCGGGTCGACCGCAAGCAGAGCTATTTCCGGCGGTACCTGGACATCGACGAGAACGTCGCCCGCATCCTCTATGAAGAGGGCTTCAACACCATCGAGGACCTGGCCGACGCCGAGCACGCTGAATTGCTGGAGATCGAGGGCTTTTCCGAGGAGGCGGTGGTCCAGATCATGGCGCAGGCCCAGGAGGCGCTGGCCCGCATCGAGAAGGACCTGGGCGAGAAGACCGCCAAGGCTTCCAGCGAATTCATGGATTTGATCGAGAACAAGGACTTGCTGCGCATCCTGCTGCTGAACGACATCGTCGACATCCAGGCGCTGGCGGACATGTCGACCGACGAGCTGCAAGAAGCGACCGAGAGCGAGATAGGCGAGGCGGACGCCGTGGATCTGATCATGCAGGCGCGTGGTCATGTCAGTCCCGCGGAATAGGATGGCGGAGACCGAGACCTTCACGCTCAAGCAGGCCGCGGAGAAACTGCATAAGCCCGAGCATGACATCGAGAGCGCGATCGACAGCCATCTGGGCAAGACGTCGAGCGCCATCATCAGCCGGCCGGACCTCGAGAAGCTGCGCACTTATTTCCTCGAGCTCGACACGCGCAAGAAAGGGCAAGGGCGTCGCATCGAGACCACGCGCAGTACCGGCGCTGGTCCGCGCACGCAGGTGTCGGCCTCGGTACGAATCGAGCAGCGCCGCGACCGCAGCAAGCGCAAGCGTCCGGTAGTAGCGGCGCCGCCGCCGCCGCCCGCGCCCTCGCCGCCGCCCGCCAAGCCGGCGCCGCCTCCGGCGGCCCCCGCCGCGAGCCGCGAGGCCGAGGAGCGGGCCCGCCAGGCGCGGTTGGAACAGGCCAAGAAGCTCGAACAGCTGCACCAGCGCCAGCAGCAGCAGGCGCAGCAAGCCGCCGCGCCGGAGCCTGCGCCGGAGCCGAAACCGGAGGCCAAGCCTGAGACGCCGCCGGCGGCCGCAGCTCCCGCCGCGCCGGCGCGGCAGGCGCCGGCCAAGCGCACGGTCAAGGTCGAGCCCGGCGTCATGGAGCGCCGCAAGGAGCGCCGCCGCCGCCGCCCGAGCGGGCCCATGCCCAAGCGGCAGGAGTTCGCCAAGCCGGTCAAGGAGCGGGTGCTCACCGTCGAAGTGCCCGAGCGCATCGAGACCGCGCGCCTGGCGGAGAAGATGGCCGTGAAGGTCGACGCCGTCATCGCCAAGCTGCAGGAGTTGGACCTCGACGACGTGGAGGAGCTCGACCAGGACACCGCCTGCCTGGTGGTGGAGGAGTTCAATCATCGCCCGGTACGGCTGCAAGAGGAAGCGGCCCGCTTGATCATGGGCGACCGCGGCTCGAGCGAGCAGCAGGTACGCCGCCCGCCGATCGTGACCGTCATGGGCCATGTCAATCACGGCAAGACGACGCTGCTCGATCACATCCGCAAGTCGCGGGTGACCGAGGGCGAGGACGGCGGCATCACCCAGCACATCGGCGCCTACCAGGTCCAGACTGAATACGGCGTGCTCACCATGATCGACACGCCGGGACACGAGGTCTTTTCCGAGATGCGCTCGCGCGGCGCGAACCTCACGGACATCGTGGTGCTGGTGGTGGCCGTGGACGACGGCGTGCAGCCCCAGACGCTCGAGGCGCTCGCGCATGCGCGGGACGCCGGCGTGGAGATCATCGTCGCGCTGAACAAGATCGACCTGCCGGGTACGGACAAGACGGCTTTGCTCAACGAGCTGGCGGCCCATGGCCTGGAGACCACCCCGATCGGTGGCTCGGCCCCATTGGTCGAGATCTCGGCCCTGCAGGGCAAGAACGTCGACGCCCTGCTCAAGGAGATCATCGACATCGCCGAGGTGCACGAGTTCAAGGCGCCGCTGGATGTGGAGCCGCATGGTACGGTGATCGAGGCCAAGACCGAGAAGGGCCTGGGTCCGGTCGCGACCGCCATCGTCAAGGAGGGCACGCTGCGCAAGGGCCAGTACGTGATCTGCGACGTCGCCCACGGCAAGCTGCGCGAACTGCGCGATGAGAACGGCAAGGTGGTCAAGGAAGCGGGTCCGGCCGCGCCGGTGCAGATCCAGGGCTTGTCCGAGCTCCCGCCGGTGGGCTGCGATTTTTACGTCACCACCGAGCAGCGCGCGCGCGATTACATCAAGGAAGTGCGCTACAAGCACCATCACCAGCATCAGGCGAGCAATGGCCGGCCCGAGCACGTCGAGGCCGATTCGATCCAGGAGATGCTGCAGCTCGCCAAGGCCCTGGATGAGAAAAGGGTGTTCAACCTGGTGGTCAAGGCCGACGTCGCGGGCACCCGCGAGGCCATGCTGCAGGCTTTGGCGAAGATCGGCAACGATCACGCTGAGAACAAGGTGGTGCTCAGCGGCCTGGGCGCGATCACCGAATCGGACGCGCACATGGCGCTGGCGAGCGGCGCGACGCTGATCGGCTTTCGCGTGGCGGCCAACTCCAAGGCGCGCAAGCTGATCGAGGACCGCAAGCTGCAGGTGTACTTCAGCGATGTCTTCTATGAGGTGACCGATTACGTCAAGGCCCAGCTCGAGGGCATGCTGCAGCCGCTCGTCAGCGAAGAGGTCCGTGGCGTGGCCGAGGTCAAGGAGCTGTTCATGATCAACAAGGTCGGCCGCATCGCCGGCTGCGGGGTGCTCGAGGGCGTGATCGACAAGACGCTGCCGGTGCGGGTGGTGCGCGATGGCAAAATCGTCAACAAGACCCGCATCGCCGAGCTCAAGCACTACAAGAACGACGTCGCGAGCGTCAAGTCGGGCTCGGACTGCGGCATCAGCCTGGAGCGCTTCAGCGACTTCAAGCCGGGCGATCACATCGAGACCTATGAGGAAATAAGGAGCGCGCAGAAGCTCTAGGAGCCCGTGCCCGTTTCGCCGCAGCGATGCCTCATTCCCATCCGCGTCATGTGCGCATCGCCCAGACTGTCCAGCGCATCATCGCCCCCGAGCTGCTCAAGCTGCAAGAGGGCGCCCTGGTAACCGTCACCCATGTCGAGGTCTCCAAGGACCTGCATGCGGCCTTGGTGCATTATGCGGTGATCGGCGCGGAGACGGATGCGATCCAAGAGCTGCTGGACGGCATGGTCGGGAACCTGCGGCACAAGCTCGCCAAGGGCATGGAGACCAAGAGCGTCCCGACCGTCAGTTTCATCGCCGCGCCGCGGACGGTCGATGGCCAGCCATGACGGCTTCCTGGCGCTGGCCAAGCCGCCGGGACTGAGCTCGGCCGCGGTCGTCGGCAAGGTCAAGCGCCTGCTGAGCCTGCGGCGCAAGGACCGCATCGGGCACACCGGGACCTTGGACCCGCTGGCGACGGGAGTGCTGGTGATCGCGCTCGGGTCCGCGACCCGCTTCATCCGCTACTTGCCCTCGGACAAGGAGTACGAGCTCGAAGTGCTGTTCGGGCGGTCTACCGACACCCAGGACGCGGAGGGCGAGACCTTGGCGCAAGCGCCGGTCCCCGCCGACTTGCCCGCGCGGGTGGCGGCCGCGCTGCCGCGCTTTCGCGATGTGATCGAGCAGGAAGCGCCGGCGCACAGCGCGCTCAAGCACCAGGGCAAGCCGTTGTACAGCTATGCGCGCGCGGGTACGCCGGTACCGGTCAAGCGCCGCCGGGTAACCATTGCCCGCATCGAAGCGGTCGATGGCTGGGAGCCGCCGCGGCTGCGATTGCAGGTCGCATGCTCGGCGGGTACCTATATGCGCAGCTTGGCGCGTGACCTGGGCGAGGCCTGCGCTTGTCCCGCGCACATGTCAGCCTTGCGCCGCACGCGCTGCAACAGCCTGGACCTGGAGCATGCGACCGCTTGGGATGAGGGCGCCAGCGACCTGCCCGCTCCCATGCCGATGGACAGCTTGCTCGAGCATCTGCCGCGCGTGGACTTGGATCGAGCCCAGCACCAGGCCTTGCGCCAGGGCCAGAGCGTGGCCGCGTCGCTTGAGGGTACCGTGCGGCTGTACGGGCCGGACGCGGCCTTTTGCGGGATCGGTACGGCCGCTGAGGGCTTGCTGCGGCCCGCGCGGCTGCTGCCGGAGGAGCAAAGCTGAGGATGCGCCCGCGTCCACGCCGGCTGCTGCTGCTCGGAGCGGGGCACGCCCATGTCCTGGCGCTGCCGCGCATCGCGCGCGCGGCGCAACAACACGGCGTGGCAGTCACTGTCGCGAGCAGCGAGAGCGTGATGCCGTATTCGGGCATGCTCCCCGGCGTGGTCGCGGATCTTTATCCCAAGCGGGCGATGCTCATCGACGCCGCCGCTCTTGCGGATCGCTGCGGCATCGATTTCGTCAATGAGAACGCAATCGAGCTGGACGCGCGCCTGCGGCAAGTACGGCTCGCTTCGGGCCTGAAGCTCAGCTATGACTATCTCTCCATCAATATCGGCGGCGACAGCCGCGGCGCCCTGGCTGAAGAGGGCGGCGATGTGATGCCGGTCAAGCCCGCCCTGCCATTCCTGCATTGGCTCGAGCAGTGGCAGAACACACGCGGGACCAGCGTCGCAGTCGTGGGCGCCGGCGTCGCCGGCGTTGAGATCGCCCTGGCGCTGGATGCGCGCCTGCGTGGCCGCGGCCGGCGTGGCGGGGTATACCTGGTCGGCAGCGGCAGCGACATCATCCCGGGCATGCCCCGCCTGGCTCCGCCCCTGCGCAAATTGCTCGCCCGGCAGGGCATCTCGCAACTGCTGGGTCAGCGCGCGGTGGCCGCGTATCCCGGCGCGCTGGAGCTGCAGGATGGATCCGAGCACCACGCCGACCGCGTCGTGTTGTGCACGGGCGTGCGGCCCTGGAACGGCCTGGCCGCGGCAGGACTCGACAGCGATGCCAGGGGCTTTCCCTATATCAACCAGTGGCTGCAGAGCGTTTCGCATCCGGACATCTTCCTCTGCGGCGACTGCGCGTCCTGGCACCGCCAATCCTTGCCGAAGTCGGGGGTGTTCGCCGTGCGCCAGGCGCAAACGCTGGCGGCCAACATGGCCGCGCTGTGCGCGGGCGAGGAGCTGCGCTCCTGGGACTGCGACCCGCGTTACCTTTCAATCATCGGCGCGGGCCGCCGCTATGCCATCGCGCATCGCGCCGGGCGCGTCGCCCAGGGACGCTGGGTCTGGTACTGGAAGGATTATCTCGATCGCGGCTTCATGCGCGGCTTCGCCGCGCGCCGTTCGCGCCGGCGCTAGTTTTCCAGGTCGCTGGCGCGCGTCGACAGGCGCACCTTGCCGCGATCGGACTGGATTACCTTGACGCGTACTTCCTGCCCTTCGGTCAGGCGGTCGCGCACGTTCTCGACGTGCTCATTGGCGATGCGCGAGATGTGCAGCAGGCCGTCATTGCCCGAGGGCATGCTCACGATCGCGCCGAACTCGAGGATCTTGGTGACCTTGCCCTCGTAGATCTGGCCGATCTCCAGCTCGCTGGTGATACCTTCGATCTTCTTCTGGGCCTGGCGGCAGTTGTCCGCCGTCGGGCCCGAGATGGTGATGGTCCCGTCGTCGCTGATGTCGATGTTGGTGCCGGTCTCCTCAGTCAGCTTGTTGATGGTCGAGCCGCTCTTGCCGATGACGTCGCGGATCTTCTCGACCTTGATCTTCATCTTCATGATGCTCGGAGCGAAGTCCGAGACTGATTCGCGCGGCTTGGCAAGCGCGGCGTTCATCTTCTCGAGGATGTGCAGGCGCGCGCCCTTGGCCTGTTCGAGGGCCTTGGCGAGCAGGTCGCGGTCGACGCTGTCGATCTTGATGTCCATCTGCAGGGCGTTGATGCCCTCGGCGGTGCCGGCGACCTTGAAGTCCATGTCGCCGAGATGGTCCTCGTCGCCGAGGATGTCGGACAGGATCACGTCATTGTCCTCGCCGTGGATCAGGCCCATGGCGATGCCCGCGACCGGCGTGGTTACGGGCACGCCCGCATCCATCATCGCCAGCGAGCCCCCGCAGACCGAGGCCATCGAGCTTGAGCCGTTCGATTCGGTGATCTCGGAAACCAGCCGCAGGGAATAGCCGAACTCATCCAGGTCGGGCAGGACCGCGAGCAGGGCGCGCTTGGCCAGGCGGCCGTGGCCGATCTCGCGCCGCTTGGGCGACATCATGCGGCCGGTCTCGCCGGTGGCGTAGGGCGGCATGTTGTAGTGCATGAGAAAGCGGTCGTAGGATTCGCCCCCGAGCGAGTCGATCTTCTGCTCATCGCGCCCGGTACCGAGAGTGCACACGACCAGGGCCTGGGTCTCGCCGCGGGTGAACAGCACCGAGCCGTGCGTGCGCGGGAGCACGCCGGTGCGGATGGTGATGTCGCGGACAGTGGTCGAATCGCGCCCGTCGATGCGCTTGCCGCCCTTGAGCATGCCGGTGCGCACGACGCTGGATTCGAGCTTCTTGACCGCGATGTCGAACAGGTTCTTGGCCTCGACCTCGGGCTCGGCCCCGATCAGCTCTTCTTGCAGCGCAGTGCGAATCTCGGACAGGCGGGTGGAGCGTTCCTGCTTGTCGAGGATCTTGTAGGCCTCTTCGATCTGCGGGGTCCCCTGCTTGGCGAGCTTGCCCTTGGTGTCCTCGTCGAGCGCGGGCTCGGTCCATTCCTGCGGCTGCTTGCCCGATTTCTTGTGGAACTCGTCGACCGCGGCGACGATTTTCTTGATCGCCTCGTGGCCCGCTTCGAGCGCGTCGATCATCGTCGCCTCAGGGAGCTGCTGCGCTTCGGACTCGACCATCAGGATGCCTTGCTCCGAGCCGGCCATCACCAGCTCGAGCTTCGAGGCCGCGGTCTCCTCGATGGTGGGACAGACGATGGGCTTGCCCGCTGCGTCCAGGCCGACGCGCACTGCGCCGAGGGTCGCGCCGAACGGCATGCCGGACAGCCGGGTGGCGGCGAAGGCCGCGATCATCGCCGGGATGTCGCCATCCACCTCGGGGTTGTAGGACAGCACCGAGCAGTTGACGTTGATCTCGTGGCGGTACAGGCTGGGGAACAGCGGCCGGATCGAACGGTCGATCAGCCGGCAGGTGAGCACTTCCTTCTCGCTGGGCCGGCCCTCGCGCTTGAAGAAGCCGCCGGGGAACTTGCCCGCGGCGTAGGCCTTCTCCTGGTAGTCGACCGCCAGCGGCAGGAAGTTCTGCGTGGTGGGACGCTTGGAATTGGTCGCGGCTGCGAGCACCACGGTGTCATCCATGTTGCAGATGACCGTGGCCTGCGCCTGCCTGCCGATTTCGCCGGTCTCGAGCGTGACCTTGCGGTTGCCGACCTCAAAGGTCTGGGTGATTTTGTTCATTGACGACTACCTAATATAGGGGGAAACGACAGGTTTGACAGACAGACAGGGGGGAGACAACGGCAGGGGCGGCTGATGCGGGCCGCGCGACGACTACAGCAGAAGGGGCTCCGTTATCTAAGCTTGAGCTCTTGCTTGAGTTTGCGGCAGTTCTCGGCGTTGCTGCGCTCGAAGTACTCGAGCAGCTTCTTGCGCTGCGAGATCAGCTTGAGCAGGCCGCGGTTGCTGTGCTTGTCCTTGGAATGGATCTTCATGTGCTCGGTCAGGTGCTGGATGCGCCCGGTGAGCAGCGCGATCTGGACCTCGGGCGAGCCCACGTCCTTGTCGTGGCGCTGGAAGTGCTTGACGATGCCCTGCTTGGGCGGGGCCTGCTCGATGTCCTTCTGCCGGCGGCGGCTAGAGCGCTCGGGCTGCGCGCGCGGTGTGATGACGGGCTTGAACAGCTCTTCGGTGGGCGCGGCGTCGGCGACGGCGGCCGGAGCTTCTGCAGGAGCGGCCGGCTTCGCAGATTCCGTTGCAGCCGGGGCCGGTACTGCTTCAGGCTTGGCAGGCTCAGCTTCAGCCGGGGCCGGCGCTGCTTCGGCAGCCGGGGCCGCCGCAGGAGCTTCGGCTGGGGCTGCCGCTGCTTGCTCTTCTTGCTCGCTCATATGAGAAGGCGTATTTTAGCACTAAAAAGCGCGGCCCGTCCTGGACGGCTAGCATAAAATGATTTTTCCCATGAAGCAGGAAAAATCCCTGTCGGTCGAGGAGGCCCTGGCCCAGCGCCAGCGCCGCCTCGAGGCCCTGCGCGCGCAGGGCGCGGCCTATCCCAACTCCTTCCGCCGCAGTTGTACGCTGAGCGAGGCCCGCGAGCGGCGCCCCGCGGGCGAGCTGCTGCTGGCGGGGCGCCTGACGAACCTGCGCACGGCGGGCAAGGCGCTGTTCGCGAACATCGCCGACGCCGACGCCGACCTGCAGCTGTATGTCAAGCAGGACGCGGCCGAAGCCTTCGCCTGGTTCGGCGAGCTCGATTTCGGCGATGTGATCGGCGTGGCCGGCGAGCTGTTCGAGACGCGCAAGGGCGAGCTCACCCTGCGGGTCGCGAGCGGCCTGACGCTGGCGAAGTGCCTGCAGAACTACACCCCTAAGGTCGCGGCCACCGACGACCGGCAGCGCAAGCGCCGCTACCTGGCGCTGGCCCAGAGCCCCGCGCTGCGACAGCGCTTCGCGGCGCGCTCACGCATGCTGGCGGCGGTGCGCAGCTTCTTCACCCAGCGGGAGTTCCTGGAGGTCGAAACCCCGATGCTGCACAGCATCCAGGGCGGCGCGGCCGCCAAGCCCTTCGTTACCGAGCACCACGCCCTCGACCGCAGCTACTGCCTGCGCATCGCGCCGGAGCTGTATCTCAAGCGCCTGCTGGTCGGCGGCTTCGACAAGGTCTTCGAGCTCAACCGCTCCTTCCGCAACGAGGGCATGTCGGATGCGCACAATCCGGAGTTCACCATGCTCGAGTTCTACGCGGCCTATCGCGACTGCGATGATTTCATGGAGGTCACCGAAGCGCTGGTCAAGGAGCTCGCCGCGGTCGACTGGCTCGGGCGCGATGCGGACTTCGTTGCGGGCCGCCTGCGCTTCAACGGCCACGACATCGACTGCACCGGTGCTTTCAAGCGCATGACCATGGCCGAGAGCCTGTGCGCGCGCCTCGGCTGCAGCGCAGCGGAAGCGGCCGATGCCGAGGTGCTCGCGAAGCATGCCGCTGAGCTGCCGGGCGCCAAGGCCGAAGCCGCGCGGCAAGGCAAGGACCTCGGCGCGCTGCAGTGCCTGCTGTTCGAGAAGAACGTCGAGGCGCAGTTGATCCAGCCGACCTTCATCACCGGCTTTCCCGCGAGCATGTCCCCGCTCGCTCGCCGCGCGGACGATGACGCCGACCGCGCCGAGCGCTTTGAGCTGTACCTCGGCGGCTGCGAGATCGCCAACGGCTTCGCTGAGCTCAACGATCCGGATGAGCAGGCGCGGGTGTTCCGCGCCCAGGCTGAACAGGCCAAGGCCGGCGATGACGAGGCCATGCGCTATGACGATGACTACATCGCCGCGCTGCGCTACGGCATGCCGCCGGCCGCCGGCGCCGGCGTCGGCATTGACCGCCTCGCGATGCTGCTGCTGGACTGCGCTTCGATCCGCGACGTGATCTTGTTCCCGCAGCAGCGCCCGGAGAAGGACAGCAAGGACTAGCTGGCCCGCGCTGGCCCGCTGCCTTATTCGATCAGCTGGGTGAACAAATCGCCGCGGGTGGTCTCCTCGCCCAAGCTCTCGAGCAGCGCGACCGCGCCTTGCTGCGCCGGGACGCTCAGCCTGCTGTCGGGGAAGCTGGCCTCGAGCGACGCGACCGCGTCCTGCAGCGGGGCGGACGCGCGGATCTCGGCCAGGCTGGCGATGATGATGGCGAGCGCGACCTCGTTGTATTTGTTCGCCGGATACTTCTTGGTGATATCGCCCGCGCGCCGCAGCGCTCCGCTGTAGGCGCCGAGGCGCAGGTAGTGCAGGGAGGTCTTGATCTCGTCCAGGGCGAGGGCGTTGATGATCTTCGCGGACTTGGCCGCGGCGCTGGGCGTGAACTTGCTCAGCGGGTGCTTTTCCGCCAGCTCGAGAAACGCCTGGTAGGCCTCGACCGCGGCCGTGCGCGAGTGGTTGGTGAAGTCCTCGAAGAGCAGCTTGTCGATCACGTCGGGCTGCTCGCGCAGCAGGGTGAGTCCCCGCAGGTAGCGCGCGTAGTCCAGGTGGTTGTGCGCGGGATAATCCTGGATGAAGGAGTTGATCACCGACAGCGCCTGGTCGTACTGGCCCTCCTTGTAGTGCAGGTGGGCGAGGTTGAGCATGCTCTGCTGGGCATAGCTGCCGTGCGGATAGGTCGCCTGCAGCTCGGTGTAGCTCTTGACCGCCTCGTTGTAGTCGGCGATGCTCTCGAACAGCTGCGCGTCCGCGTACATCTCGGCCGCGGTCTTGATCTTGGTATCGGTCGAGCAGCCGGCCAGCAGCGCGGCGGCCGCCAGCAGCAAGGTCATCCTTCGCATAAGCATATTCTAAGCCCGCCGCCGTCTGTTTTAAAATCGCATGCCAGATATCATCGCAGGGCCATGGCCGAAGACCATCATCTATATGTACCGGCGGAGCTCGCCGGAGCGCGGCTCGACCGGGCGCTGGCGCAGCTGGCGGGCGCGGCCTCGCGGCGCCTGGCGAAAGAGGCGATCCAGGCGGGCGCCGTCGCCGTCGCCGGGCGAGTGGTAACCGATCCGCGCCATGCGGTGGCCGCCGGCGACGCCATCGCCGCGCGGCTCGCGGCCGTGCCGCATCCGGACGCGGTCGAGCCGGCCGCGGCGGAGCTGGCGATCCATGCCGAGGACGAGGACTACTTCATCATCAACAAGCCGGCCGGCATGGTCATGCATCCGGCGCGGGGCCATGCGCGGGACACCTTGGCGAACGCCGTCGCCGCCTTGTGCCCGCGCGCGGGCGCCTTGCCGCGGGCCGGGGTGGTGCATCGCCTGGACAAGGACACCAGCGGCCTGGTCGCGGTCGCGCGCAGCGAGGCCGCGCGCGCGCATCTGCAGCTGCAGTTCAAGCAGCGCACCATCACCCGGCATTACTGGGCGATCGTTCACGGCCAGCCGCCGGCGACCGGGGTGGTCGACCGCGCCATCGGCCGCGACCGCGCCAATCGACTGCGCATGGCGGTGAGCGACCGCGGGCGCGAAGCGGTCACCCGCTATGAGATCCTGGCGACGAGCAAGGCGTACTCGCTGCTGCAGTGCCGGCTCGAAAGCGGGCGCACCCATCAGATCCGCGTGCATCTCGAGCATGCGGGCCATCCGCTCGCTGGCGACCGGCAGTACCGCAAGCACGCCCGCGCCGAAGGGGGTGCCTTCGGGCGGCAGATGCTGCACGCGCGCAGCCTGGGCTTTCCGCATCCGCGCCGCGGCGAGCAGGTCGAGTACCTCGCGCCGCCGCCGCCGGATTTCCTGCAGGTCATGCAAGATGTGGGGCTTCAAGCTGCGTAAGCCGGCCTGGCAGCCGCCGGCCGGAGTCCAAGCGCGCCTGTCGACCCGCGAGGGCGGCGTCAGCGATGGCAAGTACGGCAGCTGCAACCTCTCTTATATGGTCGGAGACGACGAGGGCGCGGTGGGCGAGAACCGCATGCGCTTTCAAGGGGCCTTGCCCGGCGAGCCGGCCTGCGCGTGGATCAAGCAGGAGCACGGCTGCGCCATTCTCGAAGCGTCGGCGGTGCTCAAGCAGCGGGATGAGCCCGCGGCCGACGGCACGCACACCCAGGAGCTCGGCAAGGTCTGCGTGGTAATGGCCGCGGACTGCGTGCCGCTGCTGCTCGCGGCGCAGGACGGCAGCATGGTCGCGGCGGTCCACGCCGGCTGGCGCGGCCTAGCGGGCGGCATCATCAAGCAGGCTTGCGCGCTGTTCGGCGAGCTGCAGATCTCCGCGTACATCGGCCCGTGCATCAGTCCGGCGCGGTATGAGGTCAAGGACGACGTCCGGTCCCGTCTGCGTGACGCCGGCTGCGATGACGCGCTCTTGCTTGAGACCGAGACCGGCTGGCGCGCGGACCTGGGTGGCTTCGCGAGCCAGCAGCTGCGCGAGTGCGGAGTGCAGGAGATCGCGACCGAAGGCGTGTGCACGCATGACACGCCGCGGGATTTTTACTCAGCGCGGCGCGACGGCCGCGGCTCAGGGCGCTTCGCCTGCGCGGTCTGGCTGGCTTGAGCGGCTAGCCGGCCGGCGCCGGTACTTCCGCGAGGAATGAGTCGATGTGGTCCCAGACCTGACTTTGGACCAGGTCGGTCTCGCGGAACAATTCGTGCATGGCGCCCTCATAGACATGCGCCCGGGCGTTCGGCATCTGCTCGGCCGCGGCCAGGGCCCGGTCGTTCGCGACCAGCTGCTCATTGCTCGCTAGCAGGATCAGCGTAGGGATGTCCAGATGGGCGTACCAGCTGTCTTCATGCATGATGCGCAGGCGCTGCAGGGCGCTGACCGACCAGCGCGCCATGTCAAAGTCGCTGCGCAGCTCGGGATGCTTGCCTAGCAAGGTCTGGTACTGGTAAAAGCGCTGCGCGTCGGTGGTGACGTTGTTGCGGTCCTTGGCCGAGCCGCTGCGCGGGTGCCAGCTCGCCGGCAGCCGTGCCGTGACCCGCGCGAACAGCCGGACGAGGGGATTGGCGAAGGCCTTGACGCCCAGCATCGGCGCGCAGAGCACCAGGGCCGCGAAGCTGTCGCGCTCGCGCCGCGCGCGGGACGCGAGCAGGCAGCCGCCCATCGAATGCGCCAGGCCGAAATAGGGCGCCGGCAGCTGCGGGCCCACAACTTCGGTCAGGAACTGGTGCAGGTCCAGGTCGAACATGCGCATGCAATCGACTTCGTCCGGAAAGCCGGCGGACAGGCCGTGGCCGCGCCAATCGCACATGGCGACGGCGTAGCCGCGCTCAAGCAGCTGCCCGAGCACTTCATAATGCTTTTCGATGCATTCGCTCATGCCGTGCGCGACCACAAAGGTGCCCTTGGCCTGCTCGGGGACCGCGCTGGTCACATAGCGCAGCTTGCCATAATCGGTCTGCAGCCATGCGGGCTCGATGCCCTCGGGCCGGCGGAAATGATCGCTCGCGAACAGCTCGGGCGCGGCGTCCGAATCAGGCATCGTCTTGCGCAAGCAGCCGGCGCAGCAGTTCATTGAGCTGCTGTGGATTGCCCTGGCCCTTGGTCGCCTTCATGGCCTGGCCGACGAAAAAGCCCAGCAGCCGCTCCTTGCCCTCGCGGTACTGTTGCGCTTGGTCAGGGTGGTCGGCGATGATCTTGCGCACGGTCTGCTCGAGCTCGGCGCCGTCGGTGATCTGACGCATGCCCTCGGCCTCGATGATCGCGAGCGGGTCCTCGCCCGACTCCCACACGCGCGCGAGCAGCTGCTTCGCCATCTTGCCCGAGATGGTCTTGTCGATCACCTTGCCCAGCAGGCCCGCCAGGCGCGGCGCGTCCACGGGCGCGGCGCTGATGGCGACGTTGTGCTCCTTGCACAGCGCGGCGAGCTCGCCCGCGATCCAGTTCGCCGCGATGACGGGATCGCCACATGCTTGGGCGACGGCTTCGAAATAAGCGACGGTGTCCCGGTCCGCGGCCAGCACGCCGGCGGCGTACTCGCTCAGGCCCAAATCAGCCACCAGCCTGCGCTGGCAGTCGGCCGGCAGCTCGGGCATGGCCTCGCGGCACTCTTGCATCCACGCATCGCTGATGCGCAGCGGCAGCAGGTCGGGACAGGGCATGTAACGATAGTCGGCCGCTTCTTCCTTGCTGCGCAGCGGCCGGGTCACGCCCTGGTCCGGATCGAACAGCCGCGTTTCTTGAGTGACGCTTTCGCCCGCTTCGAGCAGCTCTTGCTGTCTGGCGGCCTCATGCTGAATGGCCTGTTCGATGAAGCGGAACGAATTGAGGTTCTTGGTCTCGGTGCGCACTCCGAGCGGGGCATGCTGGTCCGGGCGCAGCGAGACGTTGACATCAAAGCGCATCGATCCTTCCTGCAGATTGCCATCGCAGATGTCCAGCCAGCATGCGAGCGCATGCAGGGCCTTGGCGTAGTCGCGCGCGGCGCTCGCCGAGTGCAGCGTCGGTTCCGATACGATCTCCAGCAGCGGTACGCCGGCGCGATTGAGATCGACCGCGCTGGCGCCGGGGATGGCATCGTGCAGCAGCTTGCCCGCGTCCTCTTCGAGATGCGCGCGCACCAGCGGCACGCTGAAGCTTTCCTTCTCGCCCGTTACCTCGACCCGGCCGCCCTTGACGATCGGGTGCTCGAACTGGCTGGTCTGATAGCCCTTCGGCAGGTCCGGATAGAAATAGTGCTTGCGCGCGAACTCCGACACCTGCGCGACCTCGGCGTTGACGGCCAGGCCGAAGCGGATCGCCTTGGCGACGGCCTCACGGTTGACGGTCGGCAGGGTGCCGGGCAGGCCGAAGTCGAGGAAATTGGCCTGGCGGTTGGGCTCGTCGCAGTAAGCAGCGGCCGAAGTGGAGAACAGCTTCGCACGCGTGTTCAGCTGCACGTGGGTCTCGATGCCGATAACGAGCTGCCAGTCGCTCATGTCCAGTCCTCGCAGTTAGGCGGGAGCAGCTGGTGATGGCCGGTTTCCTGCTGGTAGTGTTCACCCACGCTCAGCAATTTGTTCTCGGCTAGCGCGGGTCCAATCAATTGCAGGCCGGCGGGCAGGCCGTCGACCGGCGCGCAGGGCAGGGCGATGGCGGGCAGGCCGGCGAGGTTGGCCGGGATGGTGCACAAGTCCTGGCTGTACATCAAGACGGGATCGTCCGCGAACGCCCCGAGCTTGGGCGCGACTGTCGGCGCGGCCGGCGCGGCGATGAGGTCAGCTGAGTCGAACGCGCGGGCGAAATCCTTTTTGATTTGCTGCCGCACTTTGAGCGCTTGCCGGTAGTAAGCGTCGACATAACCGTGGGAGAGCACGAAGGTACCCAGCATAATGCGCCGCTGCACTTCGGGCCCGAAGCCGGCCGAGCGCGAGCGCCGCACGGTCGCTTCGAGATCGTCGCCCTCGGCACGGGTGCCGTACAGCAGCCCGTCGTACCGCGCCAGGTTGCTCGAGGCCTCGGCGCAGGCGATGATGTAGTATGCGGCGATGGCGTGTTGCAGGGAGGGCATCTTCGCCTCGACCGTCTGCAAGCCCAGCTGCTCGAGCTCGGCGATGGCCTGCTTGACGCTGGCGGCGACGCCGTCATCGACGCCGGCGCCGAACAACTCGGGTACGACGGCGATCTTCATGCCCTTCAGGCCTTCCCGCTTAAGCGGCGTATCATCGCATGCCGCTTGCGGGAGCGAAGTCGAATCCTGCGGATCGTGATTCGCGATCGCTTTAAGTACCATGCGCAGGTCGCGGGCGCTGGCGGCCAGGACGCCGGCCTGGTCGAGGCTGGATGCGTACGCGACCATGCCTCGCCGCGAGACCAGCCCGTAAGTGGGCTTGATGCCGCTGATGCCGCAGTAGGCCGCGGGCATGCGCACGGAGCCGCCGGTGTCCGTACCCAGCGCGACGGGCACCAGCCGCGCTGCGACCGCGGCCGCCGAGCCGCTCGAGCTCCCGCCGGCGGAGCGCTCCGCGTCCCAGGGATTGCGACAGGCGCCGAAGGATGAGTTCTCGCCGGTGGTCCCCATGGCGAATTCATCCATGTTGCACTTGCCCGCCAGCAGCATGCCGGCCTCGCGCAGGGCAGCGGTCGCATGCGATTCATAGGGTGCGACGTACTCGGCCAGCATCTGCGAGGCGCAGGTGGTCTTGACGTCCTTTGTCATGAAAATGTCCTTGGCCGCCAGCGGCATGCCGGCGAGCGCGCCGTCCGCTTGCGCCTGATCCGCCTCGGTTTGCGCCGTCTCTGCACAGACGGTGATGAAGGAGTTCAGATCGCTGCGTTGCTCGATGCGCGCGAGACACCCGTCGAGCAGTTCCCGCGGACTGCGATCCTTAGCGGCCAGCGCCGCGGCTAGGTCGGTGAGGTCCAATTCAGTCGATGACCTTGGGCACGATCACCATGCCGTCTTGATGCTCGGCCGCGCCGCCGGCGAGATTGTCCCCGGGCGCGGCGGGCTCATCATCCCGCAGGGGGAGGTCGTGCTCGTGGACGTGGCTGAGGCCGGCGCCCTCGGTATCAGCGGCCTGGACCTGCTCGGCCAGCGCCATCATCTTCGCGAGATCCTGTTCGAGCGCGCGCAGCTGCTCCGCATCGGGCTCCAGGCGGGAGAGGGCGGCGAGCTGCTTGAGCTGTTCCGGACTAAGTTTCATAAGTGCTTATTTTAAGAGAGATGTTCCCGAGGCCGTGCCTCATTCTAGGATTCCAGCTGATTTTCTTGATGTAGAATGAAGACGTGACCATCGCTTTCCTGCTTCTCTTCGCATATCTAGCTGACTGGATCACCGCCGTGACAGCCTTTTGGCTATTCCTCGCGGCCCTGCCCCTCCAAATCGCCATCATACTGGGAATCTTTTTCCTGTTCCTGAAGTACAGTGGCTAGGTCATCCATCCAGTCCGCGAGCATGTCCACGCAGTTTCCGCTGCTGGAGATCGTGCTCTTGATCGGCTACTTCCTGGACTTTGTTGCCGCCTCCACGGCTTTCTGGATCCTGCTGGGCTGGCTGGCTGTACAGATCTGCCTGCCCCTCGGCTTCATCCTGTGGCTTGTTATGAAGAGATGACTCCGCGTCGCCGGGGAAAACTCGCTCGCAAGCCTACAGCAGGGTATAAAGAAGTCCGAGGGCGCTTCTGAGGTCAGTCTCAAGGGCCTCGTCGCCTAGCTTCCCGGCCTGCAGCACATCTCGAAGTCTTTTGAGGAGCTTGTAGTGCTTTTCGAGCTCTTTCCGCTCCGCAAATGTTATGTCTTTGCCAGCTATGTAGCCCTTGAGAGGCTCGCCAAGGGCCTTCTCCGGTCCTTGACAAGCTGCCTGCCGCTCTCGAGGATTTCTTCTGTGGTTTTATTGTCAATCATTTTCGCTCCTTGTGGGGTTGCATGTTTAGTCCATTCTTGTTATCAGATTTTCTATGAAGCAAATCCTAGTCGGCCCTTTGTTTTTTTGATTTTGTTTCCTCTCTTATCCCGGCTCTTCACAAGCCCGGCTCGGAAATATGCTAGAATTTCTAACATAGACTAGATTGAGAGAGGGGTGGGGGACTTGAACCCCAAGAGCGAGCTTGCAATGAACGCTGCCTAACCTTTGGCAACACCCCTCTCGAATGGTCCTAGCTTTGGGCGCCCTCCGCTAAGATCATAGGCCAAATTATAACACGATTCAGGACGGGATTTGCCCCTGTCCGGTTCTCGCAATTTCGGGCTCTTGCTAAAGAGGCTTCAATGCGCGCTTGCGCGCGGCCTTGACATACGCAGGGCTGATGTCGCAGCCCGCGAACCGGCGCTTGGCGCTCATCGCGGCCACCGCGGTGGTGCCGCTGCCGAGAAAGGGATCGACGATCAAATCGCCCGGATTGCTGTGCTTGGCGACCAGCTCTTCGAACACACCCAGCGGCTTTTGGGTCGGATGCAGCCTGCGCCCTTGGTGCCGCGGGATCGGCGCTTCGTAGACCCCCTTGTCGTAATGGCCGTGGAACGTGGGCTTGCCGCCCTTGACAGCGCAGACGGCGACTTCCCGGCCATTGGAGAGATAAGTGCTCCTGGTGTTGAGCGGGACCGGATTGGTCTTCTCCCAGGTGACCAGCCGCAGCATTTTGAAGCCCGCCTGCGCGAGCGCCTGCGCCAGGAAGCTGACCTTCCACAAGTCGTACCAGACGATGGCGGTGCCGCCGGTCCGCAGCGCCCGCAGCATGCATGCGGCCAGCAGGTCCAGGTCGATCTGCTCTTGATCCCACGCGCCGAAGTCCATGCTCACTGCCAGGCGCTTCACGCTGTTGCTGCCTAGTTTCTTGAAGCCGGTCGCGCGGCTGATGGTGTAGGGCGGATCGGTCAGGATCAAATCGACTGAGCTGCGCTGCAAGCCGTTGAGAAAGTCCGCGAAGTCGCTCACGACGATCACGCAATCGTCGCGCTTGTTCGCATTGGCTAGCTTGCGTACCTTGAGTGCGGGCTCAGCCATGGCGGTCAGTACCGGAAAGCCATCAGCATATTGTATTAGCGTCCGCCGCTCAGCTTGGCCAGGGCCAGCTTGATGATCTCCGCGACCGGCTTGTCCTTGGTGTCGATGCCGGCGACCGCGCCGCGGGCCTTGGTTGCGGTGTAGCCCAGCGCCACTAGACCCTCGACCGCCTGGCGGTGCGCCGGCGGCAAAGCCGGCGTGGCGATCATCATATCCTTGCCGCGCAGCTCCATGATGATGCGCTCGGCGCTGCGCAGGCCGATGCCCGGCGCGCGGGTAAGGGCCTTGGGATCCTCCTCCTCCACCGCCTGCGCCAAGGTGGCCGGGTCGAGCGCCGACAGCAGCGCGATGGCGCTCTTGGCCCCGACGCCGTTCACTTTGATGAAAGCGAGGAACAGCTGCCGTTCCGCCGTGGTCAGAAAACCATACAGCTGGTGGCTGTCTTCACGCACCTGCAAGGAAGTATGCAGCATCACTTCGTTCCCGCATGCGGGCAGCTCATTGAAAGCCGGCGCCGGCAGCATGACCTCATAGCCGACGCCGCCGCAGTCGACGATGGCGTAGGGCGGCTCGGTCGCGACCAGCTCGCCGCGCAGGCGCGCGATCATCGCCGTCGGCGGCCGCGCCGCATGCGGCGGGTCGCGGTCGCGGGATGCGGCCCGGCGCTCAGGGCGATGGCGAGGGCGTCGCTGGCGTCCGCGGCCAGGCGCATGGCGGCGGGCAGGTCAAGCATGCTCTTGACCATGCGCGCGACCCGTTCCTTGCTGGCGTTGCGGTCGCCGGCGATCTGCTTCTTGACCGTCGCCGGCGCCAGTTCATGGATGTCGATGCCGGCCGTGCCCAGGGCGGCGAGGGCGGCGCCGCGCGCTTGGCCGAGCGCCAGCGAGGTAGCCTCGTTCATGTTGACGAAGGTGCGCTCGACTGCGCCGCGGTCGGGCCGGTGCTTGGCGCACATTGCCGCGACGGCCGCATGGATGCCGGCGAGCCGCTCGGCCAGCGGCGCGCTCGCCGGACTGCGGACGACTTGATGCTCGACGCAGGCGCAGCGCGATCCGTCCCGGCGGATGACGCCGATGCCAGTACAGGCCAGGCCCGGGTCGATGCCGATGACAGTGGCGGGCTCAGCCCAGGAACTGTGCGTTGCTGTAGACCTGCTGGATGTCATCGCAGTCTTCGAGTGCGTCGAGCAGGCGCCGTGCCTTGGCGCCGCTGTCGCCTTCGAGGCTGACGCTGTTTTGCGGGCGCATGATGATCTCGGCGGTGTCCGGCCGCTGCCGCTCCTCGAGATAGGCGAGCACTTTATCAAAGTCCTGGGCACTGGCGACGAGCTCGACGCTGCCGTCGGCCTCGACCGCGTAATCATCGGCGCCGGCTTCGATGGCGATTTCGACGATCTGGTCGGGATTGCAGCCGGGCGCATACAGGAACTGGCCCACGCGCTCGAACATATACGCGACCGATCCCTCGGTCCCGAGGTTGCCGCCGTGCTTGGTGAAAGCGTGCCGCACTTCGGAGGTGGTGCGGTTGCGGTTGTCGGTCAGGCAGTCGACGATGACGGCGAGGCCGTCGGCGCCGTAGCCCTCATAGCGGATCTCCTCGTAGTTGCTGCCCTCGAGCTTGCCGGCGCCGCGCTTGATCGCCTTTTCGATATTGTCCTTCGGCAGGTTGACCTCGCGCGCTTTTTGCAGCGCGAGGCGCAGCCGCGGATTAGCGGCGACGTCCTCGCCGCCGAGCTTCGCGGCGATGTAGATCTCCTTGACCGCGCGCGAGAAGGCCTTGCCGCGCTTGTTGTCGACCCGCTCCTTGCGGTGCTTGATGTTCGCCCATTTGCTGTGTCCGGCCATGCCTAGATGATTTTATGATGCTGGCTGCGTTGGCGACCTCGACAGGATTCGAACCTGTGACCCTATTCTTAGGAGGAATATGCTCTATCCAGCTGAGCTACGAGGTCGCGGTCCCTGCCCGGGATTCTAAAACTAGGCGGGCTTGCCGGTGGCGAGGGCGCCGCGATGGCCGCGCAGCCAGGCGCCGATGGGCATGGGCTTGCCGCCGCTGGGCTGGACCTCGAGCAGCCGCAGGCTGCCGCTGCGACAGGCGATCGCCAGCTCGTCCTTGTCCAGCGCGCAGATGGTCCCCGGCGTCCCCGCCTGCGCGGCCGCCTGGGCGCGCAGGATCTTGAGTCGCTGGCCGTCGACCATGGCCCATGCGCCCGGCCGGGGCTGGAACGCGCGTACGAGACGCTCGAGCTCTTCTGCGTCCCGCTCGCTCCAGTCCAATTGCGCTTCGTTCTTGCGCAGCTTGCGCGCGTAGCAAACCAGATCCGGATTCTGTGGCTGCGGCTCGATGGCGTCGAATTCCTTGAGAGTGGCGACGATCAGCTCCGCGCCGAGCTCGCTGAGTTCGGCGGTGAGCGTACCGCCGGTGGCGTCCGGCCCGATGGGGATGCTGGCCTGGCGCAGGATGTGGCCGGCGTCGATCTTCGCGGCCATCAGCATGGTGGTGATGCCGGTCGCTTCGTCCCCGGCGGCGATGGCGCGCTCGACGGGCGCGGCCCCGCGCCAGCGCGGCAGCAGCGAGGCATGGATGTTGACGCAGCCGCGCCGCGGCAGGGCGAGGGCGGCGGCGCTGATCTTGACGCCATAGGCGCAGACGATGGCGAAGTCGACCTCGGCGGCTTGCAGCTCGCGTTCGATGTCGGCGTCAGCGAGCAGGTGCTGGTGGGTCAGGCCGGCTTGCTCAGCGGCGGTCGCGACCGGTCCCGGCGGATTGGCCAGGCCCCGTCCGCGCGGGCGCGGCGGTGGACTGGCGCACCATGCGAGCTCGAACTCCGGCGTATTCGCGAGGCGCAGCAGCGGCGCGACCGCGAAGGCAGCGCCGCCGAAATAAGCTATGCGCAGGGTCGGGCTCAGGCCGTCTCGGCCGCCGCTGCGGCGCGCTCGGCGCAGGCCTTGTCGTAGCGCTTGAGCAGGCGCTCGCGCTTGAGGCGCGAGAGATGGTCGAAGAACAGCACGCCATCGAGATGATCGATCTCGTGCTGCAGGCAGACCGCTTCGAGATGGCTGGTGGATTCGAACTCGATTTCCTCGCCGGTGCTGAGATCGATGGCCTTGACGGTCACGGCTTGAGGCCGGACGACTTCCTCGCGCACTTCGAGCACGGACAGGCATCCTTCCTCATAGGGGAGTTTCTCATCATCCTTAGCGGTGATGACGGGATTGGCGAGCATGCGGGGCTGGTCCCGCTCTTCGGAGATGTCATAGACGAGGACGCGCTGGTCCCAGCCGACTTGGTTGGCGGCGAGACCGACGCCGTTGTGCTCGTACATGAGAGCGAGCATGCGCTCGGCGTTGGCCTTGATCTCATCAGTGACCTTCGCGATCGCGACGGCCTGCCGGCGCAGGGCGTCATGCGGATAGGCGAGGATGTGGGAAGCCAGGCCCGCGGCGGCGGCGGTCTGCATAGAATTATCGCTTTCAGGCAACGATGGAATATTTTACAATGCGGCCCGGCCGGCCGGGCGCGGCTTGAGTACGGGAACGTTCCGCGCCTGGCTCGAGCTGGCGCTGGTGCGCAAGGTCTCGCTTGAGGCCAAGCTGACGTGGCTGCGCGTCTTTGGCTCGCCAGCTGAGGTCCTGGCGCAGTCGCCCGCAACCTTGCGGGAGCATTCGCCGGAGGGCTGCTTGCTGCGCGGCTGCGTACCGGCGGAGGAGATCGACGCGGTCGCGTCCTGGACCGAGCAGAGCGGCGGCGCATGCATCTTCTTGGGCGAGCCCAATTATCCGCGCTGCATCCTCGAGCGGCTGGGGAACGCGCCGCTGGTTTTGTTCGCGCGCGGCGACCTCAGCATCTTGGAGGGCAGAGTGCTGGCCTGCGCGGGCGCGCCGCAGCCGACGCCGGACGCCATGCGTATGGCGCGTACCTTTGGGTTGGAAGCTGTCCAGGACGGCATGGCGATCGCCGCGGGCATCTCGCCGGGCGTCGCGCAGGGAGCATTGCACGGGGCGTTGACGGCCAAGGGCAAATGCCTGGGCGTGGTCGGCGGCGCGCGCGCGTGGGAGAGCGTCAAGCTCGGCGGCGAGATCCTGGCGGCCGGCGGCCTGCTGCTGGGTGAGATCGCGCCGCGCGCGACCGAGCCCAAGCTGAGTTATGCCCAGCGCCATCGACTGCTGGCCGCGGTGGCCGATTTGCTGCTGGTGGTCGAAGCGCCGCTGGGCTGCGACACCTTGAAGCTGGCGGCGGACGCGGCCGACGTGGGCTGCGAGGTCGCGGCGGTACCGCATAGTCCGGCGAATGAAGCGGGCCGCGGCGGCAATCAATTATTGAAAGAGGGCGCGACGCTGATAGAGGACGCGCGCGATATCCGGCGCCAGTTTTCTTAAAATCATTAAGCAGGCATGACATACATCCAGGCATTGGAGCGCTTCACAGGCGTTGCGGTCGTCATCAAAATCGGCGGCGAGCTCATCGACGATGATGAGGCGCGCGCGCGCCTCGCCCGCGACCTGGCCCAGCTGTTTCAGAGCAAAGTACGCGTCGCGATCGTCCACGGCGGCAAGCCGCAGATCGACCGGGCCTTGGCCGCGGCTGGAGGATCGAAAGCCGAGCGCGTCGATGGCCTGCGCATCACCGATGAGGCGACGGTAGCAGTGATGCGGGAGGTGTACCGCGAGGTCGCGGGCAAGCTGGCGGATGAATTGCAGCGCAGCGAGTCTGCGGCGCAGGTACTTGCAGGACATGAAGGCCTGCTGCGGGCGCGGCCAATCGATTCGTCCCGGCCGGAGTTGCGCTTGGTGGGCAAGGTGGAGAGCGTTGCAACCGAGCAGCTGGACGCGGCGTGGGAACAGCAAGCCATCCCGTTGATTTCACCGCTGGGCTGGCAAGAAGAAGACAGCAATCAGCCGCTCAACATCAACGCCGACCATGCCGCGGTGGCGGTGGCGAAGTCTTTGCGCAGCGCGGCTTTGTTGCTGCTCACTGATGTCGCGGGCGTGCGCGGCCGCGCTGGCGAGCAGCTGCCGACGTTGAAGCGAGAAGAATATCAAATGCTTAAGGAAGAGGGCGTGATTGCCGATGGCATGATTCCTAAAGTAGAATCTGCCCTTGAGGCCTCGGCTGGCGGCGTGGGCCTGTGCAGAATCGCCGATGGCATGGCGGCTGCGCCGGTGGTTGCTGGCCTGGTCGATGCGACAGCGGGTACCAGCGTGGTAGCCTAGCTATGGCAAGAGGGAAAAGATTGTGAGCGAAGAAGAGAACAAGGAACATCCGGCCGAGCAGAAGCCAGAGCCGACGTCGGTGACGACGTCGACCTCCGAGGTCAGCACAGGAAGCGAGGGCCCGCCGCAACAAAGCATGCTGGAGGCATTGAAGGTCTACCGGGACACCCGCATGCTGAAGATCCTGCTGATTGGATCGATGTCGGGCTTTCCGTGGATCCTGATTGCCTCGATGATGTCGCTGTGGCTGAAGGCCGAAGGCCTGTCGCGCTCCGGCATCGGCTTTTTCGGGATTGTGTTCACGGTCTACGCCTTCAACATGTGGTGGGCGCCGATTATCGATACGGTCAAGCTGCCGTTCCTGTCCAAGCTGGGACAGCGCCGTTCCTGGATCGTGCTGATGCAGGCCTGCATCGTGGTCCTGACGCTGGTGATGTCGCTGTTCAATCCGCAGGAAGCGCTGTATGCGATCTCGATCTGCGCCTTCTTGATCGCCTTGAGCAGCGCGACCATGGACGTTGCCATCGACGCCATGCGGATCGAGCTGATCGGCCGCGACGAAGCGAGCAAGGTGGGCGCGGGTTCGGCCATGGCGACCTCCGGCTGGTGGATCGGCTTCGGCGGCTTTGGCGCCGTTGGTCTGGTGGTCGCGTCGTTTGTCGAAGGCACCATGGGTGATGGCGGGGAGTTCTGGCCGGTCACATTCCAAATCATGGCCTTGGTGCCGATCATCTCGGTGGCGCTGATGATGATGTTCATCGCCGAGCCCAAGCATGCGCCGGCCGAGCCCTTCACCTCAGAGGCGCCGACGATGCGGTTCGCGAACATCTGGATCAAGCCGGTGATGAGCTTCATCGGCAACTACGGCGTCAGGATTGGCTTGATGCTGATCGCGCTGATTTTCCTGTTCAAGGTGGGCGAAGCCTTTCTCGGGCGCATGTCGATCATCTTCTACAAGGAAATCGGCTTTTCCAAGAACGACATCGCGCTGTACTCGAAGGGCTTCGGCACCTTGGCGCTGTGCGCCTTCGCGGTCATCGGCAGCCTTATCAACGCGCGCTACGGCTTGTACCGCGGGCTGTTCATCGGTGGCATCGCCATGGCCTCGACCAATCTTCTGTTCGCGATCCTGGCTTATTACCCAGCGGAGTGGCTGTTCGCAATCGCGGTGGTGACCGACCAGTTCACGACGGCGATGTCGACGGTGGCGCTGGTGGCCTTCCTGTCGCAGCTGTGCGATCGGGCCTATGCGGCGACGCAATACGCGGCCTTCGCATCGATAGGCAATTTCTCCCGCACGACGCTGGCGGTTTTCAGCGGCTTGATGGTTGATTCAATCGACAGTTTCCTTGGCTCCGCGCCGGCTGCCGACGGAGCCGCTGGGGACGCGGCCTGGGCGGTGTTTTTCGTGCTCACGACCTTGATGGTCTTGCCCAGCTTGGCGCTGCTGCTGTACATCCGCAAGGACATTGAGCCGTTGATGGCGGGCCAGACCACCAAGGTAATCTGACATGGCGGCGTCCAAGTCCAAAACCAAGTCCAAGCCCGCTGCTGAAGAGAAGAAAGCGGGGGAGGAGAAGCTGGCCAGCGCCGCGCAGGAACAGCCTGCGGTCGAACAGCCAGCCGCCGTCGCCGCGGTGGCGCAGGAACATTGGCAGACAGCCAAGGGAGTGATGCAGCCGTTTCTGGATCTGCTTGATTCCTACCTGGCCCGCGATCCGGCCGCGCGCAATCGCCTCGAGGTCCTGCTGGCTTCGACTGGATTGCATGCGGTGGGTTGGCACCGCATGTGCCACGCGTTGTGGGGCATCGGCTTGCAGACCATCGCGCACATGCTCGCGAACGTCGGGCGCTGGCTGTTCGGCATCGAGATCCATCCCCAGGTGGTGGTGGGCAAGAGGCTGTTCATCGACCACGGCATGGGGATTGTGATCGGGTCGACCGCGCGCATCGGTGACGATGTCTCCATCTACCAGGGCGTCACCCTCGGCGGCATCACCCAAAGCGACAAGGGCAAGCGCCATCCGACCATCGGCGACAAGGTGGTGATCGGTGCGGGCGCGAAGGTGCTGGGGCCTATTGAGATCGGCGCCAATGCTCGCATCGGCTCGAACGCGGTAGTGGTCAAGGACGTGCCCGCAGGCAAGACCGTGGTCGGCGTGCCCGCCCGCCCGGTGGACTGCTCGGCGAAGGCGGAGAAATTCGTTGCCTACGGCGGTACCGAGGGCGATGACGCAGGTCTGGAGAAGCTGGCGACTGAGGTCGAGGAGCTGCGGCGGGAACTGGAAAAAATCAAGAAATCTAAGCAGGATTCCTAGATAATCATCTGTTTTTACAGATAGTTGCACCAATCAACTCTCATTGTCTGGGCGATGGATAATCCAGCCCTGACACCCTGCCAGCCACCCGTCTAGCCGCAACTGCCTAAGCGGCGTTTTGCGATGCTGCGGATCTGCTCATAATGGCAGTTGGCCTTGCGCTTTCCCTGACAGCATATATAATAAGCCTTCCTTTCAGGTTGGATAACGGAAGCAATGTCTCAATCAGTGGAGCATGAGATCCAGGGTCTGAGAGAGCGATCTGCCGACGCAATCATCTTCTACCGCGGGCAGCCGGAACCATATGGCCCGGACGGCAACGAGGCTAGTTCCACCCTGGCTCGCATCATGTCAGACGGGGCCACGGCCGCGGATTTGGCGGAGTCGGAGCTCAAGATTCTGCACAGCGGGCTCTCGTTCTTCACGCCGCACGTCTGGGATATCGAAGCCATGGCCGATATACGGCACTTCGGCGGACTGGTCAACTTCATCGACTTCACCCGGAACATCCTCGTCGCGCTGTTCTTCGCCTGTCTCGGGGATCCTAACAAGCCCGGCAAGCTGTTGCTCCTCCAGATGAACAGCGAGCGGCAGGCCTCGTACCGCGACTATAGCCGTTGCGGCGCATCTAGCCCGCGTACGCAGGAGGGCATCGCCATCTTCGAGGATATCCACACTGCGAGCAATGCCCGGCGCGCGGTGCGGCAGAGCAGCGTCCTGGTGCATGCATCGTCCGGCTCCATCAGTTTCGCCAAGGACATAGAACACTACACCATACCGGCCGCGCGCAAACCGGCCTTCCTGGAATTTCTGGCCAGCCAGGGTATCAGAATGACTTCTTTATTTCCCGACTTGACTGGCTTTATCTCAAGTGGCATCAAACACATGCCGAGAACGCTGGAGGAACTCAACCAGAGGTTGGACGAGCTGCTGCAGAGGCGCGCCGAGCGTACCCGACACAATCCTTACAGCCTAGGTAGGGACCATTTCTTCTATGGTCGTTATGAAGAGGCCGTGGAAGCTTTGTTGGCAGCGAAACGACAAGATTCGGTGAAAAAAGACGATGGTTTTTACCGCTCTCTTAGCAGCGCCTTGCTGCGCATAGAGCGGTATCAAGACGCCATTGAACAGCTAGCGCAAATACCCAAGGAAAACTGGACAGATGAAGATTACTATATGTCTGCGATAGGCGAGAATGGGGTTGGAAAATTTCTCGCAGCGTTGGCTGATATAGAGGAAGCCATAGCTAAGAATCTTACAAGATCTATTTATTACATCGAGATGATGCACATCGCCGCCCAAGCCAAAAAACTAGATGAAAGGCACTGGGCACAAATCCAGAACACAGAACTATTTCGCAACGAACAATGGCAAGACAGCCCGCTAGGGCAGGAAGGCCCTGATGGATATTAGGCGGATGCGAGCAGTAAACTGTTAGCGGCGGCCGCTGGATTGTTTGCCGTGTTCAGTAGATCATAAATCAAAATCGTAGTAGGCGGGACCTAAATTCGCTAGTCGGCCCCCGCCGCTCAGGAACATTTTCATGTGTGAGAACTTGCGTTTCTTCATCCGGTCCGGATCGTTCCAGGGAGCAACCACTATTTTTCCGGTTTCGGCCTCATTCACCTGCGTGGCCTCGTAAACGAGCATGCTACCAGTAGAGCAGAGCTCGGGATTGCTTTCGCTAGTCACGAGCTTGCATGATTCGATCCGAAACGTCTCGCCATTGGAGTAAATAATCTCCTGATCTTTGTCCAAGTAGTGGACATCCCTGACGGGGTAGGGCTTGGCAATTAGCTGCGCCATTCCGTTCGCATGATTAGCATCGCTATCGTGGAGGACCTCGATGCAGGCGTAGCCCTCAGCATAGGCCTCGCCGCGCGCGATGACATCCTCGGCCAGATCCAGGGCCTGTTGATAGCGGTGCTGGTCCAGCAGATCAACGACCTGGTAGTACCTCTTTCTGGTCGCCGTGGTCAAGCGCCAGTACTGGACGCAATCTATCAAGACGGTGAACCTCTTGTAGAAGTGTTCTCTCAACCTGTGTTCTTCGCCAACTGAAAGCATGCCTGTCAATAACCTCCTATGCGGTGATTCTAACGCAAATGCGCCTTGATTGGGTCCTTGCCTGGCATATAAGGCCGCAGGAGCCCAATCACAAGCCGCATTCTCTAGCTTGCTTCAGGCGCAGCCCATGCCCGCTAGGGCAGGAAGGCCCTGATGGTTATTAGGGGGATGCGAGTAGAGACTGTTGGCTGCGGGGCCAGATTGTTTGCCGCATTCAGTCAATAAAGGGATCAGAATCGTAGTGGGCTGAGAAGAAATCCACGGGCCGTCCTCCACTTTCTAAAAACGGTTTCAGGAGGGAAAATTTGCGTTTCTTCATCAGTTCCGGATTGTTCCAGGGAGCCACCACTATCTCTCCGGTTTCAGCCTCATCCACCTTTGTGGCTTCGTAAACGAGCATGCTGCCAATCATGCAACGCTCGGGATTGCTTTCGCTAGTCACGAGCTTGCATGACTCAATCCGAAACGTCTCGCCACTGGAGAAAACAATATCCCGATCTTTGTCGAGATAATGGACATCCCTGATGGGATAGGGCTTGGCAATGAGCTCCGTCATTCCGTTCACACGGTCCTCATCGCGAATAACCTCGATGAGTGCGTAGCCTTCGGCGTAGGCCTCGCCGCGCGCGATGAGGTCCTCGGCCTGTTCCAGGGCTTGCTGATAGCGGCGCTGGTCCAGCAGATCATAGAGCTGGTAGTACTTCTCCCTGGTCGCCGTGGTCAAGCGCCAGTGTTGGATGGACCTGCTCAAGAAATTGATTCTCTTGTAAGCACGGATACGCATCACGTGTTCTTCGCCAACTGAAAGCATGTCTGTCAATATCCTCCTATGCGGTGATTTTAACGGAAATGCGCCTTGATTGGATGTTTGCTTAGTAGATAAGGCTGCCGGATTAAATCACAAGCCGCATTTCTCAACTTGCTCCAAGTGCAGCCATGCCTGCTAGGCGGGCAACAAGGTGTGGCTGCGGTCGCGCGGGCCAAAGCAGGGCAGCGGCCCTTCGAGCTTGCGGCCCACAATCATGAACTTGAAGAAGTCGCCCATTTCCTGCGGCATCAACAGCAGCTGCAGCTCGCGGCTGTTGCGATAGCGTACGACCTCATCCTCGGCTTCGGCCGCGGTTACCATGTCGGCGATGCCGGCTTGCAGCAGGCAGTTGGCCTGGGTGTCGAAGCCGGCGATGTCGAGCTGGGCAGCTTGCGCGGCGCGCGCGATGGCGGAGAAATTGACGTGGGCGGTCAGGTCGCGCGTACCAGGATCCTGCAGCGGATCGAGCGCGGCGCGATGCTGGCTGTGCGCCATCAAGGTTCCGCCGCTGCGCTGCGGATGAAAGAACTCAGCTGCGCTGAAGCCGTAGTCGTTGATGATGATCGCGCCGCGGCGCAGCATGGCACCCAGGCTCGCGATCATGGCCTGGGCTTGCCAGTTGATCTCAGCGAGATAGTGTTCCTGCGCCGGCGCATCGGCCAACTGCTCCAGGGCCGCTGCGTCTGCGGGCGGTCCGTCTGCCCAGGCCAGGGAGCCGTCGTTGATGGTCACGCCTCGCAGCCACCAGGTACCGTCGCGATAGACATAGATGGAACAGGGCAGGGCGTCGAGCACTTCGAACAGCAGCACGACGCCGGTGAAGCTGTCGGGCAGGGAGGAGATCCAGCTGCATTGCTCCAACAAGCCGGCCGCGCGCAGGGTTTCTTGCTGGCGCTCCTGCATGGCGGGGCTGGTCTCGAGCAGCTGGCACGCGGGCCGCAGCCCGAGCTCGCGCAGCTCCAGCAGGATGTTCTTGAGCAGGCGGCCGCTGCCGCCGCCGAGCTCGAGCAGCTCCCCGTCGTGCGGCAGGGCGGCGGCGACGCATTTGGCGACGCAGCGCCCGAACAAATCGCTGCTTTCAGCCGCGGTGATGAAGTCGCCCTTGGGCCCGAGTGGATCTTGTCCGCTGGCGTAATAGCCCAGTCCCGGCTCGAACAGCGCGAGCCGCATGAACTCAGCGAAGTCGAGCCAGCCGTCGCCCGCGGCGATGCGCGCGGCGATCAGCTCGTCCAGCTGTTTCAGGCCAGCTGCTCCGCGAGCCACGCGAGGCTGGGCTGTCCCGGCGCCGAGGCATGCGGACCGTGGCTGGCGAAGACAAAGCACGAACCCGCCTTAGCCAGTACTGCGCGCGAGCGCGCCGCTTCATCATCCTCGCCCATGCCCATCACCGCCATGCGCCGTCCCTGGTCCAGTTGAGCCTGCAGCAGCTGTTCCAAGACGCTGGTGTCGGCAACGCCGCGGGTGACGGCGGCGACCTTGATGATGTCGGCGCCGACGCCGGCCGCAGCGTCCGCGCAGCCGAGCAGCTGCTCGAGGCCGGGCATGTGCTCGAAATAATGGCCAGAGACGATCAAGTCGGGCCCGTCATCCTCGCAGTGGGGCTTGATGGCCGCGAGCAGTTTGGGCGATGACAGCTCGATGTCGACCGCCTGCGCATGCGGCAGGCAAGCGCGCAGCATGGATTCGCGTTCTTCTTCAGTACGCGGCTGGCCGCCTTCGCGCTCGGAGCGGCAGGTGACAATCAAGGGATAACCCGCGAAACTAGCCGCCGCATCCGCCGCTTCTTCTGCAGTCCGCAACTCACCCAGGTCGAGTCGCAGTTCAAAGATGCCCGCTCCTTGCTCGCGCAGCGCGGCGAGCTCAGCCGCAGGGACCGGGCCGCTGCAGGAGATGGCGATCAGGCAGGTCGGGGATTGCGGCAGGCGCCGCGCCTCAGTGGCGGCCATGGTCGACCAGCCAGTGCACGGCCCAGCTCGCGCCGAAGCCGGTGAGCTCGGTCGGCACCGCGCCCAGGCCCTCCTTGTTCGAGCTCGCGGCCAGGTCGAGATGCAGCCAGCGCGACTTGTGCGCGAAGCCCTGCAGGAACAGGCCCGCGAGGATGTGGTCGGCGTCGGTGTCCGTCGCGCACTGGGCGATGTCCGCGATCTTCGATTCGAGCCGATCGCGATAGTCCTCCGGCAAGGGGAAGGAGTGCAGGCGCTCGCCGCTGCGCCCGCTCGCGCCGAGGGCGCTCTCGAGCAGGCGCGCGTCGCCGGCGGCCCCGCCCATGCGGGTCCCGAGCGCGACCGCCATGCTGCCGGTTAAAGTCGCGAGGGTGATGGCCGCGTCGGCCCGCGTGCGCGTCGCGTAGTGCAATGCGTCCGCCAGCAGCAGCCGGCCCTCGGCGTCGGTGTGGATGATCTCAATGGTCGTACCGTTCGCGGCGGTGACGATGTCGCCCGGCTTCATGGCGTCGGCCGAGACCACGTTCTCGGCGATCGCGAGCCAGGCCTCGACGTTGATATGCAAGCGCAGGTGCTTGGCGGCGATGGTCGCGGCCAAGGCCGCGGCCGCGCCGGCCATGTCGGCGTGCATACCCAGCATGTGCCGATGCGGCTTGGTGTTGACGCCGCCGGTATCGTAGCAGACGCCCTTGCCGACGAAGACATAGCGCTTGGCGCGCCGCCGCCCGCAGCGATAGCGCAGGCGCACCAGCCCGCCGCGGCCCTTGGCACCCGCGACCGCGGCGAAGGCGCCGGCGCCGTCTTTGCGCAAGGCGGCGCAGTCGCGCAGCTCGAACTCCAGCCCGTGCTCTTCCGCGATCTTTTCGCAATAGGCGACGAAGGTGTCCGGATCGAGGATGTTGCCTGGCTGCGCGCACAGCCACCGCGTCCGGATATTGGCCTCGGCCGCGCGGCAGGCCTGCTCCATGAAGTGGCGGCCGGCGGCGCCGAAGATGTCGACGGTGCCGGGCTTGGTGGTGCGGTTTTTGCGCCGCTTGCCGAGTACCGGCATGGGCGCGAGATAGACCAGGGCGCCGTAGACGGCGTTGGTAAGGACCTTGCGCTTGTTCGGCATGCGCCGCAAATCGATGGCGAGGCGCGTACCGCGCTTGGCGCCCGCGAGCTCCAGGGCCTCGCGCACCTTGCGCTGCAGCTCATAGGCGTCCATGCCGCTCGCGACCGGCAGCTGCGCGAGGCGTGAGGCATCCGGCAGGGTTACCGCCACCGGCGCGTTCCGGCTGATGCCGTGCTTGATGCGCGCCGCGGTGCATTCGGCCTCGAAGGGGATGCGCCCGCGCTGGGTCCCGACCAGCTGCAGGATGATGTCGAAGCGCCAGGCCTGGCCCTTGCGCAGGTTGGTGGTGTGCAGCGCGGTCGCCGGGGATGCGGGCGGCTCCAGCGCCGCGAGGTCCCGCTGTTTCTTCTTCACCATTGCCCTCCCAGCAGGATTCTATGCAAACCGCCGGCCGCGTCGCTGGCGGCGAAGCGCGCGAGCTCGACGGCGACCAGCGTCGCGAGCGGCGACAGGTCGAGCCCGCCGAGCGGCGGCAGGACCCGGCGCACGGGCCACAGCAGCTGCGCGAAGTAGTACTCGATCACGCCCACCCGCGGCAGCTGCCCGCGGAACCACGACAGCAGCGTCCCGGTGACGAGCACGAAAAAGCACAGCTGGCACGAGAGCGCAATCAGCCGCAGCAGGGCGAGCGCGGCCATGAGCGCTGCGGTCGTGCCCGCATCGGTCGTGAGCCGGCCGCCGCCAAGCGCGAGTTCCAGCGCCGTCGCCGCGAGCATGACCAGCCACGCCAGCAGCAAGGCGCCGGTCTCCATGCCCCACAGCCGTGGCAGCCAGCGCGCGAGGGGCTCCAGCGCCCAGTCGCTCATGCGGCTGACGGCCCAGCCCAGGCGGCCAGCGCGCGCATAGGGCCCGCCCGAGAGGTAAAAGCGCAGCAGCAGCAGCAGCGCTATGAGCGCGCCCAGCAGGTCGCAGGCGTGGAGCAGCAAGGCCGCCATAAGGCCGCCGTCTCAATAGCTTACGGCGACTATCTCGTAGCGCAACAGGCCGGCCGGAGCCTCGACCTCGACGATGTCGCCGGCTTCCTTGCCCAGCAGCTCGTTCCCGAGCGGGGACTGCATCGACAGGTATTCGGGCCCGCCGCTGGCTTCATAGCTGCTGACGATCTTGAAGGTGCGGCGCTCGTCCTTGCGGCCGTCCTGGCGCACCAAGACCTCGACCTGGCTGCCGAAGACGCAGCGGCCGCCGGCGTCGCCGGCGTTGGGCGCGAACACCTCGGCGCGCTCGAGCACGCGGCTGAGCTCGATGATGCGGTCCTCGAGCTGGCCCTTGCGCTCCTTGACGGCGTGGTACTCGGCGTTCTCGGACAGGTCGCCGTGGGCGCGGGCCTCGGCGAGGCGCTTGAGCAGGGCCGGCTTCTCGTGCTTGAGCAGCTGCTCGAGCTCGGCGTTGAGGCGCTCGAGGCCTTCGGGAGTAAGCAGCACGCCCTCGTCTTCCATGGCGCGGATAATTCTATGATGCGGGATAGGGCGTCTGCCGCCGCTGGATCGGGAGCATGCGCTCGTTGCCGGCGCGCAGCTCGCTGATGCCCTCGGTGATGATGCGCGCGCCCTCGATGGTGGTGTAGTACAGGATCTGCTCGTACAGGGCCGCGCGGCGGATGGCGAAGGAATCGCGGATGACGCCGGCCTCGCTGGCGACGGTGTTGATCACCATCTTGACCTTGCCGCTCTTGATGACGTCGACGACGGTCGGCTTGCGCTCGGCCACCTTGCGCGCGACCGCGACCGGGAAGGAGCCGTCATGCTCGGTGAAGTAAGCGGCGGTCCCGCTGGTGGCGACGATGCCGAAGCCGCAGCTGTGCAGGCGCCGCGCGATCTCGAGCGCGAGCGGCTTGTCCGGATCGCGCACGGAGATGAGCACGTCGCCGTCGGTCGGAATCGCGTAGATCGCCGCGGTCGCGCGGCGGAAAGCGCCGGCGTGGGTGTCGCCGATGCCCATGACCTCGCCGGTCGATTTCATCTCCGGTCCCAGCAGGGTATCGGCCTCGGGCATGCGGGAGAAGGGCAGCACGGCTTCCTTGACGAAGCAGCCCTTGGGTGCGGGAATGGCCTTCGCTCCCTGCTTGGCGAGCGAGACCCCGGCCATCGCCAAAGTAGCGATGCGCGCGATTGGCCAGCCGGTCGCCTTGGCGATGAAGGGGACCGTGCGCGAGGCCCGCGGGTTGATCTCGAGCACGCTGATCTCGCCGTCCTGGATGGCGAACTGGATGTTCATGAAGCCGATGACGCCGAGCTCCTTCGCCATGGCGACGGCCTGGCGCCCGAGCTCCTTGGCCTGGGCGTCGGTGAGCGACTGCGGCGGGAAGGCGCAGGAGGAATCGCCGGAGTGCACGCCGGCCTTCTCGATGTGCTCGAGGATGCCGGCGACGGCGGTGTGCGTGCCGTCGCTGACGGCGTCGACGTCGACCTCCACGGCCTGGCTGAGAAAGCGGTCGAGCAGGATGCCGCGCTTGAGGATGGCTGCGTCGCAGCTGGCGAGATAGGCCTGCAGCCCGGCCTCGCTGTAGAGGATGCGCATCGCTTGGCCGCCGAGCACGTAGCTGGGCCGGGCGACCAGCGGATAGCCCAGCCGCTTGGCGTGGCGCAAGGCGGCGGCGGCGGTGCGCGCGGTGGCGTTGGGCGGCTGCCGCAGGCCGCAGCGCCGCAGCAGGCGGCTGAACTCCTTGCGGTCCTCGGCGCGGTGGATGGCGGCGACCGGCGTCCCGATGATGGTGGCGCCGGCCTCCTCGAGCTCGGCGGCGATCGACAGCGGCGTCTGGCCGCCAGTGTGGACGATGACGCCGGCGGGCTGCTCGGCCCGCATGATCTCCAGGACGTGCTCGGTGGTCAGGGGCTCGAAGTACAGCCGGTCGGAGATGTCGTAGTCGGTTGACACGGTCTCAGGATTGCAGTTGACCATGATGGTCTCGCAGCCTTGCTCGCGCAGGGCCATGCTGGCGTGGATGCAGCAGTAGTCGAACTCGATGCCCTGGCCGATGCGGTTGGGCCCGGAGCCCAGGATCATGTAGCTCTTGCGGTCGGTGGGCTTGCTCTCGCAGGCTTCGCCGTAGGTGGAGTACTGGTAAGCGGTCGCGGTCGGGAACTCGGCCGCGCAGGAATCGACGCGGTGAAAGGCGGCGTGGACCTTGAGCCTGGCGCGCCTGGCGCGCACGCGTTGTTCGGTGGTGCGCAGCAGCCGCGCGAGCATGCGGTCGCTGAAGCCGGCGCGCTTGGCGGCGAGCATGTCCTTTTTGCCGAGCTTGCCGAGGGTGGTGGCGGCGAGCTTGCGCTCGTGGGCGATGAGGAGCTCGATCTCGCCCAGGAACCATGGGTCGATGCCGGTGAGCTCGTGCAGTTGCGGTACGCTCGCGCCCAGCCGCAAGGCGGCGGCTGCGAGCAGCAGCTGCTCGGGACTGAAGCCGCGCAGCGCGGCGAGGATGTCCTCGAGCTCGCCCTGGCGGCCGTCGAGCCCGGCGAGGCCGGTCTCGAGCGAGCACAGCGCTTTTTGCAGGGCTTCGGCGAAGCTGCGCCCGATCGCCATGGCCTCGCCGACTGATTTCATCTGGGTCCCGAGCTCGGGCTTGGTCCCGGGGAACTTGTCGAAGTTGAAGCGCGGGATCTTGACGACGACATAATCGAGCGCGGGCTCGAAGGAGGCCGGCGTGCGTCCGCCGGTGATGTCGTTGCTGAGCTCGTCGAGGGAATATCCCAGCGCGAGCTTGGTCGCGACCTTGGCGATAGGAAAGCCGGTGGCCTTGGACGCCAGCGCCGACGAGCGCGACACCCGCGGGTTCATTTCGATGACGACTTGCCGGCCGCTCTTGGGATCGACGGCGAACTGCACGTTGGCGCCGCCGGTATCGACGCCGATGGCGCGGATGATGCGGAAGGCGGCGTCCCGCATGTCCTGGTATTCCTTGTCGGTCAGGGTGAGGATGGGCGCGACGGTAACCGAATCGCCGGTGTGGACGCCGAGCGGGTCGACGTTCTCGATGCCGCAGACGACGATGCAGTTGTCCTTGCGGTCGCGCACGACCTCGAGCTCGTATTCCTTCCAGCCGAGCAGGGATTCCTCGATCAGCAGGCTGCTGTTGGGCGACAGCGCGAGGCCGGCCGAGCAGATGGCGGCGAATTCCTCATAGTTGTAGGCGATGCCGCCGCCGGTCCCGCCGAGGGTGAAGGAGGGCCGGACGATGAGCGGATAGGTATCGAGCCAGGCGCCGGCGGCGAGCGCTTCCTCCAAGCTGGTGGCGTACCGCCCGCGGGCGGTCGGGATGCCGGTAGCTTCCATCAGCCTGCGGAACTCCTCGCGGTCCTCGGCGGCGCTGATGGCGCGGAAATCGGCCCCGATCAGGCGGACGCCGTGGCGCTTGAGCACGCCGTCCTGGTGCAGCTGCATGGCGCAGTTCAGGGCGGTCTGCCCGCCCATGGTCGGCAGGACGGCATCGACCTTCTCGATTTCGATGATGCGGGTGGCCTCAGCTGCGGTCACCGGCTCGATGTAGGTCGCGTCCGCCATCTGCGGATCGGTCATGATGGTGGCCGGATTGGAGTTGAGCAGTACGACGCGCACGCCTTCCTCGCGCAGCGCGCGGCAGGCCTGGGAGCCCGAATAATCGAATTCGCATGCCTGGCCGATGACGATGGGCCCGGCGCCGAGCAGCAGTACGCTGCGGATCTCAGCCTGCTTGGGCATTGCGCTTGCGCACCAAAGCGGCGAAGTCATCGAACAGGCGTTCCATCTCACGCGGTCCGGGACTGGCCTCGGGGTGTCCCTGGAAGCCCAGCAGCGGCAGGCGCCGGTGCTTGAAGCCCTGGATGCTGCGGTCGAAGAGGGACTGGTGGGTGATGGCGAGGTCGCGCGGCAGGTCCTGGTCCGCGACGACGAAGCCGTGGTTCTGGCTGGTGATGGCGACCTGGCCGGAGCGCAGGTCGAGCACCGGGTGGTTGGCGCCGTGGTGCCCGAACTTCATCTTGGCGGTATGGGCCTCGCAGGCCTGGGCGAGCAGCTGGTGCCCGAGGCAGATGCCGAACAGCGGGACCTTGAGCTTCATCAGTTCCTTGATGGTCTCGACCGCGTCTTCGAGGGGCGCGGGATCGCCGGGCCCGTTGGAGATGAGCAGGCCGTTGTATTTCTTCGCGATGGCCGCAGCCGCGGTCGTGAGCGGTACGACCTCGACCTTGATTCCGCGCATGCGCATGGCGCGCAGGATCGCCTGCTTGGTCCCGCAGTCGAAGACGGCGACCTTCGGACCCTGCGCCGGGGGCGGTTTGGTACCGGCTGCGCTCCATGCGCCGTTGTTCCATGGATAGGGCCGGGCGGTCCCGGCCTTGTTCCCGAGGTCCTGTCCCGCCATCGGCGGGCAGGCCCGCGCGAGCCGCAGCGCCCGGCGGCGGTCGCGGCCGTGCATGACGCAGCAGTTTACGGCGCCGCCGTCCCGCAGGCGGATGGCGAGCGCGCGGGTATCGAGCTCGCAGACGCCGCAGACTTTGTGTTCGCGGCAGTATGAGTCCAGGTCCTGCTCAGCGCGCCAGCTGCTGGGCGCGGCGGCCAAGCTGCGCACGGCGAGGCCGCTGGCTTTGGGTACCTCGGCCTCGCGGTCGTGCTGGTTGACGCCGACGATGCCGACGTGCGCTGCGGTCAGGCAGACGACCTGGCCGAGATAGGATGGATCGGTGAGGATCTCCTGATAGCCGGTCATGGCGGTGTTGAAGACCAGCTCGCCGGCCGCGGGTCCTGGATGGCCGAAAGCGGCGCCGGCGAACACTTCGCCGGTAGCCAGGGCCAAGATAGCGTCGTCGGGTGCGATGAGGGGTAAAGCGAAGGGAAGCGGTGGGGATGGGAAGAGGGTCGCGCGCCGGCGTTTATTGTAGCCGACCGCAGCGTTGCGGTTGGTTAGAATCGCATGCTTGGCGATGGCGGACGAGGGCGGCGCGGCAGCGGAGCGGGCAGCGGTGCGCAGCCGGCCGCCGGCCGCGGCGGACGGCGCCTTCGAGCTGACGGCGCCCTATGAGCCGGCGGGCGACCAGCCGCGCGCGATCGGGGAGCTGGAGCAGGGCCTGCGCGCCGACGCCGGCGAGCTGACGCTGCTGGGGGTGACCGGCTCGGGCAAGACCTACACGGTCGCGAACCTGGTCGCGCGCCTCAACCGTCCCAGCATGGTCCTGGCGCACAACAAGACCCTGGCGGCGCAGCTGTATGGGGAGTTCCGCGCCTTGTTCCCGCGCAATGCGGTCGAGTACTTCGTCTCGTACTACGATTATTACCAGCCGGAGGCTTATGTGCCCGCGCGTGATTTGTACATCGACAAGGATTCGTGCATCAACGACCAGATCGAGCAGCTGCGGCTGTCAGCGACCAAGTCCTTGATCGAGCGCCGCGACGTGCTGGTGGTGGCGACGGTCTCGGCGATCTTCGGCATCGGCGATCCAGTCGATTACCATGCGATGATCCTGCATCTGCGCCGCGGCGAGCGGATCGGACGCGCGGCGATCGTCAAGCGCCTGGTGGCGATGCAGTACCGGCGGGAGAAGTACGATTTCCAGCGCGGTTCCTTCCGGGTGCGCGGCGACGTGGTGGACGTGTTCCCGGCGGAGCATTCGGAGCTGGCGATCCGCGCGCGGCTGTTCGACGATGAGATCGAGGAGCTGGAGCTGTTCGATCCCTTGACCGGTACGGCGCGCGGCAAGGTGCCGCGGTTTACGGTCTATCCCTCCTCGCACTACGCCCTGCCTGCCGGCAAGGTCAGCGGCGCGCTGGGCGGGATCAAGCGCGAGCTGTCGGCGCGCACCGCCGAGCTCGAGAAGGCCGGCCGGCTGGTGGAGGCCCAGCGCCTGTCGCAGCGCACTTTGTTCGACCTGGAGAAGATGGAGGCGACCGGCACCTGCAAGGGCATCGAGAACTACACCCGGCACCTGTCGGGCCGGCAGCCGGGCGAGCCGCCGCCGACTTTGTTCGATTACCTGCCGGCGGACGGGCTGCTGTTCATCGACGAGAGCCATGTAACGGTCCCGCAGGTCGGGGCGATGTTCAAGGGCGACCGCTCGCGCAAGGAGACCTTGGTGGAGTACGGCTTCAGGCTGCCGTCGGCGCTGGACAACCGGCCGCTGCGCTTCGAGGAGTTCGATGCCCTGCGGCCGCAGACGGTATACATCTCGGCGACGCCGGCTGAGTTCGAGACCAAGCGCTCGCGCGCGGTGGTGGAGATGGTCGCGCGCCCGACGGGCCTGGTCGACCCGGCGGTGCATGTGCGCCCGGCCCGCACCCAGGTCGATGATTTGCTGTCGGAGGCCAAGGAGCATGCGGCCCGGGGCGAGCGCACGCTGGTTACCACCTTGACCAAGCGCATGGCCGAGCAGCTGACGGAGTATCTCAAGGAGCATGGAGTCAAGGCGACCTACATGCATGCGGACATCGACACGCTGGAGCGGGCGCAGATCATCCGCGACCTGCGCAGCGGTACGGTCGACGTGCTGGTGGGCATCAACCTGCTGCGCGAGGGCCTGGACCTGCCGGAAGTGGCGCTGGTGGCGATTCTGGACGCGGACAAGGAGGGTTTCCTGCGCTCGGAGCGCTCCTTGATCCAGACCATCGGCCGGGCGGCGCGGCACTTGAGCGGCAAGGCGATTCTTTATGCGGAGGGCGAGACGGGCTCGATGCGCCGGGCGCTGCTTGAGACCGAGCGCCGCCGGCAGCGGCAGGAGCGTTTCAACGCAGAGCATGGCATCAAGCCGCAGGGCATCAAGAAAGCGGTGGCGGCCTTGATTGAGGAGGCGGAGCCCGCCGCGCCGGCGCCCAAAGCGCGGCAAGAGGCTGGCGGCGGCTTGTCGCAGGCGCGGCTGGAGGCTGAGATCGAGCGCGTCGAGGGCTTGATGCGCGCCGCGGCGCGGGAGCTTGAATACGAGCAGGCGGCCGAGTACCGCGATGATCTGCGGCGGCTGCGGGAGATGGCCCTGGGCCTGGCTCCGCCAGAGCGCAAGCAGCAGCAGCGGGGACGGCATCGCAAAAAGCGTTCCAAGCGCCGTTGATTCGTCCTGGCGGCTCTTTTTATGGTAAAATTCGTTTGCTTTTTGTAATTTAGCAGGGCGGAGCATGGTTAAAAGCGGGCAGGCATGGAGCGGGACGAGGTCCTTGCTGCGTGCTACGGTAGGTTGGACCGCGTTTGCCTGGCTAGCCGTGCTGCTGGGCGCGTCTGCCGCCCAAGCCCAGACCCAGCCCAGCTGGGTCGACAAAGCCGGCCACGACAGCGCCGCCGACATTTTTTCTGCTGAGGACATCTTCGGCAGTGCAAGCGAAAATCATGATCGGCCTTATACGGGCATCACGTGGTTCCGCGACTACGGCGGCTGCCAGTTGATTGTCGGGATGACGTCGCAAATTATCAATAGGCAGATCGGTACCAACAATACGCCGGCCTTTTCCAACAGGCCGGACCAGCTCTTCGAGCTGCGCGGTTTCTACAACAATGGCAGGGTCCAGTCCACGGGTGCGGGAAGATACGTCTGGGCCAACGGCAAGACTGCGATCAGGGTCAAGTTCAAAAACGGCATCCTACCCAATTTCATCAACGCAGCCACGGATGTCAGCAATTACGAAGCCTTCATCGCGACCATCCAGCTGACCATCAGCGTCGCGCGCGGCCAGCCCGCGAGCTGCAACTCAGCGATCGGCATAACGCCGGAGTACAGAATCACCATTGTTCCTCTGTATAGCGGCGGCGAAGACCAGCCTCTCCAAAAACCGATTGCCAGCAACACAACCCGTGACCAAAGGGGGTATAGGGGTTGGAACGGCTACGAAACGGGCATCGTCATTCAACGCAACCAGTATTGGTCCCAATCCTATGAAGCCTTCCGTCAGCCCAACTTTTACTTGGCAGGGAACTATCGCTGGTGCAATGCCGGGGTGATTGCCACGTGGGTGCAGCGTCCCAGTTTCCTTTCGTTCCGGAAAGACAGCAATACTTACAATCAAAGCAGCCGACGCCAGAACGCCTGGCAACTAGGCACGGTCTCAACAGGTCCTGTCACCATGACTGTACAATCCTATTACTTGCCCACCGACAGGCTGCAGATCGTCTTCAACAGGAAGCCGGACAACGGCAAGCATGAACTCGCTGTGGCCGTACGGGGCAGGTGCGGCAGTGCCCAGCAACAAGCCATCTTGCGCTACACCCTCGACATCTATGCCAATCATCCGTGGGGACGAGGGCCGAACAATGCCAACCAGGTCCCGATCTTCGATGCGTCCGCACTGAGCGGGAGCTTGGCTTCTGCTGATGTTGATACTGGACTCAGGATTCATCACAGCACCGGCACTTGCGATACGACTGCAGTCGGTGTCCATAGCGATGACCAGAACAACTTCACCCTGCGCAGATGGCGTTTGCCAATTCGATATGATTCAAACCTTAATCTTGTAACAGGGGATTGGGAATGGGATGGAAACGCGGGCCCGAGCATCCGTGCTAATATGGCTGTCAGTGTCCAAAATAACAGGTTCGGGACAGTTCCCGTCTACCAGGAAATTGTGGGGGTCTTGTTCAAAACAACCTTCAATGCCGCGCCAGGTGTCTACCAGCCGAGGTTCGTGCTCACCTCCCCTGGTTGCGGAGAAGCGGTCGCAGCCACCACCCTGACGTATACCTTGACGGTGGCGGCCGCTAACCAGCGGCGGGGATCGTGGATCACCGGCTCCTGGAAATTCAAAGTACCCAATACCCAAATCACGGTTACCAGCGTGGCGGACACCAACGGCGGTTCGGCGCTGTTCCAAGCTAGCGCTCTCACGACGCACGGCCAACTCCGCCGCGTCGGCTTTCTGATTCACCGCTCTTCGTCCAAATGCCTGTTCACGGACCTGGAGCTCAAGAACCACACGAGCCTCTTCGAGATCAACCAAATCAAAACGGCCACCACTGTCACCAGTTCCGGACGCTCGACGCGCACCGCCATGGTCATGAACGACAACCAGCATGCCGGCGTGTACTTCCGGCCGAATGTGTCCTACGTCGCGCCGGACACTTACCGGCTGACGGTGGTCGCTACCCAGAGCGAGAATCTGTGTCCCGGCGCCTCGGTCGCCGAGCTGCCGCCGCCTCTTACCCTGCGCTTCAATGTCGTGGTGTCGAATGTACGGCCCTGGGAAACCATTGGCCTCAACCGCGGCCCGAACCGCTCTATGTTCCCCGCCGGGGCGATCGCGCAGCTGACGACCCCCGCGGACACGGGCATCCGCATCCAGCGCAGCTCGGAAGCCTGCCGGTCTACTGACCTTTCGCTCCCGACCGGCACCGCCCAGTACTTCCAGCTGGCCCAAGTCGGCTCCAACGGCCAGCAGGTCGGCAATGCGGGCTCGAGCCTGACGGGCGTGCCCATGCCGGTGACCGGCGGCTCGCACGCGCAGGTCCAGTTCAAGCCCCGCGCCAACGTTCCTGTCGGGAACTTTCTCATCAGCGTGGTGCTCACGCACAACCAGAGCGCCTGCGGGAGTCAAGAAGGCTTGCCCGCTGCGCTCAGCCTGGTCTATACCGTCACCATGGTCAGCGGTTCCGATTTGGCGCCGGCCATCGCAGTCAGCAGGGACTATGTGGCCTTCCAAGAAGGAGTGGCCGTGAGATCGGCGGTAACTGTAGCGGTCATGACCGTGACCGATGATTTCGACAACACTTCACCGGTGGTCAGCTTGGATGCGGCAGTCTCAGCAGATTTGTACGAATTGTCTTCGGTACAGGGATGGAATGGCATCAGTCGAGTGGACGCCGTGATCTTGAAGTCCGGCACCCGGCTTTCGTACGCCGCCCATCCGTATCACACGATTTCGTTCTTCGCGACTGATGGCGGCGACAGTAGCTTGAGCACTGAGCGGGAAATCATCATCGAAGTCATCGACCCGCAAGAAGCGCGGCCGGAAGTCAGCTTCAATCCCGACTTCGCCATCGTTGACGAGAACCAGACCACGCCGATCGCCTCGGTTATCATCCGCGACCCGCGCGATGACCTGCCCGGCATCGCTATTGTCGGCGAGGGCGCGAATCAGTTCGAGCTGGACTATCAGGCTTCCGACTGGAGCAGTTCGACCGGCATGGTGGCCACGCTCAAGATCAAGAGCGGCCAAAGGCTGTCCCAGAGCACCAAGGACAGATACACGCTGACGGTTGAAGTCGTCGACTCCAGCAACCAGTCGCTCAGGGACACCGCCGCGATTGAAATCGTCGTCACGCAGCCTGGTCCGCCGCAGCTGACCCTGCCGGCCGCCACGGTCGTAATCAATAATTATGAGAATCAGGCCCCCGTCTCCACCAGGATTTTCGCCGCCAACGTCGTAGCCAGCGACAATGTCGCGCCGCAGCTGGTGCTGAGCGGCGGCGACAGCAGCGCCTTTGACTTGAATGCAACGCCTCCCAATCCTTGGCGAGGCTCGTTGACCGCAGGCATTTACCTGCGCCAGGGAACCAGGCTGAACTTCGACACCAAGAGGGCCTACACCGTCAGAATCGAAGCCAATGAGCCGGGCTCCAGCCAGAAAACCACGGAATCGCTGGTCGTGCTCCTCGCCAACCCGCACAAGCTGGCGCCGGTATCGGTCGCAGCCACCGTGGGTACCGAAGTGGGCAGCCAGGGCGTCCGGCTAGCGGGCATGCACGGCATTGATTCGATCCTCAGCCGGCCCGCCGCCGCCGGACCGGGAGCGCTGGCGTTCCTGGAGATGCTCGCGAACAAGGAGCACGAGCTCGAAAGCGGCGAGATCGACCTGCGCGAGTTCCTCGACGGGCAATCCTTCGCGCTGCCGCTGATGAACGCCAACGGCGTCGCCAGCCGCTTTGGCATGTGGATGCAGGCCGAGCAGACCAAGCTGGACAAAGAAGAGGCCAACGCCCTCAGTTACGAGGCCAACGCCTTCAACGCCAACCTGGGCTTTGACGTGCTCCTGGGTGATTTCTTCACCCTGGGCGTGGGCTACGGCGTGCATCAGCTGGACACCGACTACAACGACAAGACCCGCTGCCAGGGCTTGGACTTCGCCTGCGAAGGACAGAAAGGCACCTATGAGCTCGAGCTGCAGATAGCCCAGCCCTACATGGCCCTGGATATTGGCGGCGGCCGCCTGGCGCTGGCCATGGGCCTGGGACAGGGTGAGATCAAGGTCATGGACGCCGAGGCCGACTCGGATGAGGAGTTCAAGCGGGATGCCGACTACACCAGCTACGCGGTGGGCATCAACCACAAGCTGGGTGTGATCAACCAGTTCCGCATGCGGGCCGTCATGAGCAATAGCCAGGTAGACATCGAAGAGCTGTGTCTCAAGGACTCGAATGACAGGTGTCTCAAGGATGCGGACGGCAACGACAGGCTCGAGAACGAGATGGACTTCAGCGGCGGCAACCTGCGGGTGGGCCTGGGCTATGCGCGGCAGATCGACTTCGACTCTTCCCGCTTCCTGCAGCCCTCGATCGAGGTCGCCTACTCGAGCGACTGGGGCGATGGCGACACCGGCAGCCTGTATGGCGGAGGCGCGGGCCTGGAATACCGCGGCGGGCGCATGCAGGTCGACAGTACCTTCCGCTACATGACCGGCGAGGACATCAGCGTCTACGGCGCTGCGCTGGGCCTGCGCTTCAATCCCTCGGCGGGCAGCCTGGGCCTGGGCCTGGAGGCCAATCCCAGTTACGATCTGCGGGGCAACAACCACAACTTGCTGAACGAAAGCACTGAGCTGAACGAGGACGCCTTGCCCGAGTACGGCCTGGGCCTGCGCTCCCGGATGGCGGTGAGCTACGGCTTCGCCATCAACGGCGGCGTGCTCACGCCGTACGGCGGCTATGAGATGCTCACGAGCAGCGATTCCAGGCGGGAGCTGGGCCTGCGCCTGGCGACCAACGGCCAGCGCCGCTGGCTGCTGGGCTGGAGCGCTGACGCCGCGGGCGACGAAACACTCAAGATCGAATACCAGCTGGGCGAATAGCCGGTTCCTTAGCCAGCTGGGGGATTGATCCCCGGGTTGTGGTTAGAAGCGTTCATTGAGTGCGGCTGGCGGGGCTGCGCATAGCGCAGCTGGATAAGATCAAACAACAACCCGCCTATCCCTAAGCAGACCTAGGCCATTGCCGAAGGCTCGCTCTTTGTGTAAAATCAATGGTATGGTTGCTTTGGCTTCCAACAACAACCCTTTCAACCCGGGCCCGGGGACCGTTCCTTTGTATGTAGCCGGCAGGGCGCAAGAGCGCGAGCTCATCAACAATACCCTTGTCACGATAGCGGAGTTGTCAAAGTGCAAGAAGCGAGACCAGTTTTCGCTAGGCCCGTTAGCGCCCATCAAGATCGTGGGCCCGCGCGGGGTGGGCAAGACCATACTTCTACATGAGGCGTGGAAGAAGGGCAACGAGCTAGGCATTCATGTCTTGCATGTCCCGCAACTGGAAAGCTTTCTTGAAGGATACTTGTTGGATGGCTTGGTAAGTGCTGGTGCCTGCAATAAATTCGTTGACCAGCTTATCCACAACAATAGCGGGTCGGCAGAATCGCCAGAAGCTTACTTAGAGCAGGAATACGCTTTCTTTGTCAAGCACCTGCGCAAGAAACTAAAGCAGAAGCCAGTGCTGCTGTTGCTTGACGAGGCCATGCACTACGAAGGGCGTGTGTTTGAAAGATTGCTGCAGTTGTGCCAGAAGTTGATGATTGAGGATAAACCTCTGGCCGTGATCATGGCAGGCACGCCCCAGCTGGATCCGTTCCTGGCGCAATTGAATGTTGGCTTCATCGACCGCAGCGCGGTTGTCCGCATCAACTTGCTGAGTGATGAAGACACGCGGGACGCTTTGGCTAAGCCTTTTGCCATGCAGGGCATCAAGGCCGCGCCCGCGGCGATTGATTCTTTGGCGGCGCTTACGGACAACTATCCATTCTTCATTCAGATTGCCGGATCGCAAATATGGGACACCATGCTGGAAGCAGGCAAGAGGGAAGTCAGCCTGGCGCTGGCTAAAAAGGCCCAAGCTGAAATTGAAGAACAGCGGGATGATTTCTATCACGGCCTTTATTCGAGAATAATGAGTGCCTTGCTTCTGCAGCACGCTTTCCGGATCATGGAAATCCTCGAGATGAACGATGGCAAGGCCGGACGCGAGACGCTTCTCTCAAGTTTGGCAGGGAAGAAGATGGGTGTGTATGGCAAAGAGCAGATAGAGATTTTCGAGCAGTTGGTGGATCTTGGTTTTATCTGGGAGCAGGGTGGATTGATGGAGGCTGGAAAGCCGTCATTTTTCAGCTACTGCGAGCAAGTAGAAAAGGAAGCGCAGAAAGGGAAGATCTAGTACTGCCTTGCCTGCCCAGCCAAGGACCGTTGGTTCTCAGGAGCTTGGCTCGGCAGGAGGATTTTGCTTGCGCGCCTGCGCGCAGTCAGCTACCAGCCGCAGGCCCTTGTAGATCAGGCCGGTATGGCCTGGACCAGGTCCGTGCCCGCATCCAGCTTGTCCTGGGCGTCCTGCCTGCTCATGATGCCGCCGCCGCCGATAATCGCTTGGGCGGCTGGAAGAACGAGCAACCGCCAAGCCAAGCACTCAGACCTCGAGCAGATCTTGAGTTATTGCTGAAGGATCAATTTTCGTGTAAACTTAATGGCATGGTTGCTTTGACTTCCAACGACAACCCTTTCAACCCGGGTCCGGGAAGCGTACCTGTGTATGTAGCCGGCAGGGTGAAAGAGCGCAAGCTCATCAACAATACCCTTGTCAGGATAGCGGAGTTGTCGAAGGACAAGAAGCAAACCAAGTCGCGGCCGAGTCCGCTAGCGCCCATCAGGATTGTAGGCCCGCGCGGGGTAGGCAAGACCACACTTCTATATGAAGCGAGGGAGATGGCCGACGAGCTAGGCATTCATGTAGCGCATGTTGAGAAACTGAACAGCCTGGTTGATGAAAGCCTGTTGTCTGGCTTAGTAGGTGCAAGTGCCTACGAGAAAATCAATGCCAAACTCAATCGCATTCAGGGCGTGTCGGCTGGTCCGGCAGGAGTATCTTTTAGGGAGGAAAAGCATAGCCTTGTTACGTCCTTGGACAAAATCATGAAGCAGAAACCGTTGCTACTCATGCTTGATGAGGCCATGCATTACGAAAAGAACTCGTTTGGGGAATTGTTGCAGTTGTGCCAGAAATTGATGATGCTAAAGGAGCCGCTAGCCGTGATTATTGCAGGTACGCCTCAACTAAACCCGTTCTTGAGACAACTGGATGCCACTTTTATCAACCGCAGCAAGAACATCCGCATCAACGTACTGAGTGATGAAGACACGCGGGACGCCTTGGCTAAGCCTTTTGCCATGCGGGGCATCAAGGCCGCGCCTGCAGCGATTGATCATATGGCAGCGCTAACGGACAACTATCCATTTTTCATCCAGATTGTCGGATCGCAAATATGGGAGACCATGCTGGAAGCAGACAAGAGTGAAGTCAGTCTGGCGTTGGTCAAGAAGGCTCAGGCTGAAATTGGAAAACAGCGCGATGATTTCTATTACGATATTTATTCAGAAATATCGGACGCTGAGCTGATGCGACACGCTCTTCGAATCGTGGAAATCCTCGAGATGAACGATGGCAAGGCCGGACGCGAGACGCTTCTCTCAGGTTTGGCAGGCAAGCAGAGGGGTGTGTACGGCAAAGAGCAGTTGGAGGCTTTCGCTCAGTTGGTGGACCTTGGTTTTATTTGGGAAGAAGACAGTAAGGTGCGGGCTGGCATCCCGTCATTCTTTAGTTACTGCAAACAAAAAGACAAGCAGGAACAGAACGAAAAGTTCTAAAACTGCGAAGCCTAGCCTAGGCATGGTGGTTTCAGGAGTTCGAATCGGCAGAAAGAATCTTGTTTGCGCGCAGCTAGCGACTAGCCGCGGGTCCTTGTAGATCAGGCTGGTGTAGACCAGGGTCAGATTCGTGCCCGCATTCAGCTTGTTCTGCGTACTCATGATGCCGCCGATGGCGACGATCATATAATGCAGTTGGATAAAATCAACAATCGTCAAACCAAGCACTAACGAACCTAAAGAGATCCGGGGCTATTGATGAAGGCTTGCTTCTTCGTGTAAAATTAATGGCATGATTGCTTTGGATTCTGACGACAACCCTTTCAATCCGGGCCCGGGGACCGTGCCTTTGTATGTAGCAGGCAGGGCGCAAGAGCGCGAGCTCATCAACGAGACCCTTGTCAGGATAGCGGAGCTATCGAAGAACAAGAAGCAAGACCGGCCTCCAAGTCCGATGGCGCCCATCAAGATTGTGGGCCCGCGTGGGGTGGGCAAGACCATACTTCTGCATGAGGCGTGGGAGAAAGCCAACGAGCTAGGCATTCATGTCTTGCATGTCCCGCAACTGGACAGCTTTCTTGAAGGAAGCTTGTTGGATGGCTTGGTAAGTGCTGGTGCCTACGATAAATTCATTGCCCAGCTCATTCACAGCAATAGCGGGTCGGCAGAATCGCCAGAAGCTTACTTAGAGCAGGAATACGCTTTCTTTGTCAAGCACCTGCGCAAGAAGCTGAAGCAGAAGCCAGTGTTATTGCTGCTGGACGAGGCCATGCACTACGAAGGGATTGTGTTTGAAAACCTGCTGACACTGTGCCAGAAATTGATTATAGAGAAAGAGCCGCTGGCCGTGATCATGGCAGGTACGCCCCAACTGGATCCGTTCCTGGCACAATTGAATGTCGGCTTCATCGATCGCAGCGAGATTGTCCGCATTAACTTGCTGAGTGATGAAGACACGCGGGACGCCTTGACCAAGCCTTTTGCCATGCAGGGCATCAAGGTCGCGCCCGCGGCGATTGATTATATGGCAGCACTTACGGACAACTATCCATTCTTCATCCAAATTGCCGGATCGCAAGTATGGGGCACCATGCTGAAAGCAGGCAAGAGGGAAGTCAGCCTGGCGCTGGCCCAAAAGGCCCAAGCTGAAATTAAAGAAGACCAGGATGCTTACTATAAAGATCTTTATGCAGAAATAATAGATGCCATGCTGACGCGGCACGCCCTCCGTACTATAGAAATCATCGAGATGAACGATGGCAAGGTTGAGAGCGAGGTAGTGCTCTCAGGTTTGGCAGGAAAGAAGATGGGCGTGTATGGCAAAGAGCAGATAGAGATCTTTGAGCAGTTGGTGGATCTTGGTTTTATCTGGGAGCAGGATGGATTGATGGAGGCTGCCAAGCCGTCATTCTTCAATTTCTGCGAACAACAAGTCAAGCAGGCACAGGAAGGGAAGATCTAAGACTGCCTTGCCCAGTCAAGCCAAGGCTCGTTGAGCCTCAGGAGTTTGACTCGGCAGGGGAATCTTGCTTGCGCGCCTGCGCGCAGTCAGCTACCAGCCGCGGGCCCTTGTAGATCAGGCCGGTGTAGACCTGGACCAGGTCCGCGCCCGCATCCAGCTTGTCCTGGGCGTCCTGCCTGCTCATGATCCCGCCGACGCCTATGATCGCATAGCGCGGCGGCAGGAACCGGCGCCAGGTGCGGATCGCCTCAGTCGCTTGCTCGCGCAAGGGCAGGCCCGACAGGCCGCCCGGCTGCGCGCCGTAGTCCAGCTCGGCGATGGCGCGGCTGCGCTGCGTCGTGGTGTTGGTCGCGACGATGCCGTCCAGGCGGTTGTTGCGCACGATGCTCGCCATGGCCTCGATCTGCTCGGCGCTTTGCTCCGGGTCGATCTTGATCAACAAGGGCGTCTTCTCCCGGTGCTGGACGCTGAGTTCGTCCCGCAAATCGACCAGGGCGCGCAGCAGGGCGTTGAGCGCGACCGGCTTTTGCATGTTGCGCAGGCCCGGCGTGTTCGGGGAAGAGATGTTGATCACATAGTAATTCGCCAGGCCGTACAGCCGCCGCAGGCAGTGCAGGTAATCCTTGTACGCCAAAGCCTTGTCCGTGTCCCGGTTGCAGCCGATGTTGCAGCCCAGGATGCCGCTGAAGCCGCCGCCCTGCTGCGCCAGCCGTCGCGCGGCGTGCTCGACCCCGCGGCTGTTGAAGCCCATGCGGTTGATCAAGGCCTGGGCCGCTGGCAGCCGGAACAAGCGCGGCTGGGGCGAGCCGGACTGCGGGCGGGGCGTGATGGTTCCGACTTCGATGAAGCCGAAGCCCAGTTTCGCCAGCTGGTTGATGTGATCGCCGTCCTTGTCGAAGCCGCCCGCCAGGCCGATGCGGTTGGGAAAACTCAGGCCCATCACCGTCGCGGGCGCGCCGATGCGCTCGGCGTCGTAAATGCGAGGACTCAGTCGCAGCGCGCCCAGCGCCAGGGCATGTGCCCGTTCCGGCGGCAGGGCATGCAGGCCGCGGACCAGGGCCCGGAGCACTGCCCCAGCCTAGGCCGGCGCCAGGGACGCCAGCTTGTGCTCGATCACGTTGATGTTGGCCTTGACCAGCGAAGCCAGCGGAATCGCGAAGAACACCCCCCAGACGCCCCAGATCGCGCCGAAAACCAGGATGGCAGCCAAGATGGCGGCCGGATGCAGCTTGACGACCTCTGAGAACAGCAGCGGGACAATCACCTGGCCGTCCAGGACCTGAATCAGTCCGTACAGGCCCATCATCCACCAAAAAGAAGTGATGTCGGTCGTACCGAACTGCAAATAGCCCAGCACCACCACCGGAATGGTGACCGCGACCGCGCCGACGAAAGGTATGACCACGGACAGGCCCACCGCCACCGCCAGCACAAAGGCGTACTTGACGCCCAGCAGCAGGAAGGCTATCAGGCACAAGGCGAAGATGATCGAGGCCTCGATGATCTTGCCCCGCACATAGGCCGCGAAGTTCTCGTCGAGTTCCTTCTTGAGGTCCTTGAGCATCTGCGAGTCGGGCACCATCTTGCCGAACCAGTTCAGGATCAGGTCTTTGTCCCGCAAGATGAAGAACACCATCATGGGGATCAAGACCATGTAAATCACCAGCTGCAGCAGGTTCCCCAGGCTGTCCGCTGACGTCGCCACCAGGCTATTGGTCATTTCGCCTAGATGGCTGGCCGCGTTCTCCAACACGGTATCCTTGAAGTCTTCGGTTAGCAATGAGGAGTCATCAACCAGCGCTGTGAGCCGATTGCCCAGATCGGGGAGCTCGCTGACCAGACCCCGCAGCTGCTCGGTCAGCAGCGGGATTGCGAACAGCAGCAAGACGGCGATCCCGCACAAGCCGACCAGCAGCGTACCGCCGACCGCCAGGCTGCGCATGCAGCCGACGCGCTCCAGCTGGGCAACCAGGCTTTCCAGCAGATAGGCCAGCAGGATGCCGACCACTAGCGCCGGGAAATACGCCGCCATCAAATAGGCGACGATGCATGAAATCGTTACGGTTAAACCAAACGCGATGAACTCATGCTGGTTGAACAATCTCGTGATCGGCTGCCACGGTGGCGGGGGCTGATTCATCAATCAGCAATCTGTCCAGGCGCCGTCGGCCGCGGATGAGGCGAGGGCGGCCTTGATGAAGCGCATGCCCGCCATGCCGTCGGTGATGTCCGGCAAGGGCGCGGCGCCCCCCGGCGGGTCCTTGCCCTCCAGCTTGGCGTCAATCCGGTCCGCCATGTCGCGGTACAGCTGCGCGAAGGCTTCCAGATAGCCCTCGGGATGTCCCGGCGGGGTGCGGGTCGCGGCGGCCGCCCAGTCGCCCAGGGCGCCGCTGCCACGCGTCAGCAGGCGCGGGGGCTCGCCGTAGGGCTGGACCAGCGTCAGTACGTTGGGGTTCTCCTGCGCCCAGCGGATGCTGCCGTTCTCGCAGTATACCCCAAAGGTCAGGTCGTTCTCGTGGCCCACTGCCACTTGCGAGCAGGTCAGGCTGCCGCGCGCGCCGCCGTCATAGCGCAGCAGGACCTCGGCATGATCGTCGAGTTTCCTGCCCTTGACAAAAATGTGGGCGTCGGCCGCGACGCGCTTGAGCTCCAGGCCGGTCACGTACCGCGCCAGCTGGAAAGCATGGGTGCCGATGTCGCCCAGGCCGCCGGCCGCACCCGAGCGCGCGGGGTCCGTGCGCCACTCAGCCTGCTTCTGGCCCTCTTGCTCCAACGGCCGCGCGAGCCAGTCCTGCAGATAGGACGCGCGTACCGCTCTCACGGGTCCGAGCTCGCCGCCCGCGACCAGGCTACGCGCGTGTCGGATCAGCGGATAGCCGCTGTAGTTGTGCGTGAGCAAAAACAATGCCTCGCTCTTCGCCAGGGCCTGCTCGACGCGCTCGGCGTTCTCCAGACTGTCGCACAGCGGCTTGTCGCAGATCACATGGATGCCGCGCTCGGCGAAGGCGATGATCGCATCGGCGTGGACGTGGTTGGGCGTGACGATGCTGACCGCTTGGATGCCGTCGTCGCGCTTGGCCTCGGACTCCGCCATTTCCGCGAAACTCGCGTAGCTGCGGTCTGAATCCAGGCCCAATTCTTGCGCTGAGGCATGGGCGCGCTCAGCGTTCGAGGCCAGGCAGCCGGCCACCAGTTCAAAACGATCGTCGATGCGCGCGGCGATGCGATGGACCGCGCCGATGAAGGCTCCCTGGCCGCCGCCGACCATGCCCAGCCTGATGCGAGCCACAGTCGCTATCTCTTGATGCCGAGAATGCGCTTGTTGGCCTCGGCGTCGCTGCCGCTGCTCGCGAAGTCATCGAAGGCGGTCTCCGCCATGCGGATGATGTGGCTGCGGATGAAGTCCACGCCCTCGCGCGCGCCGTCCTCAGGATGCTTCAGGCAGCATTCCCACTCCAGTACCGGCCAGCCGTCAAAACCGATTGCCGCCAGCTTGGAGAAGATGGATCCGAAGTCGATCTGGCCGTCGCCGAGCGAGCGGAAGCGTCCCGCGCGGTCGACCCAGGACTGATAGCCGCCGTATACGCCCTGGCGCCCGTTCGGATTGAGCTCGGCGTCCTTGACGTGGAACATCTTGATGCGGTCGGCGTAGATGTCGATGAAATCCAGGTAATCCAGCCCCTGCAGCACGAAGTGGGAGGGATCGTAAAGGATGTTGCAGCGCTTGTGATTGCGCACCCGCTTGAGAAACATCTCGAAGCTCGCGCCGTCGTGCAGGTCCTCGCCCGGATGGATCTCGTAGCACAGGTCCACCCCGGCCTGGTCAAAGGCCTTCAGGATGGGACGCCAGCGCTTCGCCAGCTCATCGAACGCAGCCTCAACCAGTCCGGCCGGCCGCTGTGGCCAGGGATAGACGTACGGCCAGGCGAGGGCGCCGGAGAAGGTCACATGGGCCGTCAGGCCCAGGTTCTTCGAGGCCTTCGCCGCCAGCATCAGCTGCTCGACCGCCCATTTCTGCCGGGCGGCGGGATTGCCGTGCACCTCCTTCGGCGCGAAGCCGTCGAAGAGCTCGTCGTAGGCCGGGTGCACCGCCACCAGCTGCCCCTGCAGATGCGTCGACAGCTCGGTGATTTCCACCCCGGCCTGCTTGGCAGTCTGCTTGAGCTTGCGGCAGTATTCCTTTGAAGTTGCGGCCTTTTGCAGGTCGAACAGGCGCCCGTCCCAAGTCGGGATCTGCACGCCTTCGTAGCCAATCCCGCTGGCCCACTTGCAGATGCGCTCGAAGGAATTGAACGGCGCCTTGTCGCCGGCGAACTGCGCTAGGAAGATGGCTGGTCCCTTCATGCTTTCTCTCCTTTAATCCGGGATTCTAATTTTATGAATCCGAGGACAATTTCCAAATATTGACCTCAGCGTCCTTGGCGTGCTTGTCGATGGCGGCGAGCTCCGCCTTGGTGAAGGTGGGCTTGTCCAGCGCGGCGACGCAGTCGCGGATTTGCCGGCTGCTGCTCGCGCCGATCAAGGCGGTGGTGATGCCGCCGTCGCGCAGGACCCATGCGAGCGCCATCTGCGCCAGGGTCTGACCCCGCTTTTTCGCGATGGCGTCGAGCGCCTTGATGTTGCGCATGACCGTCGGGCTGAGCCAGGCCGGGTTGAGCGAGGCCTTGCGCGCGGCGCGGCTGCTCTTGGGCACGCCCTTGAGATACTTGTCGGTCAGCATCCCCTGGGCGAGCGGCGTGAAGGCGATCGAGCCGATGCCGAGCTGCTTGAGGGTACCGACCAGGCCGTCCTTCTCGATCCAGCGGTTGATCATCGAATAGCTGGGCTGATGAATCAGGCAGGGCGTGCCCAGGCGCTTGAGGATGGCGGCGGCCTCGCGGGTGCGCTTGGAGTTGTAGGAGGAGATGCCGGCGTACAGGGCCTTGCCGCTGCGCACGGCTTGGTCGAGCGCGCCCATGGTCTCTTCCAGCGGCGTGTTCGGATCGACGCGGTGCGAGTAGAAGATGTCGACGTAGTCGAGCTGCATGCGCTGCAGGCTCCGGTCCAGGCTCGACAGCAGGTACTTGCGCGAGCCCCATTCGCCGTAGGGTCCCGGCCACATGCGATAGCCCGCCTTGGTCGATATCACCAGCTCGTCGCGGTAGGGACGGAAGTCCTTCTGCAGGAAGTCGCCGAAGAATTCCTCAGCGGCGCCGGGCTCGGGCCCGTAGTTGTTCGCCAGGTCGAAGTGGGTGATGCCGAGGTCGAAGGCGGTGTGGCACATGTCGACCTTGGTCGATCGCGGGGTCAGGTCGCCGAAATTGTGCCACAGGCCGAGGGAGATCGCCGGCAGCAGCAGGCCGGACTTGCCGCAGCGGTTGTACGTCATGCTGTCGTAGCGCTTGGGATTGGCTTGATAGCTCATAGGAAGTGGTTTTCGCGGGGGTTTTAGGATAGGATATTATAATTCACTCCGGACGACAGCAGCGGGAGCAAGCCATTTCTAGATTGCCCAATCGGCGGCGCGAGCCCAGTTTCGGGGGCTCGGCGGAGCCGGAGGCCGACGAGGACCGCGTCGCGGCCAGCTCCATCCTGGCTGCGGCCGGGGAAAGAGGAGAGCGCCCGACCCGCCAGCGCCGCCGGCCCGGCCGTCGCCGTCGCCGCCGCGGCTGGATGCTGTGGCTGTGGCTGGTCATGCTGGGCGCGGCCGGTGGCAGCGGCTATTACGGCTATCGCGAGTATATGAAGCGGCATGTCTCGCTCGATGCTTTCGGCCAGGCGGACGCGGGCGCCGACGCCGGCGCGGAGGACAGCTACGTGCGCCCGGCCGAAGGGTCTGACTTCGGCCCGCCGCAGCTGCGCTGGTGCCTGCGCGAGCAGCTGCGGCTCGAAGCGCTGTCGGAGGTGACCCGCACCAACACCGAGATCGGCAAGGTCCTGGCTTTGTATCGCACGCAGCAGCGTTTGTGCGCGCCGCTGGAGCAGCAGCTGCCGGCAGCGCGCGCGGCTGCTGCGGACTTCATCGCCGAGCGCGCGGACGCCATCCGCCAGCAGGCGGTCGACGATCAATTGTTCCTGCTCGGCGGGGTGGAGAGCGCGGAGCTCGAGGGCAGCGAGATGGTGCGCGAGGCCCAGATGCTGCTGCTGCAATTGGGCTATGACGCCGGCGGGGTCGATGGCGCGCCCGGCAACAAGACGATCGCGGCGGTGCAGGCCTTCCAGAAGGCTGCTGGCCTCACGCCCACCGGCAAGATCGACCTGCGCCTGCTCAGCCAATTGCAGCAGGCCCGGGCCCAGCAGCTGCGGTCCCAGCCCTAGCTCGCGCCAGCCCTTGCCAAGGGGCTATTGCATCAGGTTCACGGCTTGGACTTGGCACGCGCTAGGCGTGTTCCCGCTCGTATATCTTCTTGAGATAATTGAAGAATGACGGAATCGCCGCATGCACTTCGACATCGCCGGTTACCCAAAACAGGCCTATATCCAACAGCTGGTTGAAGGTCTTGCGGGCGTCTTTGGAACTCAAGTCAGTGCCTTCCGCCATGCGGGTGCGCACTTGCCTGGGCGTCAAGGGCTTGGGCGCAGCTTCGATGGCCGCCACCGCTTTCATCGCGCATTCCAGCAACTCATCACCATCATCAATCATGCTGTAGATTGACGCGTAAAAAAGATTGCGCCGGTCATGCACGGCTTGCTCCACGCTTCGCACCAAATCCACATCCACCTTCGCGGCGCCCTTCTTGGCATCCCAGACTTTACTGCCCACGACTTGGATGAAAAATGGATAGTCGTCGGTCCAGCTCGCCATCAGCTCCAGCGCCTCGTCCGCGACCGCGACGCCGCGGTCCGCGAACGGCTTGCTCAAGGCCTCGCGCGTCGCGACGGAATCCAGGCCATTGATATGGATGTTATTGGAGCGGTGAATGAAGGCTGCCTTCGTCTTAATTAAGTGTGAGTCCAGCGCCGGTGTCCCCACCAGTACCAATGCCAGCGGCCATCCTGAGCTGGCTAGCAGCTGATACTGATTCAGCACCAGGTCCAGCATATCCATGTCGCAATGCAAAACATCGTCCAGCACCAGCATCAGCGGACGGAACCGCAGGCGTATCGCTAGGATCGTCTCGAACTCTAGCGCCGGCTTCCCAGGCTGCCAGTCCTGCGCCCACTGAAGATAATCGCTCTCCCAAGCCGGAATCTGCTTCCGGTCCAAGCCCGGGATGTCGGCCAGTTTGCTCAGGAGCGCGGAGAACACATCATCTGAATCGGCATTCGGCTCATGGGTCAGGCGCGCGAAATCGGCATCCAGGGACTCAGCTTCGCGCCGCGTCCAGTCCAGCAGCGCCATCTTGCCCATCCCGCGCGGGCCGACGATTTTCATAGGCTGGGACGCCCAGCCGCGCAAAGGGCCATAGTCGCTTTTCCGCGGCCCGGTGATGTCTTGCAGCGCTTGCCGCAGCAAGGCCTGCTCCGGATCCCGCCCCGCCATGTGCGGGGGCACGAAGCCTGTGCCTGGACGAAATGGATTGTCTGAGGACTGTTCCGCTGCCATGGCTATATTTTAATCCCGCTGCGCATTGATTGCAAAGAAAAGGGTGTTTTTCTCCAACTTGAAGATCTTGGCCGGGCGCAGGGTAGGAGAGTGCGAGATAAGCTCCTGCGCCCGCAGTGACGCTCAAAGCCTGGTTCCCCAGCCGCAGCAGGCCTGGGCCTGCAGCTTGCGTACCTTGCACTAAAACACTTGAGTTTAGCGAGAAAAGGGTTATAATATAGTAAAATAAGTAGGTTTTACTCCTCCCGCGCCCTATGACCCCATCTTCCTCCTCTGCTGCCCGCCGCAAGCGGCGTCCGGCCGTGCCCAAGCCCGCGCCCGTCCTGCCCAAGCCGAGCGAGGTCAGCCAAGCGTTCCTGCGGCTGTACCGCAGCGTCAGCCAGGACAAGTACGATCGCGCTGAGCAGAATCCCGCCATGCCGGAGATCCTGCTGCCGGACAACGACATGCCCAAGAAGCAGGAATTCCTGCATGCGGCCAAGGAGTTCCTGGGGAACTACACCGAGGGCCAGATCAAGGTCATCCTGCGCCGCATCACCAAGTACAAGAACCAGGACGTAACCGACGAGCATGCCGCGAAGATGATCGGCATCTCCAAGAAGCGCATCCGTGAGATCGAGCGTCACGTCTTTGACGAGGACAAGCTCTCCAATCCGAAGATCCGGCGCGCCCTCGTCACCCACCTGCTGCTCAGCCGAGTCGGCATCACCAAGTCGTTCGCCGCATCCGACGGGCAGCGCCCGCCCGAGCCGCCGACCGCCGCCAGCGCCCAGCATCTCGAGCGCATGCGCCGCCAGCGCGAGCGCAGCGCGCTGCGCAAGAAAGAAGTCGACTTCGACCTCGATGAGGACAGCCGCCGCAACCTGTCCGAGGTGATCGAAAAGGGCCTGCGGCAGGGCTCGCTCAGCGAATCCGACATCATCGACGCGCTCCCCGACGCGGTCCTCAGCCGCGAGCAGGTCGAGAGCGTCCTGACCATGCTCGAGAACGAGCTCCACATCACCATCGACGACAGCGCCGCGGCCGCGCCGGCGGCCAAGCTCGGCGTCGATGGCATGGTCACGGGCGACGAGGACGTCGAGACCCGTACCGAGGACGCCCTCGGCAAGATGACCGGCATGCTGCGCTCGACCGACATCGCGCGGATGTACATGCGGGACATGAACAACCACGCTTTGCTCACGCGCGAGCAGGAGACCGAGATCGCGATCCGCATCGAGACCTGCCTGCGGCTGATCGGGCTGTCGTGCATCACGTGCCCGGCGATCCTCGAGCACCTGCTGGAGGTGCGCGACAAGCTCAAGACCGGCGAGAAGCTGCCCAAGGAGGTGCTGCACGGCCTGTTCGAGGACTCCAAGGGCCGGCCGGTCACCCGCCAGAGCCTGGGCTACATCCTCAGCCGGGCCAACAGCCTCAAGCAGGAGATGACGCCGGACATCACCAGCAAGGACGAGGCCTACAAGCAGCCGACGGAGAAGAAGCTGATCGGCGACTTCGACAAGGTCTGCTGCAAGATCAAGGAGTTCCGCACCCGCCGCGACAACTGCCGCGCCAATTCGCCGCAGTACGAGAAGGAAACGCTCAACTTCGAGAAATGGATCCTCAAGATCCGCTTCACGACGCCGTTCGTCAAGGAGCTCACCGACCGGATGTTCGAGTTCCGCAAGCAGGCCGAGCAGCACAAGCGGGACATCGCCCAGATCTGCAAGCGCAACTTCAAGCTCAACCGCCGCAGCTTCGAGGCGCTGTTCCAGGAGAACTTCAACAAGCCGGACTGGATCTACAAGCTGACGCGCCGCCGCGGCATCAACCCGCGCTCGGACACCATCGCGCCCGAGGTCGAATCGCGGCACCGCCAGATTCTGCAGATCCTGCGCGACGTCGAGCTCAACAGCCTCGAGGAGCTCAAGGACAAGGACCTGCAGCTGCGCAACTACCAGCGGCTGCTGGACCTGGCGAACAACCAGATGATCCTGGCGAACCTGCGGCTGGTGGTCTCCATCGCCAAGGGCTATCAATCGCGGGGGCTGCTGTTCCTGGACTTGATCCAGGAGGGCAACATCGGCTTGATGAAGGCGGTCGACAAGTTCGAGTACCGCCGCGGCTGGAAGTTCTCGACCTACGCGACCTGGTGGATCCGCCAGGCGATCACGCGGGCGATCGCGGACCAGGGCCGGACCATCCGGGTGCCGGTGCACATGATCGAATCCATCAACAAGGTCAACCGCACCGTGCGGCAGCTGCAGCAGGAGAACGGGACCGAGCCCGATGTCGAGACCATCGCGCAGGTCCTGGAGATCTCGCCGGCGAAGGTCAAGTGGGCGATGAGCGTGGCCAAGGAGCCGATCTCGACCGAGACCCCGGTCGGGGACGAGGACGCGGTGATCATGGACTTCATCGCGGACGAGGACACGCCGACGATCGAGTCCATCGTCGAGGAGCGGGACATGACGGACAACGTCAAGGGCCTGCTCGACGAGCTGGGATCAAGCCGGGACAAGACCGTGATCGAGATGCGCTTCGGCATCGGGACCTACAAGGAGCACACGCTCGAAGAGGTGAGCCGGCAGCTGAACCTGACGCGGGAGCGCGTCCGGCAGATCGAGGCCAACGTGATCAAGAAGCTGAACCATCCGAATTACCGGGAGCGCTTCAAGAAAGTGCTGCAGGGCATGGGCTTGGACGAGCTCGACCAGCTGCCCGCGCCGGACGCGGGCAACGCCAGCGGCGGCGGCTAGGGCAGCGCGAGCGCGCGCCGCAGCAGCCAGCGTCGCGCCCAGGGATTGACATCGATGGCGGTCGCGGCGCAGCCCGCGGCATTGAGCTTGCCCGGCATATTCCATTCGAGCGCGCGCGCGAGGACATCGGTCAGGCGCGCGATGCGGCGGCGGTCGGCGGCGCGCATGCGGGCGTGGACGGTACCGGCGTCGACAAGCTGCTGAGAATTCAGTCCAGCGAGCAGTTCAGTCCAGGCGAGTACGTCGCGGATGCCGAGGTTGAGTTCCTGGGCCCCGATGGGATGGATGCTGCATGCGCTGGCGCCGAGCAGGGCGATGGCGCCGCGTCCGCCGGTCCTGGCCTGCCGCAGCCTTGGCTGATACGCCTGGCGCGCGGCGATGGCCGCGCCGGCGCCGGGATGCAGCCAGCTCGCTTCCTGCAGATGCAGCAGATAGTCCTCGTCTTCGAGAGCAAGCAGCGGCTCGGCGGCGGTGGCGCTCAGCGTGGCGATGTGGCACCAGCCGCGCTGGTGGGGAATCAAGGTGATGGCGGCGTGGGAGAGCACGCGCTCGGCGGCTGCGTGGCCGGGCTGCTCAGCGTCGAGGTTGGTCACCAGCACTTGATGCGGATAGCTCTTGGATGTGAACGCGAAGCCGGCTTGCTCGAGTACGTTCTGCGGCAGGCCAGCGACGCCGACTGCATCAAAGCGCTCGGTCTGTTCGGCGCCGTTCTCCGTCCATGCGACCGTTCCGTCCGGATCGCATGAGGCAACGGCGGCGGTACGCAGCTCGATGTTGTCCCGGCTCGCGAGCGCGCGGCGCAGCGCGATGCGCAGATCGTCTTCCCGCGCTGCGTGGCCGAGCGCATCGAGCCCGCAGTCTTCGCCCGCGAGCTGCAGCAGTCCGAACTGCCCGCGATAGGTCGCGCGCATCTTGCGCAGGGCATGGGTGGCGGGCGCGATGTGTTCCCACAAGCCGGCTTCTTGCAGGCGCAGCTGGGTACCGGCGAGCAGCACAAAGGTACGTTGATGCACGTTCCCGCCGGCGTCGAGCACGGTGATGCGGGCGGAGGACGGCAGCGCCGCGCTGGCGGCGAGCGCTGCGATGGAGCCGACGGTGCCGCCGCCGAGGATCGCGATCTTCATGCGCCGGCGCGCTCTTCGATGGCGGCGACGCTGCTGACGGCGGCGGCGGTGAGCACCTTGCGCCCGCTGGGTTTGATCGCGACGACGTCTTCGATCCGCACGCCGGTGTGGCGCAGCTCCGGGGGGACCCCCTTGCTGGCGTCGAGATACAGTCCCGGCTCGATGGTGATCGCCATGCCGGAGCTCAGCTTGAGCTCGCCGCGCGCGCCCGGCGTCGGATCGTGGGCGTCCAGGCCGATGGAATGCCCGATGGAGTGGAAGTAAAAGCGATTGAAGGCCTCCGACGCCATGATGTTCTCCAGCTTGCCCCGGCAGATTCCCATGCTCTTGAGCCCGTAGGCGAGTTCGCGGGACGCGGCTCGCTGCAGGCTCTGCATGCTCACGCCCGGGCGCGCCCTGCGGATCGCCGCCTGCTGGGCCGCGAGCACGGTCTCATACAGGTCGCGCTGGGCCGGCGCGAAGCGACCGCTGACCGGATAGGTGCGGGTGATGTCGGCGACATACCGCTCGAGCTCGCAGCCGGTATCGACCAGCACCAGCTGTCCTTTTCGCAGCGGCGCGCGGTTGGCGCCGTAGTGGGCGATGCATGCGTTGCGCCCGGCGGCGACGATGGGGCGGAAGGCGTGCTGGGCGCCCGCGCGCGCATAGGCATGGTCGAGCTCGGCCTGCAGCTCGGCCTCGGAGCCCGCGCCGGGCAGGCTGCGCAGGACCCGCAGCTGGGCCCGGGCGGTCAGGGCGCAGGCGCGGGCGATGGCCTGCATCTCAGCGCGGTCCTTGATCATGCGCAGCCGGGCGAGCTCCTGGTCGAGCTCGCGGACTTCATCGCCCTCGGTGCGGTACTTGCACAGCGCGGCCAGCCGCGGCAGGGAGGACTTGGTCCATGCGAGCATGCCCGGATGCAGCTGTTCGGTTACGATGCCGGCGACGCCGGGCCAGGGCCGCGCGGCTTCCAGGCCCAGCTGGCGGCGCGTCCGGACGGGGCCCAGCAGCTCGCCGTGCCAGCGCTCGAAGTCCGGGTCCCGCCGCGGGCAGTACCCGGTCTCAGCGACGATGCGCCCGCGCTCGACGGTCAGCGCCAGGGCGGTGTGGTGCTCGGTGAGGCCGCTGAGATAGAACAGGTCGGGATCCGGCCGGAAGATGTCGGCGTGATGGTCCGGCAGCTGCCGGTTGATGATGATGGCGGTGCCGTACTTGAGGCGCGCGGCCAGCCGGCGGCGGCGCCGGGCGTGGGTTTCCGGCTGCATGGGACCGGAGATTCTAAGCACAGTGTAAAATGGGCTTCCCCATGGTCGTCATCAGGCTAGCCCGGGCTGGGTCCACCCACCGGCCGTTCTATCACGTGGTCGTAACTGATTCGCGCAAGCGCCGCGACAGCAGCCACATTGAGAAAATCGGTTTTTTCGACCACTTCGCGGGCAAAGAGGAGAAGCGCTGCAAAGTCGATATGGCGCGGCTCGAGCATTGGGTGGGACAGGGCGCGGTGCTGCGCCCGAGCGTTACCAAGCTGGTCAAGCAGCTCAAGCGCGCGAATGAGGGTGACATGATCACTATCAAGCGTCCCGAGAAGCAAGCGAAGAAGCCATCCAAGAAGGCCGCGGCCAAGGCCGCCGCTGCGCCCGCTGAACCCGCTGCCCCGGCAGCCGCTGAGGCTGCTCCCGCCGCCGCTGAACCCGCTGCCGCCGCCGAGCCTGCTGCCCCCGCAGCCGCAGAGGCTGCTCCCGCCGCTGCTGAGCCTGCGCCGGCAGGCGACGATTCCGCTCCTGCGCCCGACCAAGGCTGACCGCCCGCGCACGCCGCGGGATGAAGAGATCGTCGCCGTGGCGCGCGTCGCGGCCCCGCACGGCGTCCACGGCTGGGTCCGCATCATGGTCGTCGGCCTCGAACCCGCCCAGCTCATCTCATGCGATTCTTGGTTTCGCCAGGACGAGGGGGCCGCATCCTGGCAGCAGCACGCTCCGGTCGAGCGCAAGGCCGCGCATCGCAGCGTGCTCGCGCGCTATGAAGGCTGTGCGGACCCCGAGCAGGCCGCGGCTTTGCGCCACAGCCTGGTGGGCCTGCGCCGCGGGGACCTGCCGCAGCTGGCAGCCGGCCAGCACTACTGGTGCGATCTCGTGGGCCTGCAAGTGCTCGATGAAGAGGATCAGCAGCTGGGTACGGTCGCCGGCCTGTGCGAGAGCCAGGACAGCGAGCTGCTGGAAGTGGCCGCCGCAGCCAGTGCCAAGCCGCTGCTGATACCCATGGACGAGCGCTACGTCATCGCCGTCGACCTGGATGCCGGCGTGATCCGTACCCGCTGGCGCGCTGATTATTGAGCGCTGTCATGATTGACATCATCGCCGTTACCCTGATGCCGGGTATGTTCGAGGCCCTGACCGGCTATGGCGTGGTCGGCGACGCCTTCGCCAAGGGCAAGGCGCGGCTGCGCACCATCGACCCGCGCTCCTATGCGACCGACGAGCGGCGGACGGTTGACGACGCGCCCTATGGCGGCGGGCCCGGCATGGTGCTCAAGCCCGAGCCCATGGCCCAGGCCATCGACGCGGCCAAGGCCGAGCTGCCCCAGGCGCGGGTGTGCCTGCTCAGCCCCGCGGGCAAGGTGTTCGATGCCGCCGCCGCCGCCGCCGCCGCGGAGCAGGAGCAGCACATCTTCGTCTGCGGGCGCTATCTCGGCATCGACCAGCGCATCATCGACAGCCGCATCGACTGCTCGATCTCGCTGGGCAATTTCATCACCTCCGGCGGAGAACTGCCCGCCATGGCGGTCATCGAGGCCATCATGCGCCATGTTCCCGGCGTGATCGGCTGCGGCGATTCAATCAGCCAGGACAGCTTCGCGACGCCGGACGCTTTGGCGCCGCCGTGCTACACCCGGCCGGCCGCCTTCGAGGGGGATGAGGTCCCGCCGGTGCTGCTCGGGGGCGACCACGCCGCCATCGAGCGCTGGCGCCGCGAGCAGGCCGAAGCCCGCACCGCGTCCTGGCGCGCCCGCCAAAAGGCCGAAATAGACTAAAATAACGCTTCTGCTATGAACGCAATCGCTCAATACGAAGCCGAGGAGATCAAACGCCTGGGACGCGAGGACCCGCCGTTCGGGGTGGGCGATACCCTCGCGGTCTCCGTCAGCATCGACGAGGGCAAGAAAAGCCGCATCCAGATCTTTGAGGGCGCCGTCATCGCCAAGCGCAACCGCGGGCTGAACTCTTCGTTCACCGTGCGCAAGGTCTCGGCCGGCGAGGGCGTCGAGCGCACCTTCCAGACCTATTCGCCCGTGATCAAGGCGATCAAGGTGGTGCGCAACGGCGATGTCCGCCGCGCCAAGCTGTACTACCTGCGCGACCGCAGCGGCCGCTCGGCCCGCATCAAGGAAAAACTGGGCCGGAAAAAGGACGTCAAGGCCCGGTAACCGGAGCCGGCCCGCGCCGGGGAGCCCGCCATGGACAAGCGCCTCAGCGATCTCATCAACATCAGCCGGGAGATCGCCAGCCAGCGCGATTATCCCAAGCTGTTCCGCAACGTCGTCGCGACCGGCTGCGAGACGCTGCAGGCCGAGGGCGGGACCTTCTACCTCTATGACGAGAAGGACCACGCGCTCAAGGCCGTGGTCGCGCTCAACTCCAAGCTCAAGGAGCTCAACTTCGTACTCGACGAGTACGATCCGAACAACATCAAGAGCCTGTTCGCGGTCGCCCTGCACCGCGGCGATGGGCAGCAGGGCAGCATCTCGGGCGAGTGCTGGCGGACCAAGCAGCCGGAGTTCATCACCTCCATCAAGTCCAACCGCAAATACGACCTGACCAACATCCTCAAGTTCGACAAGCAATACAGCTACCGGACCCGCGCCATCCTGGCGGTCCCCATCATCAACCAGAACGGGAACGTCATCGGCGTGCTGCAGCTGGTGAACCCCTCGACGCGCGCGATGCACGATCACAACATCGAGTTCATCCGCACCATGTCGGTGCTGATCGGGATCGCGCTCGAGAACAACCTGCTGCTCATCGGCGTGAACACCCTGCTCGATTCGGTCGTGGCGATGATCTCGGCCGCGATCGACGCGCGCTCGAAAGTGACCGGCGGGCACTCTTTCCGGGTGACCGAATTGACGATGCTGATCGCGGAGCGCATGGAACAGGCGCGCAGCGGGCCGTACCGCTCCTTCGGCCTGTCCGACGCCGAGCGGCACGAGCTCAAGACCGCGGCTTTGATCCATGACGTCGGCAAGATCGCGACGCCGGACTATGTGCTCGAGAAGAGCAGGAAGCTGCAGCAGGTCTGCGACCGCATCGACTATCTGCGGCTGCGCTTCGCCGCGCGCGGGCTCGAGCTGCGCGTCCAGCAGCTTGAGAGGGCTATGCGCGCCAAGGGCGTCAAGCCGCCGCGGGACACCGCGACGCGGTCGGAGCGGGAGGACTTCGACTTCATCGCCGGGCTCAACGCCGGCGGCGAGTTCCTGACCGATGACATGCGCGCGCGGCTCGAGGAGATCGCCGCGCGGCCCTGTCTCGACGGCGACTTGATCGAGGGCGAGGACCTCGAGAACCTCAGCATCGGGCGCGGCACGCTCAATCCGTCCGAGCGCGAGATCATGGAGGCGCATGCGCAGAAAAGCATCGACTTGCTCTCGCACCTGCCGTGGCCGCGGCACCTCGGCAACGTGCCCGAGATCGCGGGCAAGCACCACGAGAACGAGGACGGCTCCGGCTATCCGCTGGGCCTGCGCGGGGACCAGATGTCGATCGGCGCGAAGATCCTGTCCATCGCCGACCGCTTCGAAGGCCTGTCCGCGCCGGACCGGACCTATCGCAAGCCCAAGACGGTGGCCGAGGTCATGCGCATCATGGACTTCATGCGCAAGGACGGCCACATCGACAGCCAGCTGTTCGACTTCTTCACCGACTGCGGCATCCACATCGAGTACTCGCGCAAGTACCTGACGCCCGCGCAGCTGAAGGACCTGGGGCCGCAGCCGCGTCCGGCGACGGCTCGCAAGAAGAAGGCAGCCGCCAAGCCGCGCAAGCGCCGCGTGGCTGCCAAAGCCAGCGGCTAGCTCTGCTCGAGCAAGTGCTCGAGATTGGCCAGCTTGCCCGCCAGCAGCTCCAGCCGGCCCACCGCCGCTGAGGGCGGCTGGTCCGCCATGCTGGCCTGGATCTGCTTGATTTCATTCGCCAGGCCGTCGAGCTCGCCGCTGGTGAACTTGCCGTGCGCGATCGCGACGCGGTAGCGCAGCTGGTCGTTGAGCTCGTACCACAAGCGGATTTCCGCATCGATGATCGCGGGTTCCAGGCGCAGCTCGCCCGGCATCAGCCGCAGCAGCCTGCGCGCCGCCTGCTCGCTGCCGGTGCGCCCGAGGATGCTCAGCATCTTCGCGAGCAAGGGGATGTTCTCCGGATCCTGCGCGCGCGCGTTCTCGAGCACGTCGACCGCCGCGCCCACGTCGCCGTCCGCCATGTACAGCTCGCTGAGCTCATAGGCGATGATCCAGTTGTCCGCATGGGGGAGCAGGATCTCCAAAGCTTCTTCCGGCTCGATCGAGCGCAGCAGCAGCTTGCCGTAAGCCTCGGCGACTGGAGTATAGGGCGAGTCGACCCGCTTGCCGCTGGTGATGTGCGACCGAAAGCGCGCGCGCTCCCGCACCAGCAGGAAACTGAGCTCGTCGGCCTCGGCCTGCCGCCGCCGGCTGCCGCGCCGCTCGGACTGGTTGCGGATGTACGAGCGCACCTCCGCGATGCGGCTGGTCGAGATCGGATGGGTCGACATGTATTCGGGCGGACTGCCGCCGCCGCTGCTGTCCTGGATGCGCTGCAGCGCGCGCAGGTAGCCCTCGACCTCATAGCCCGCCCGGCTCATGAAGACGATCGCCTGCTGGTCGGCCTCGCGCTCGAGATCGCGCTGGATGCTGTACTGCGCGCTGCGCTGCAGCGACTGGGCCCCGGCGAAGATCTCCATGGCGTCCTGCGACTGGGTGAACAGCGCGACGAGCATGCCGATGGTCGTGAGCGAGCTCATCAAGCCGGTCTGGTCCGCCAGCCGCGCCAGGTGCCGGCTGTCGACGTGGGCGCGCTCATGCGCCATGACGCCGGCGAGCTCGGCCTCGCTCTGGCACAGCGCGATCAGGCCGTTGTAGATGACGATGGCGTTGCTCCAGATCGCGAAGGCGTTGACCGCCTTGGCGTCGTTGACCGCGATGTAGGTGCGCTCGGAGTTGCCGAAGCGCTCGTTGAGGCTCGCGAGATAGTACAGCAAGATCGGATCCTCGCTGATCTGCCCGCCCGGAAAGCTCTTGGAGATCTTGCGCTGCATGATGCGCAGCTGCTCGTCGGAGAAGGCGAGGAAATCATCCGCCTGCGCCGGCGGCGCGGGCATGATGCCTAAAATAGCGCCCAACAGCCCAGCCATGGCCACCACCCGCCCCAGCGCCGACGCCCAGCCCGCCACCGAGCTCAGCCATCTCGGGGACGACGGCCGCCCGCGCATGGTGCCGGTCGGCTCCAAGCCGGTGGTGCGCCGCGAAGCGGTCGCGCGCGGTCGCATCCGGCTCAATGAGCAGGCGCAGGAGCAATGCCGCCGCGACGCCGGCGCCAAGGGCTCGGTGGTCGCGGCCGCGACGCTCGCGGCGATTGGAGCGGCCAAGCGCACCAGCGAGTTAGTGCCGCTGTGCCATCAGCTGCCGCTGGAGCACGTTGAGGTCGGGTTCGAGGCCGTCGAGGGCTTCATGGTCTGTACGGCCACGGTGTCCGCGCATGCGCGCACCGGGGTCGAGATGGAAGCGCTCGCCGCCGTTGCTGTCGGGCTGCTGACCGTATACGACATGTGCAAGGCGGTCGACAAGCACATGGAAATCTCAGGCGTCAAGCTGGTGCGCAAGGTCAAGGACGAGCCGGCCGCGGCGTAGTCCGCCGCAGCGCGCCCCTTACTGGTTGCGCAGCAGCGCCAGCGGCGGCGTGCGCGCGAAGCGGATGGTGTTCATGGTCCCGAGTACCAGCACCGTCGCGATGGTGCTCGCGATCACCAGAGCGGCGGTCAGCCAGTCGGTGTTCCAGGGCAGGTTGAAGATCTCGGTCGAGATGACGTAGCTCGCCGCCAGCCCGACCCCCAAGGCGGGGATGGCCGCGAGGCAGGCGATGATGATGAATTCCAGGCGGAAGACCGTGATCAAGAGCTGATAGGGCGTGCCCAGGATGCGCAGTACGATCGAATAGTGCTCGCGGCGCTGCCGGCCCTCGGCGATGGCGGCGGCCAGCACCAGCACGCCGGCGACCGATGCGGTCAGGGTGACGATGCTCAGCAGCAGCCCGATTTTCTCGAGCAGGGCGGTCGCGGTCTTGATGATGGTCTCGGTCCGGATGGGCGTGACGCTCGGCGCCGCGCGCACGACGGCGCGCTGGAAGGCATGATGGTCGCCGTTGATGCGGCGTACCGAGCCCAGGTAGCCGTGCGGCTTTTGCGACCACGGCCCGTCGGACAGTACCATGACGAAGTTGACGTCGAAGGTGGTCCAGTCGATGGTGCGCAGGTTGGCGATGCGCAGGTTGTAGCTCTCGCCGTGGATCAACACCCGGACGGTATCGCCGATGCCGACCCCGAGCTCTTTGCCTTCTTCCAAGGAGAAGGAGACCAGCAGCTCTTCGTTGCTTTCATCCCACATCTCGCCCTCGGACACCCGCGCGGTGCCCGACCAGTCGCGCTCCTGGTCCTGCGCCCAGGTCACGTAGCGGTCGCCATGGACGACCCAGTCGGCGGATTCGGGCCATTCGACTCCTTCGACGTCAACGCCCTTGAGATGGGTGATCTTCGCGCGCGTGGTCGGCAAGGTCGCGAAGGACGCGGGGCTGGGAAGGAACTCAGCGATGCCCGCGCGGATGCGCTCGTCGTCGCCCGGCTGCAGGCCTGCGAGATAGTACGCCGGCGCGTTCGCTTCGAGGGTCGCGTTCAGCTGGTTGTTGAAGTTGGCCTCGGTGAGCGAGAAGGTCAGCAGGGCGCTGAGCCCGACGCCGAGCGAGGTCGCGGCCGCGGCGATCTGGTCGGAGCTGCGCACCACCGTGCGGATGGCGATCTTGGTCGCGACGTTCCGGACGCGCAGCCGCCCGAGCAGGCGGATGAAGCCGATGGTGAGCAGGCGGAACATGAACGCCGCGGCTGCGCCGCCCAGGCCGAAGTACAGCAGGAACAGCCGGTCGCCGGCGATCACGACCAGCAGCAGCGCGAGCAGCGCGGTCGGGAGCAGGGACGCCCGCCAGGCGCGGGCGGGCTCGCGCAGGCCGATGCTGTCCATGCCCGAGGACAGCGAGAACAAAATCACTGGGCTGATCGAGCAGTAGCGCACCAGCGGGCGGCTCGCGAAGATCCAAGCGGTCAGCAGCGCGGCCGCGGGGACGATGAGCATGCTGCCGATGCTGAAGGCCGGGACGATCTCAAAGGGCAGGCGCCCGGCGAGGAAGGAGATGATCAGCCGCTGGCCGTAAGCTCCGCCGGCCATCCCGACGGCGCTGCCGACGAGTACGAAGAACAGCGCGATCGCCATGTAGCACAGCTGGATGCGGGCCGCGGGCATGCCCAGCGACTTGAGGATCGCGATCGCGGCCACGCGCGTCTGCATATAGGTACTGACCGAATTGCCCACGCAGATGCCGGCAATCAGCAGGGTCCCGAGCGAGACCAGCAGCAGCAGGGTCTCCATGCGCCCGATGACGTCGTCGATGCCGTCGACGGCGCCGTCCTGCCCGCGGATGCGCCAGTCGTTGTCCGGGAAGGCTGCGTTGATGTCGCTGCGCCACTGCGGAGTGTCGGCGTCCGGCGGCAGCACGACCTTGAGGCGCTCGGACTTGATGGTCCCGTATTGATGGAGTCCGGTGCGCTCGAGGTGCCGCTTGGCCATGAACACGATCGGGGCGTTCAGCATCATGTTCGCGTTCGGATCGGGAATGCGCCCGACGATGCCGGCGATGCGCAGCGTGGCGCTGCCGAGCTCATAGGTATCGCCCAGGCCGATGCCCAGCGCGCCGGCGAGCCCGTCGGTCACGTAACTTGGTATGCTGTCGTCGTCGTTGTCGAGGACCGCGTAGTCGTAGGCATCGCCGTCAGTCATCTCGAGCTCCCCGAGCAGGGGATAGGCTTCATCGACGGCGCGCACGACGATGAGCGCGGACAGCTCGTCGGTGTAGGCGGCCGAGCGGATCTGGGTCAGGCGGCTGGTCTCTGCGCTGCGCTCGGTGATCCACGCCATCTCCTCATCGGTGAAGACGCGGTTGCTCAGCCGCAGCTCGAAGTCGCCGCCGAGGATGGTGCGGGCGTCGCGCAGCAGGGTCGAGCGCATGGAATCGCCCAGGCCGAGCACGGCCGAGAGCATGGCGGTCGCCAGGGCGGTGGTGAAGGCCGCCAGCAGGAACGAGCGCTTGCCCTGGCGCAGCTCGCGCGCTGCGATCTTGGCGGTTACGGCGGCGCTGGCCATGCTCAGGCGGGCTGCAGCCGGCCGCTGTTCATCTTGACGACCTGCGGCAGGTCGGCGAGCAGGGACTCGTTGTGGGTGATCAGCAGCATGGTGGTGTTGTTCTCAGCGGTCATCTGCGTCAGGGTCTCCATGACGCTGTCGCTGGTCTTGCCATCGAGGTTGCCGGTGGGCTCGTCCGCCAGCACCAGCTTGGGCTGGCCGACGAAGGCGCGGGCGATGGCGGTGCGCTGCTGCTCCCCGCCGGAGAGTTGATGCGGATAGTGTCCGGCGCGGTCCTTGAGCCCGACGAGCTCCAGGACCTTGAAGGCCCGTTCCTCGGCGTCGGGCGCGCCGGCGAGCTCCAGCGGGATGGCGGCGTTCTCGAGCGCGGTCATGGCGGGCAGCAGGTGGAAGTTCTGGAACACCACGCCGATGTTGCTGCGCCGGAAGGAAGCGAGGTCCTCTTCATCGAGGGCGGTGAGCTCGGTCCCGAGGATGGCGATGTTGCCCAAGTTGGGCTTGCGCAGTCCGGCGATCAGGGTCAGCAGCGAGGTCTTGCCCGAGCCGGACGGCCCTATCAGCCCGCACTTGCCGCCAGCGGGCACGTCCAGGTTGATTTCCTTCAGGATTTCGAGGTCTTCGCGCCCTTCGACGGGCAGCGACAAGCCCACTCCTGACAGCTTGATGGCTTCAGTCAAGTTTGGATTTAGAATGCGCTGTCAAGGAACATTTATTTGACGGATGCATTCTAAACTAATCGCATGGGTGGCGGGCTGCCTGCTGGCTGCCGCTGCGGGCGCGGCCGAGCTGACGGTCGCGGCCTTCGGCGATTCGCTGATGGACGCGTACAACCTGGAGCAGCGGGACGGCTTCGTCCAGCAGCTGGAGGACAACCTGCGCGCCGCCGGCTATGATGTTGCGGTCAGCGACGAAGCGGTCTCCGGCGCGACCAGCGCCGACGGCCTGACCCGCGCGCGGCAGGTGGCGGGGCGCAATCCGGCCGCGGTCATCGTGGCGCTGGGCGCGAATGACATGCTGCGCTTCGTACCGCCAGCGGCGACCGAGCGCAACCTGGCACAAATCATCGAGATCTTCCAGGCCGCGGACATTCCGGTCTTCCTGGTCGGCATGCAGGCGACGCTCAACTACGGCCCGCGTTTCAAGCGGGATTTCGACGCGATCTATCCGAAGCTGGCGCAGCAATACGATCTCGACCTGTATCCGTTCCTGCTCGACGGCGTCGCCTTGGACGCGGCCCTTAACCTCGCGGACGGCATCCATCCGAATCCGCAGGGCGTCAAGGTGATTGTCGACCGCTTCAGCCCGTCGTTCCTGGCCTTTCTCGACGGACTCGAAGGCTAGCGGGAGCAGCGATGCGTCCGACCAACCTCATCGGCCTGGGCTGCAGCCTGTTCGCGCTGCTGTTCGCCTATCAGTTCCTAGAGAAATACATGAACCTGGAGCCGTGTCCGCTGTGCATTCTCGACCGCATCGTGGTCGGGTTGATGGCGGCGGTCTTCGCGGCCGGCCTGTTTGTGGACAAGATGGGCCCGCGGCTGGGGCTGCTGGGCGGCAACGTGTTCTTGGTGTGCATCGGCTTTGTGTTGACCGGCCGGCACGTCTGGCTGCAGAACCAGCCCTTCAATCCCGAGAGCGTCTGCCTGGCGGAGCAGCCGGAGATCCAGGGCATGCTCGAGCTGGTGCAGGAGGCCTTCGACGCTCAGGCCGATTGCGGGCTGATTTCCTGGGAAGTGTTCGGGATGTCGATTCCGATGCTGACGCTGTTGATGTTCGTTGGTTTTCTGTTCTTGCTGTTCGCGCAGGCTTTTGGCATGTACCAAGAGAAATACGCGCCGCTGGACGAAGAGGATGAGGACTGAGGCTGTACGATGAGTTTAAACGTGATGCAAACCGAGCTTCGCAACGCAGGAGTTCAGCGGCGCATCGGGCTCGTGTGCAGCGACTTCAATCAGGATGTGGTTGATGCACTGCGCAAGACTTTCTATGCTGGCCTGGAAGCCTCGAAACGCAACATCCTAGTTAACGAGATCCGAGTGCCAGGCGCCTTGGAGCTTCCTTACGGCTTACTCAGGATGGGCGACGTGCCCATCAAGGGAAAGAGCCACGACGTCCTGGTTGCCCTGGGCTGCGTGCTCAAAGGCGAGACTCTGCACTTCGAGATTGTCAGCGAGCAAAGCGCGCGCGGCGTGATGGACGTTGGCCTCAAGCTGGAGGTACCAGTGATCAACGGCATCTTCACCTGTTACACCTTAGAGCAGGCGATGAAGCGCGCCAAGAACAATGATCTTGCTGCTGCTGCGCTTACCATGAGCGACTTGTCCCCTAATTAGCGGCTTTGCAGGAGTTGTCATGGCTGCACAGGGCAAGCGCTACCAGGCGCGCTGTTTGGCTTTGCAGACGGTTTACGCCCTCGGCGAGGAGCTGAACGGCCCGCTCGACTCCGCTGCTGCGAAAGCGGAGAACGATGCCAGTGTTTATGATGCGCGCGTGCTCGAGGGCATCTGCGCGGCGTGGGAGAAAGAAAAGGACCGCGCGATCGCCGACTTGACCGCCGCGCTCGAAGAGCCGTGGGAACGGTTCAGCCTGATCGAGCGCTGCTGCATGCTGCTTGCGGTGGTCGAGCTGCGCAGCTCCCTGGACACGCCGCGCAACGTCGCCATCAGCCAGTGGGTGGAGGCCTGCAAGGAATATGGCTCGGCGACGGGCTACAAGATGGTCAACGCCGTCCTCGACGGCATGGAGCTTGGCTAAGCGCAAGTCGGCGGAGGAGGAGGTCATCGCCCGCTTCCGGCGGGGACTGCATGATGCCTCGGTCCTGCGCGGGATAGGCGATGACGCCGCCGTGCTGCGTACGCGCGGCGATCTGGTCGCGACCTGCGATACATTGACGGCGGGCACGCATTTCACCGCGGACGCCAATCCATACTACCTGGGGCGCAAGGCGCTGGCGGTCAACCTGTCGGACCTGGCGGCGATGGGCGCGACGCCGAAGCATGCCTTGCTGGCGCTCACCCTGCCGAAAGTTCACGCACCCTGGCTCAATCGTTTCGCCAAGGGCCTGCTCCAGCTGGCGGCGGAGCACAAGGTCACGGTCGTGGGTGGCGATGTCTGCGCCGGATCTGCGCTCAGCATCACCATCACCGCCTTGGGCTCTGCGCCGCGCAGGCCGCTATATCAATCCGGCGTCAAGCCCGGCGATGATGTGTGGGTGTCCGGCGTGCTAGGGCAGGCCGCTTATGAATTCGACCGCCAGCGCCCGCCCAGCGTGCGCTCGGCCCTGCACAACCCGCAGCCGCAGGTGGAGCTGGGACGGTTTCTCGCTGGCGTCGCCAACGCAGCGGTCGATCTGTCGGATGGCCTGGCCAAGGGCGCTGCGGCCCTGAGCGGCAACAGCCGCTGCGGCCTGCGCCTGAACGGGGCTAGCCTGCCGCTGTATGCCGGCGTCGACCGCGACCGGGCCCTGAGCTTCGGCGAGGACTATCAATTGCTGTTCACGGCACGCCCGGCGCGGCGGGCTGCCATCAACCGTTACGGCCGCAGCAAGGGCCTGCGCCTGACCCGCATCGGTTGTGCTGAGGGCCAGGCCTGTGTGATTGAAGAGCAGGGCAAAATCATTGATATACAGATACTTGCGCGTAAAAGCTACGATCATTTCAAGAATGAAGGGGCTGGCGCTGAGCGGGACCTGCGGGCGCTGGGACGCCTGGCCCAGCGGCAGCGGGCGCGGCTGGCGGTGGCCGAGTCATGCACCGCCGGGCTGCTGGGCGCGCGGCTGGCGGACCTGCCGGGTGCCTCGGCGTGGTTCGCCGGCGGCGTCATCAGCTACGCCACCGACGTCAAGCGCCTGCTGCTCGGCGTACCGGCGGCGCTGCTCAAGCGGACCGGGCCGGTGAGCATGCTGGTGGCCGAGAGCATGGCCCAGGGCGCGCTGCGTACCACCAAATCCACCCATGCGGCCGCGATCACCGGCTGGGCCAGCCCGGGGCAGGGCGCGCGGCCAGGGCTGGTGTGCGTGTGCTGCGCGGACCGAACCGGGCAGGTGATAGGACGGGAGTTCAAGTTCGTTGGCGGCCGATCCGCCATTCGTACCCAGGCGGTGGACGCCGCCGTGCGCCTGCTGCTGGACCTGCTGGAGCGCAAGGCGGTAAAATCAAAGTTATGAAGGGCAAGAAAATCGCCATCGCCGGGGCCCTGCTGATCGCAATCGGCGCCGGCTGGTACTTCACCCGCGACTATCTCAGCTTCGCCGCCATCAAGGAAGGCCAGGCGCAGCTGCAGGAATACTACGCCGCCAACCAAGCATTGATGCTGGCGGCTTATTTCTGCGTCTATGTCGTGGCCATCGCGCTGTCCCTGCCGGGCGCCGCGTTGATGACCCTGGCGGCCGGCGCGCTGTTCGGCTTCGTCGTCGGCAGCATCCTGGTTTCGTTCGCGAGCACCATCGGCGCGACGCTGGCGTTCCTGGTGGTGCGCTACCTGGTGGGAGATGCCGTCCAAAAGCGCTATGCGGACCAATTGGAGAAATTCAACACGAAATTCGACCAGGAAGGGGCCTTCTACCTGTTTGCGCTGCGCTTGATCCCGGTGGTGCCTTTCTTCCTGATCAACATCCTCATGGCCCTGACGCGCATCCGCGCGACGACCTTCTATTGGGTCTCGCAGCTCGGGATGCTGGCGGGTACTTTGGTCTATGTCAACGCCGGTACGCAACTTGCTAAAATAGATTCCGCCGCCGGCATCCTCTCGCCGGCGCTGCTGGCTTCCTTCGCGCTGCTGGGCCTCGTCCCGCTGGTTGCCAAGAAGGTCGTCGGCGTCATGCGCGCGCGCCGCGCGCCCGCCGCCAAGGACTGAGCCGCGCTCCCTTTCCACCCATGGCCAAGTACGACTACAACCTGATCGTCATCGGTGGCGGCTCCGCCGGGCTGGTCTCCGCCATCGTCGCCGCCGGCGCCAAGGCCAAGGTCGCGCTGGTCGAAAAACACCGCATGGGCGGCGATTGCCTCAACACCGGCTGCGTGCCCTCCAAGGCCCTGATCCGCTCGGCCAGCTTCCTGCGCGACGCCAAGCGCTGCGCCGACCTGGGCTTCAAGTCAGCAGCCATCGACTACGACTTCGCCGCGGTCATGGAACGGGTCGACCGGGTGATCAAGCGCATCGAGCCCCACGATTCGGTCGAGCGCTTCACCAAGGAAGGAGTGGAGTGCTTCCAGGGCGAGGCCAAGATCAACTCGCCGCATGAAGTACAAGTGGGCGAGCAGGTCCTGACGACCCGCGCGATCGCGGTGTGCGCGGGCGCCCGGCCGTTCGTCCCGCCGGTCAAGAACATCGAGAACGCGCCGGTGTACACCTCGGACACCATCTGGGACATCCGCGAGCGCCCGCAGCGCATGATCGTGCTCGGCGGCGGGCCCATCGGCTCGGAGCTCGCGCAGGCCTTCGCCTATCTCGACATCGACATCACCTTGGTGCAGTCGGCCAACCGCCTGCTGCCGCGCGAGGATGCGGAAGCGGGCAAGCTGGTCTACGACGCCATGCACGATGCCGGCGTGACCGTCATGCTCGGGACCAAGGCGCAGGAGTGCCGCCAAGCGGACGGCGGCTGGACCCTGGTCTGCGAAGGCGCCGGCGGCGGGCTCAAGGAGCTGCCCTTTGACGCTTTGCTGGTCGCGGCCGGCCGCACGCCGAACGCCCGCAACCTGCCCGGCCTCGTCGAGGCGGGCGTGGCGCTGGACGACCGCGGCGCGATCAAGGTCGATGAGTACCTGCGCACTTCAGTCCCCGGCATCTACGCCTGCGGCGACATCATCGGCTCGTACCAGTTCACGCACACTGCCGGCCACGCTGGCTTTTTCTGCGCCCTCAACGCGCTCGCGGTGCCGTTCTTCAAGCTCAAGGTCGATTGGTCGGTGGTGCCGTGGTGCACGTTCACGCATCCTGAGGTCGCGCGCGCCGGGCTGAGCGAGGATGAGGCCAAGGCCGGCGGCATCCCCTATGAAGTGCACACCTACGGCATTGACGATCTCGACCGCGCGATCGCGGACGAGGAGGCCAAGGGCTTCGTCAAGCTGCTGGTCGCGCCCAAGAGCAAGGGACGCATCCTCGGCGTGACCATCGTCGGGCACCACGCCGGCGACCTGCTGCACGAATACGTCGTCGCCATGCGCGCCGGCCTGGGGCTCAACGCCATCATCAATGCCATCCACGTTTATCCGACCCTGGCCGAAGCGAACAAGTTCGCGGCCAGCAGCTGGAAGAAAGCGCAGATCGCGCCGCGCTTGATCGCCCTCAGCGAGCGCTTCGCCCGCTGGCGCCGCGGCGGCTGAGCAGGCCCGCGCCGCGCGGCTAGCCGCGCCGGATGCTGACCTGCTTGATCTCGATCTCGTCGAGCTCGGTCACCGTCAGCACCAGATCGTCGAACGGAATCTGCTTGCCCGTACGGTTGGGGAAGGCCTGCAGCCGGTCGACCAGCAGGCCCGCGACGGTCTGCCCGTCGGTCTCGGGCAGGTTGAGCGAGTACTTCAGGTTGACCTGCCGCACCAGCTCGTCGCCGTTGACGGTCACGCTCTGGCCGCCTTCGAGGCTGAAGAAGTCCGGCCCTGCGTTCTCGCCGCCGCCGAAGATGCGGTTGAAGAACTGGGCCGCGGTCAGCATGCCGATCAGGCCGCCGTACTCGTCGACGACCAGGCAGCTCTGGCGCTTGGCGTCGACCAGTTGCCGCAAGGCCTGGATCGGATCGATGGTCTCGGTCAGGAAGATGGGCTTGCTCGCGAGCTGCCCGAGCCGCTCGTGGCTGAGACGGCCCTGGCCGCGGGCGCTCAGCGCTTCGCGGACGCGCACCATGCCGACGACGTTCTCGAGCCCGTCCCGGCACAGCGGCAGCATGTGATGCCTGCTCTCCGCCAGGGCGCGGTCGAGCTCTTCCTCATTGTCCTCGAGATCGAGATAGTCGATGTCCTTGCGGTTGATCACCAGGTCGCGGATCGACATCTCGGCCAGGCCGATCATGCGATAGAGCATGGCCTTGTGCCCGCCGCGGGCCTCGGCGAAGGTCTTGTCGTCCTTGATGATCGCGAGCAGGTCCTCGACCTGCAGCTCCTGGCGCTGCTGGACGCCGTCGCCCCCGCCGGGCGCGAACAGCCGCTGGAACGCGCTGATGACATTGCCGATCGGGATCACGCGGATGAGCACCGCGAGGATGGGCGCCGCGAAGCAGGCGATCTGCTCGGGAAAGCGCACGCCGATCGTCTTGGGCGTGATCTCCGCCAGGATCAGGATGGTACCCGTCGTCAGCAGGCTGGTCGAGGTCAGTACCACCTCGCTGTCGGTGAACAGCCGGATCGCCAGCACCGTCGCCGACGAGGCGATGACGACGTTGGCGAAGTTGTTCCACAGCAGGATGGTCGCGATGACCGCGTCCAGGTTGTGGTCGAGCAGCCGGCACGCGCTCGCGGCGCCGCGGCGGCCCTTGCTGGCGAGCGCCTGCAGCCGGTGCCGGTGCGAAGCCAGCAGGCTGGTTTCGAACATCGAGAAGCTGCCGGAGAACAGCAAGCCGCCGATGATGAGGGCGATGTAGGTGTTGATTGGATAAAATCAGACCCGCGGCTTCGCGTCCCCGCCATTGCCGCAGCCCTTATATTTTAAGCAAGATGCCCCGTACCCGCGCTTCCGGCCGCATGACGCAGACTCGCGGCAAGCTGTGGCTCAACGGCCGGCTGGTGCCGGCCGCAAGCGCCAAGTTCCACTTGCTCACCCACGGCCTGCACTACGGCACCGGCGTCTTCGAAGGCGTGCGCGCCTACCAGACCGAGGACGGGCCCGCGATCTTCCGGCTCGAGGACCACACCCATCGGCTGCTGCACTCGGCCCGCATCATCGGCATGAAGCTGCCGTACACCTACGCCAAGCTGTATGAGGCCCAGCTGCGGGTGGTCGCGGCCAACCGCCTGCGGGACGCCTACATCCGGCCGGTCGCGTTCTACGACGACACCGGCATCGGCATCGACGTCCGCGCGCACAATGTGATGGTCGCGATCGCCGCCTTCCCCTTCGGCTCGTACCTGGGCAAGGCCGGCATGGAGCAGGGCATCGCCGTGGGCGTGAGCTCCTTCCGCCGGCCGGACCCGGCGGGCGCCATGATCCATGCCAAGGTCTGCGGCAACTACATCAACTCGGTCCTCGCCCTGGCGGAGGCGCGCCGCAACGGCTATAAAGAGGCCGTGCTGCTGGACAAGGACGGCTACCTGTCCGAGGGCTCGGGCGAGAACCTCTTTCTCCGGCTCAACGGCGAATTGGTCACGCCGACGACCGAGGCCTCGCTCAACGGCCTCACGCGTCAGACCGTCATCGAGCTCGCGGCCTGCGCCGGCATCGAGGTGACCGAGCGCCGCATCGCGCGGGACGAGATCTACACCGCGCAGGAAGCTTTCTTCACCGGCACCGCCGCGGAGGTCACCCCGATCGTCAGCGTCGACGGCGTCAAGATCGGCAGCGGCAACCGCGGGCGCATGACGCGCAAGCTGCAGCAGGCGTACTTCGACTGCGTCCGTGGACAGCACGAGCTGTCCGAGCAGTACCTGTCCTATGTGCCCCAGCCGCGGCGCCGGCGCCGCTCTGCCTAGCCTCGGGTGTCGGACGCGTCCAAGTTCATGTCCTGCCCGCCGGCGGGCGCGCAGTGGAACATGCACCCGCGGGTGTATTTGCCCATCCCCCCGGGCGCGACCGAGGTCAGCTGCCCGTATTGCGGCGCGACTTATCCGGTCGGTGAGTCCAAGCCGCCCGACCCGGCGCCTGCGCCCGCTGAGGAAACCAGCGCTTGAGCGCCAAGATCCTGACGGTCGCGAGCGAGCGGCTCGACCAGGGCAAGCTTGAGCGCGCGGCGCGCGCGTTGGAAGCGGGGCAGGTAGCGGTACTCCCGACCGAGACCAATTACATCCTCGCCGCCCGGCCGGGTGACAAGCAGGCGATCGAGCGCATCCGCCGCATCCGCGGGTGTGAAAACGGCAAGATGTTCAGCCTGTTCCTCGCGAGCTTCGCCTCGATGGGACAGTACGCCGTCATCGACAACCGCGCCTTCCGCCTGATCAAGGACATCGAGCACGGCGGCTACACTTTCATTTTGCCGGCGACCAAGGAGGTCCCGCGCGCCTTCGCGCACAAAAAGCGCAAGACCATCGGCCTGCGCCTGCCGGACCATCCGGCCTACCTGGCCTTTCTCGCCGGCATCGACGGGCCCCTGGCCGGCTGCTCGCTGCAGGCGGACGGCGCCTCGCTCGCCGACCTGGACGGCCGCGTCCCGTGGCTGGCGAAGCTGGCCGACGTCATCATCGATGCCGGCGCCCTGCGCGGCGGCGAGACCACCATCCTCGATTTGGCTGACGCCGCGGCGCCGGACGTGCTGCGCGCCGGCGTAGGGGACGTCGCTTTTCTCCATGCCTGAGAGCGGCCATCGCCCGCGGGTGCTGTCCGGCATGCGCCCGACCGGGCTGCTGCATCTGGGGCACTTGTTCCTGCTGCGCAAGTGGGCCGAGCTGCAAGAGGAATGCGACTGCAGCTACTTCGTCGCGGACTATCACGCCCTGACGAGCGGTACGCGCAATGAGAGCGAGGTCCATGCGAACACCCTGGACATGCTCGCGTGCTGGCTAGCGGCCGGGCTCGATCCGGAACGCTCGGTCCTGTTCGTGCAGTCCCAGCTGCGCGAGCACGCCGAGCTGCACCTGGTGCTGTCGATGATCTGCCCCTTGCCCTGGCTCGAGCGCGTACCGAGTTTCAAGGACAAGGCCGCGGACGCCAAGCGGGAGGACCTCAGCTACGGCCTGCTAGGCTATCCGGTCCTGCAAGCGGCGGACATCCTCGCGCACAGCCCCGATTACGTACCGGTGGGCGACGACCAAGAGGCGCATGTCGAGATGTCCGCGCGCATCGCGCGGCGCTTCAACGACCGCTTCGGCAAGCCGCCCGATTGGAAAGAAGAGCTCAAGCGGGCCGAGGAGCGCTTGGAGGATGCGGGTACATTCCGCAAGCTGCGCAAGGCTGCTACCAGCAAAGGCGATGCGGGCGCGCGCGACCAGGCGCGGGCGCTCGCGCAGGTGGCCGATCTCGACACGCCCGACCGGCAGCGGCTGCTCGGCGCGGTCGATGGCGGCGGCCGCGAGATCCTGATCCCGCCGGCGCCGCTCAAGGCGGAGGTCTCGCGCTTGCCCGGCCTCGATGGGCAGCAGAAGATGTCGAAGTCCGAGAACAACGACATCGGCATGCTCGAGTCCAAGGATTCGTTCATGCGCAAGCTCAAGGTCATGCCCACCGATCCGGCGCGGGTCCGGCGCGAGGATCCGGGCACGCCGGCGAAGTGCCCGGTATACGCCTATCATCAATTGTTCAGCAGCAAGGAGGCATGCGCGCAGGTCGAGCGCGAGTGCCCGAAGGCGGAAATCGGCTGCATCGACTGCAAGGGCATGCTGGCCGACAGCATCGAGGTCCAGGTCGCGCCGCTGCGCGAGCGCGCCGAGCCGTGGCTGCGCGATAAGGATAAAATCAAAGCCATCATCAAAGCAGGCAACGACAAGGCGCGCAGCCATGCGTCCGGCGTCCTCAGCGACGTGCGGGACGCTGTCGGCCTGCCGCCGCCCGCCTGATATCTATGAGCGCCGCGCCGCAGCCGGCCCTGTTCGAGGGCAAGGAAATCGAGATACCCAAGACGCTGTACGTCCCGCCCGCGGCCATGCGGGTGCTGCTGGATTCATTCGAGGGCCCGCTGGACCTGCTGCACTATCTGATCCGGCGCCACAACATGGACATTCTCGACATCCCGATGGCGGAGCTCACCAAGCAGTACCTGGACTACGTCGACCGCATCGTCGGGTCCGAGCTGGAATTGGTCGCGGACTACCTGCTGATGGCCGCCACCTTGATCGACATCAAGTCCCGCATGCTGGTCCCGCAGCCGGAGAGCGAGGAGGAGGAAGAGGTCGAGGACCCGCGCGCGGCCTTGGTCGAGCGTTTGCTGCAATACGCCCGCATCAAGGGCGCTGCCGGCCACATCGCCGGCTTGCCGATCCAGGGAAGGGACTGCTTTGCCGCGCAGGTACCGCGCCCGAGCATGGGTACGGTCTCGCCGCGCATCGGCTGTCGCATGCTGCTGCTGGCGCTGCTGCGGATCCAAGAGCGCGCCGAAGCGGCCCGCGAGCTGCAGATCCAGGCCGACGGCTTTTCCGTGCGCGAGGCCATGGCGCACATGATGCTGCGGCTGCGCGAGGCCAAGAACTGGGTGTTTGCCAAGCTGGTTGGCGCGCAGCACGCGAGCCGCGCGCGCGTCGGCGCGATGTTCGTTGGCGTCTTGCAACTGGCCAAGGACCAGCTGATCCACATTGACCAGCGCAGTTCTGGCGAGATCGTCATCAAGACGCGGCGCCACTAAAAGGATGGACCTGACGCAGATCGCCAACATCCTGGAGATGGGGCTGCTGTGCCGCGAGGGCCCGTGTCCGGAAGCGCGGCTGCTGGGCCTGTTCAAGGACGATGAGAAGGTAACGGCCAAGCAGGTGCGCGCCGCATTGGCCGAGCTGGACAAGCGCTGGGCCGGGCGCGCGCTGGAGCTGAGCAAGACCGCCGGCGGCTGGCAGCTGCGCTCGCTGCCGATGCATGGAGAGCGCCTGCGTTCTTTCCTGCAGGCCGCGCCGCCCCGTCTGTCGCGGCCGTTGACCGAAGTACTGGCGATCGTCGCGTACCGCCAACCGGTAACGCGCGGCGACATCGAGAGCATCCGCGGCGTGAGCACGTCGGTCAATCAATTGACCGCGCTCGAAGACCTCGGCTGGGTGCAGGTGACCGGCAAGCGCGATACGCCGGGACGGCCGTTCGAATACGGGACCACGGAGAAGATGCTCGACGACCTGGGCCTGAGCAACATCGGGGAGCTGCCGCCGCTGGAGAGCTTCTTCGAAGAGAACGCTGCGAGCGAGCTCGGCGGCGCGGCTTCGAGCTGAAGCGGCGTACGTCCCAGCCGGCGGCGGCCAAGCGGCCGGCGACGCTCAAGGTCCACAAGCTGATCGCGATGAGCGGGCTGTGCTCGCGCCGCGCGGCCGAGGAGATGGTTGCGGCCGGCCGCGTCGAGCTCGCGGGGCGCAAGCTGGCGGTGGGCGATCGCGTCCCGCCGGGCGCGCGGCTGCTGGTCGACGGCCAGCCGCTGGCGCGGCCGGCGGCGACGGTCCGGCTGCTGGCCTATCACAAGCCGCGCGGACAGATCGTGAGCACCCAGGGCAAGGACACGGTGTTCGAATCGCTGCCGGAGCTCGAGCGCGGCCGCTGGCTCAACATCGGCCGGCTCGATGTCGAGACCGAGGGCCTGCTGCTGTTCACCAACGACGGAGGCCTGGCCGACCGGCTCGCGCATCCACGGCACGGCGTCGAGCGGGAGTATCTGGTCAAGTCGCCCAAGGAGCTGCCGGCGGCAGTGCTGGAAAGGGCGGTGCGTGATGGCGTCAAGGTCGATGATGGCCGCGTCCAGCCGCTGCGCTTTGAGCTGCGCCCGCCGGGCAAGGAAGCGAGCCGCTGGTATGAATTGGTGCTGGGCGAGGGCCGCAACCGGGTGGTGCGACGGCTGTTCGCGGCGCTCGATGCGCCGGTCACGCGGCTGCTGCGCATCCGCTTCGGGCCCTATCATCTGTCGCGCAGCCTGGCGGCGGGTCAGTTCGAAAACCTGCGTCCGCCGCGTTAAATGTGGCATGGGACGCGTTTTTGGCATAAAATACATAGTCTGCACTGCTTACTAGGCCGGATTGCTGACCGATGCCGCGCATACTCCTTTTCTTCATAATCCTGCTCGGCGCCCATGTGGCGCGGGCCGAGGATGAGCCGGGCAACCTGGCGGGCGAGGCCGAGGCCGCGCCGCCGCTGTCGCAGTTTGAGTTCGATTCGGAGATCTCGCAGCTGCAGGCCGAGCTGCGCGCCCAGCGCGACCTGGCGGACCTGCGCCTGAAAGCCCTCGAAACTGAGATCCACACGGTCTCGGGCTATACCGAGCGTTTGCTGCTGGGCTTTTTGATCGCCGGCGGCCTGGTGGTGTTCGTGGTGCTGTACACCATGAGCAAGCAGACCAGCGTGAACAACGAGCGCATGCGCAACCTGATTCGCGAGGCCGACAACGCCCTGGACACGCTGCATCGCTTCACCGAGCGCCCCGAGGCCGAGAACTTCCAGGTCTCGCGCAAGCTCAATCACATCATGAACAAGTTCCGCGAGCGCGAGAGCCTGAGCTTGCCGCAAAAGGAAATGGCGGACATCTACGCGGCCGCCGAGGATCCGACGCTGCCGGTTACCCTGCACATCCAGGCCAACGCCCTGCGCGCCGAGGTCAGCGGCGACTGGGCGACGGCGATTGAATTGTGGGAGCGGCTGCTGGCGCTGGACAGCAGCCTGCCGGAGATTCTTTTGCATCTGGCGCAGAACTACAAGCGCTTGTCCGAGGTCACCACCGACGCGAGCGTCGAGCGCCTGCGCATGGCGTCGTTGGAGTACTTCCAGAAGTACTCGGTGCGTACCAGCGTACACACCCATTCCGAGCGCGAGCTGCGCAAGACCGGCCGCATCGGCAACGAGAAGATCAGCGAGCACTCGCACAACCAGCCGGCTCTGGCGCCGTCGCCGTATCCGAGCGCGCCCGCGCCCCAGCTGGAGCCGCCGGTTGCCGCTCCGGCCGCGCGTACTCCAGCTGTTCCCGCCACATCCAAGCCGAGCATGACGCAGACCCTGCTGGGACGGCAGGATGAGGGCACGCCCTCGGCGGCTGCGGCGACGCAGAAAATCGTCAAGCAGGTCAAGGAGACGGTGGTCGATGGCGTGACGCGGGCGCAGGAATTCATCGACGAGGCCAAGGAGAAGGCGGCGGAGGAAGCGAAGGCCGCGGCCGCGGCCGCGGCGCGCAAGGCGAAGGAGAAGGCTGAGGCGATCCGGGCGGAGAAAGCGCGGCAGGAAGCGGAGGCCAAGGCGGCCGCTGAGGCCGAGGCCAAGGAAAAGGCGGCGGCGGCGGAGCGTCTCGCGAAGGCCAAGGCCAAGGCCGCTGAGGATGCCAAGCGGGAGCAGGAAGAGGCGGCGCAGAGAGCGGAGGAAGAGAAGCGGGCCAGGCAAGAGGCTGTGGCCGAGGCCAAGAGTAAAGCCGAGGCCAAGGCCCAGGCTGCGGCTGAGGAGAAAGCTGCTGCCGCCAAGCGGGAGAAAGAAGAGCGCAAGGCTGCGGCCAAGCAGGCGAAGGCGGCCAAGCGAGCCGCGGCCAAGGCTGCGAAAGAAAAGGCCAAGCAAGAGCAGGCTGAGGCTGAGGAGGCCGCGGCCAAGGCTGCGCAGGAGCAGGCCGCGCAAGAGCAAGCTGAAGCTGAGGCTGCTGCGGCCAAAGCTGCGCAGGAGGAGGACGCACAAGAGCAGGCTGAGGCTGAAGCAGCAGCGGCCAAGGCTGCGCAAGAACAGGCTGAGGCTGAAGCAGCAGCGGCCAAGGCTGCGCAAGAACAGGCTGAGGCTGAAGCCGCCGCCGCCGCGCGTCAGGCAGAAGAAGAGCAGCGCCAGGCCGGGGCCGAGGCCGCTGCGGCGCAAGAGGCCGCTGCAGCAGCGGAAGCAGCTGCTGTGGAAGAGCAGCCAGCCGCCAAGCCCGAGCCCGCGCCCGCCGCGCCCGCCCGCGTCTATGAGGAAGTGATCGTCAGCAGCAATGGCATGCCCATCGAGACCATTCACAAGTCGTTCAAGTCGCGCCTCGACAAGGCATCAGAGTACTTCGGGCGCTTTCATCAGACCAAATCGCGGACCGAGAAGAAGGAATGGCTGATGGCCGCGGTCGAGGAGTTCAAGCTGGCATCCAAGTACAAGTACAGCCACGACATGATCCAGCTGTGGGGCGCGACGCTGATGGAGATGGGGAGTTTCGACAGCGGCAGCCTCACCGAGCATGCGCGCGAGGCCGCCGTGGTCTATGCGGAGGGCAACCGCCACTTCGACGATGCCTTCTGCAATGAGCTGGCGCTGTGCTACGCGGCGCTGGGCAACGAGGCCGAGTGCCGCAAAGCGATGGAGACCGGCCTCGGCAAGCAGATGCTCAATCCCGCCATCATCCTCGAGATGTCTGAATTCGACAAGTTCAAGCCTCGTCCCTGGTTCCAGGAGATAGCCTCGACGCTGGGAAGCTGACCGCCTTGGAGCAGGGCAGCCAAGTCCCGCTGCGGATCAGCCTGGCCCAGCTGGACCTGGGCGTGGGGGCGTTCGCAGACAATCAACGCAAGCTCATCGCTGCGATCGACGCGCAGCCCGAGGCCGACATCATTCTCACGCCGGAGTTCTCGGTCTGCGGCTATCCGCCCGAGGACTTGGTCGCCTATCCGGAGTTCATCGCCGCCGGCGAGCAGGTGCTGCAGGCGGTCGCAGGTCATGTGCGCGAGCGTGCCGGCCCTCATATGGTGATTGGCCTGCCGCGTGCGCATGAGGGCAAGCTGTACAACGCCGCGGTGGTGCTCGGGCCGCAGGGGACGGTCTGCGAGCACCGCAAGAACCACTTGCCCAATTACGGCGTCTTCGATGAAAAGCGTTATTTCACTGAGGGCGACGGCATCGCCTCCTTGGAGCTGAAGGGCCGCAAGATCGCCCTGGGGATATGCCACGACATTTGGGTCGAGGGTTTCGCCGACGCGCTCAAGGCCTGTCGCCCGGACGTGCTCCTGGTATCAAATGCTTCGCCGTTCTATTTGAATGTACAGGAAAAAAGGGAAGAGCTGACCGGCCGCTTGAGCACGCTCGGCTGTGATGTCGCTTATGTCAATATGGTGGGCGCGCAGGATGAGCACGTCTTTGACGGCGGCAGCCACCTGGCGCGCGGAGGGAAGGTGATCGCGCGCCTGCCGGTCTTCGCCGAGCAGGTGGCCGCGCTCGACGAAGACGCTGAAGTACACGCCTTGCCGCCGGTGATCGAGCAGATCGCCTCCGCGCTGCAGCTGGGCATCAACAGCTATTGGCTGAGCGCGGGCCAGGGCCCGGTGTTCATCGGGGTCTCCGGCGGGATTGATTCGGCCGTGACCCTGGTACTGGCGGCCCGCGCGCTGGGGCCGGAGCAGGTCACCGCGGTGTTGCTGCCGTCGGAGATCACCGCGGCGATGAGCATCGAGGACGGCGCCAAGCTGGCCGCCAATCTCGGCGTGCGCAGCATGCAGCTGCCCATCGCCGGGGTGTTCGCAGCCTTCCGCAAGGAATTGGAGCAGGGGCTGGAGCGGGAAGTGGCGGGCATCGCCCTGGAGAACCTGCAGGCGCGCGTCCGCGGCAGCATGTTGATGGCGTTGGCGAACGACGCCGGCGGCCTGGTACTGACTACTGGGAACAAGAGCGAGATGGCGACCGGCTTCGCCACCTTGTACGGGGACATGGCCGGTGCCTTCGACGTGCTCAAGGACATCCCGAAGGGCAGGGTCTATGAACTGGCCCGCTGGTTCAACGATCCTGCGGAAGTCATACCCGCGCGGGTGATCGACCGGCCGCCGACCGCAGAGCTGCGCGAGAACCAGCTCGATGCGGATTCGCTGCCGGAGTATCCCGCGCTCGATGCCATGCTCGAGCACGTGATCGAGAACCTCGGCAGTCCGCGCGCGCTGGCCGGCCAGCACGATCCCGCGGAAGTCAGCCGCTTCGTCAAGCTGCTGCAGGGCAGCGAGTTCAAGCGGCGCCAGGCGCCCATCGGGCCCACGGTTTCCAAGCGTGCCTTTGGCAAGGGCTGGCGCATGCCGGTCTCGAACAGCTTCGCCTTCGGGCTTGATGAAGACGATGGCGCCAGCGACGCTTGAGGCGCGGCTGGACTCGGCCGCGGCCACCGAGGCGTGGGGTGGCAAGCTCGCGCCCTTGCTCCCGCGGCCGTGCATGCTGTTTTTGCAGGGCGAGCTCGGCTCGGGCAAGACCACCCTGGCGCGCGGGATTCTGCGCGGACTAGGCGTGGCCGACGACGTTCCGAGTCCCAGTTTTCCGCTGCTGCAGACTTATAATAAGGACGGCTTGATGTTCGCGCATATCGATCTTTACCGTTGCGCCCAGCCGCAGGAATGGCACGAGGCCGGCCTGCTCGACGCCATTGAAGCCAGCGCTTTGTGCATGATCGAATGGCCCGCCAAGGCCGCCGGCTTGGGCGTGCCCGATCTCGACCTCACCTTGAGCGATGCTGATGACGGCGGGCGCATGCTCGCGGTCGCGGCCGGTACGCAGCCTGGATCCGCATGTCTCGCGCGGCTGTAGTCCTGCTCGGCGGACTGCTGTCCGTCGCGGCCGTCGTTCCCGTCCACCGGGCCCACGGTGAGGACTTGATCGACATCCGTTTGTACCCCGCGCCCGAATACACCCGCCTGGTGATTGAATCCAAGGAGCAGCTTGATTACCGCCTGGGCCTGGCGCTGGAGCCCCCGCGCCTGTACCTGCATTTCCGCACTGATGACAGCGACACGCTGCTCAAGCGCCTGGACCTCGCTGAGCTCGCGCATGCGCCCTACATCGAAGCGGTGCGCGCCGCGCGCAACGATGACGAGCACCTGCGCATCGTCTTTGAGCTGAGCGAGCAGATCGAGAAGAGCCTGTTCCATCTCGAGCCCTATGACATCTACGAGCACCGCACCGTCCTGGACATCACCCCGGCGAAGGACGTCGGGAGCAACCTCGAGATCCTCGGCGACGTCGGCTTTGACCAGCAGGTGATCAATCGCTATGAGCCGGCCGCGCGCCCGGCGCCTGCGCTGCCGGCCTCGGACTTCGTCGTTGTCCTCGATCCGGGCCACGGCGGCGAGGATCCCGGCGCGGTGGCCGCTGACGGTACCTATGAGAGCGTCATAGTCCTCGACATCGCGCGGCGGGTCAAGGCCCATCTCGACAGCGTGCCCGGCATCCAGGTGCGCCTGACGCGGGAGAGCAATTACTTCGTCCCGCTGCGCGCGCGCCAGGCCAAGGCCACGGAGTTCAACGCCGACCTGTTCGTATCCATCCACGCCGACGCGCATCCTCAATCGCGCCACCGCGGCAGTTCGGTGTTCAAGATCTCCTCGGATCCCAAGTCTGAGAGTCGTCTGGCGCGCGAGTTGCTGCACGACAATGAAGACCGGGGCGTGGCGCGCAACATCGGCGAGCAGCCGGTCGAGCGCTTCATGGCGGAAAACAAGGAAGCGCCGTCGCTGTGCCTCGACCTGAGCGCTGATGTATCGGACAAAGTGGGCCGCAGCATCAAGACCAAGCTCGGCAAGCTGCGCGGGCATGCGCTGCACAATCGCGCGGACTATGTCCATGAAGCCCGCTTCGCGGTGCTGTACCCGCGGCCCGAGCGCGGCTGCGGGCCCGCGGTGCTCGTCGAAGTCGGCTTCATGAGCAATCCTATCGATCTCGCCAATTTGCGGCGGCCGGCCTTCCGCGATGAGGCCGCGCATGCGATCGCGCGCGCCATCGTCGAGTACGCGGCCACGCAGTCGGACCAGGGCGTGCGGGAGTAGGGAACATGCCCGCCATCAAGGAGCTCGACAGCTACACCATCAGCCACATCGCCGCGGGCGAGATCATCGAGCGCCCCGAGGCCGCGCTCAAGGAAATGATGGAGAACGCCATCGACAGCCAGCCCACGCGCATCGCCGTCGCCATAGCCGGCGGCGGCTTCGGCAGCATCAGCGTGCGTGATGACGGCTGCGGCATCCCCGCTGATGAGCTCGAGCTCGCGCTGCAGTCGCACACCACCAGCAAGCTCGCGGCCGTCGATGATCTGTGGAACCTCGCGACCCTCGGCTTTCGCGGCGAGGGCCTGGCTTCGATCGCGACCCTAGCGCGCCTGCGGCTGCGCTCGCGGCCCGCGGCGAGCGCGCAGGGAGCTGAGCTCGTCGCGCGCGAGGGCAAGGTTGTCGAATCCATGCGCGAGTGCGTGATGGCGCCCGGGACCGAGGTGGTCGCGACCGACATGTTCGCGAACGCGCCGGCGCGCCGCAAGTTCATGGGCAAGGAGCACACCGAATCCGCGCGCTGCGAGGCCGTGTGCCAGCGCCTGGCGCTGATCGTCCCGCACATCGCCGTGCAGCTGACCGTCAACGACCGCAAGATCTTCGATGTGCCCGCGCAGAAGCTGGCCGAGCGGCTGTTCCATTTCTACGGCAAGAAATTCGAGCAGGGCGCGATCCGCATCGAAGAGCGGCGCGGGGACCTGGAGATCGAGGGCTATGTCAATCCGGACATGCGCAGCTCGCAGGCGCGGCAGCACTTGTACATCAACGGCCGCAGCGTGCGCGAGAAGACCGTCATCCAGGCCCTGCGCAAGAGTCTGGCGGACACCGCGCGCTCGCCGAACGTGGCCTTCGCGCTGTTCTTGACGATGCCGCCGGGAATTATCGACGTCAATGCGCATCCGTCGAAGGCCGAGGTGCGCTTCAAGGACGCCACGCCCATCTTTCAATTCGTCTATCGCGCGGTCAAGAAACATCTGGTCGACGTTCCCCTGGGCAGCAATCCGGACATCAACCTGCGCGTGCCGACCAGGATGCAGATGCCCCTCGTGCGGCCGGCGCCCAACAGCGAGCTGTTCGGTCGGGATGTGGACACTTACGCTTCCTCGCAGCCAGCGCCCGGCGCCGGCGCTGCGCCCGCAGGGCCCGCTGCGGCTTCTCCCGCGCCTTCGCTGGAGCTGGAGTCCGCCGCCAGCAGTACCGGGACCAAGGAAGAAGAGCAGCCGGATGATTTCCCGCAGCAGCTCGGCAAGACCATCGGCCTGCTCAATGGCATCTATCTGCTCGCTGAGAGCGAACGCGGCCTGGTGCTGATCGACATCCACGCCGCGCACGAGCGCATCATCTACGAGCGCATGAAGGCCGAGCGCCAGGCGGGCGTGGCCGAGATCCAGCAGCTGCTCGAGCCCATCGAGCTCGAGCTGGGCCCGGTCGAGCTCGATATCGTCAACCGCCACCGGGAGATGCTGCACGATTGCGGCCTGGCGATATGCAATCTCGATGGCGTCGAGGCCCTCGCGGGAATCCCGCCGCTGCTCGCCGACCGCGTCGAGGACTGCGCCGATTTGGTGTTCAGCTGCATCAATGACATCCGCGAGGCCGGCATGGTCCTGAGCGTCGAGGAAGCGAGCAACCAAGTGCTCGGGACCATGGCCTGCCACGCCGCCATTCGGGGATCCAATCCTTTCATCAGCGAAGAAGGGCGCCGCGCCCTGATCCATCAAATGCAGACGACCCTGCGCTCGGGCCGCTGCAATCATGGGCGCCCGTGCTGGCGGACCATAAGCTTTCAGGAGCTGGACGCGTTTTTCGAGCGTGGGCGCTAGCCTCGCTGCGTTCCGCGCCCAGTTCGAGCCCGAGGCCCTGCGCGCCGGGAATAAGGCGCTGCTGCTCGCCGGACCGACCGGTACCGGCAAGTCGGCGCTCGCTGAGGCGCTCGCAGCTGAGATTCCGTGTGAAATCATCAGCGTCGATTCCTGCGCTGTCTATCGCATGCTCGATATCGGCAGCGCCAAGCCGTCGGCTGCGACGCGCGCGCGCATCCCGCATCATCTGATCGACATCCGCGATCCCGACGGTACCTACAGCGTCGGCGATTTCTTCCGCGATGCAGCCGCTTGCGTGGACGCGATATTCGAGCGAGGCAACTTGCCGCTGCTGGTCGGCGGGACCATGATGTATGTCAACGCTTTGCTCAACGGTCTCGACAGCTATCCGTCCAGCACCGCCGCGGACAATGCCGCGGCGCAGGCAGAGGTCGACCGCGAGGGCTGCGCGGCCGTACACCAGCGCCTCGCTCGCATCGATGCGGACTTCGCCCGCCGCGTCAGTCCCAATGACCGGCAGCGCATCGTGCGCGCCCTCGCGCTGCACCTCGTGACCGGCGCCGCGCCCAGCGCAGCGCGCGGGGACCGCCAGCCGCCGCTCGCGCTGCGACGCTGCTTTCTCATGCCGCGCGCCGTCCCCGAGCTCAAGCTGAAGGTCGAACAGCGCTTCATGGACATGCTCGAGCAGGGACTGGCCGATGAGGTCAAGGGCGTGCTCGCATCCTATCCGCCGGACATCGATTCCCTGCGCAGCGTCGGCTACCGGCAGGTCGTGGACCACCTCTGCGGGCGTACTTCATGGGACGAGGCCCAGCGCCTCGGCCGGCAGGCCTCTAGTCAATTAGTCAAGAAGCAGCTCACATGGCTGCGCAAGTTCCGGCCGCGGCCGGAGGAAACGATCGGGATCTAAGCGGACTTCGCGCCGCTGATGGTCGTGCCGAGCTGCCCGCCCTCAAGGACTTTGCGCAGGTTCCCCTTCTTGTGGATGTCGAATACCCGGATGGGGATGTTCTGGTCCTTGCACATCGCGATCGCGGTCGCGTCCATCACCTGCAGCTCCTGGCTGATCACGTCCAGGAAGGATGCCTGCTCGATCAGCTTGCTGTCCTTGTGCAGGTTCGGATCCTTGTCGTAGACCCCGTCGACGTTGGTGCCCTTGAGCAGGGCGTCCGCATTGATCTCCGAAGCGCGCAGCGCCGCGGCGGTGTCCGTCGTGAAATAGGGATTGCCCGTACCGCCCGCGAAGATCAGGATCTTGCCTTCTTCCAGGCCCGACAGCGCCTTGTCCCGGATGTACAGCTGCGCGACCTGGTCCATGCTCAGGGCCGACTGCAGGCGCACGTCCAGGCCCAGGTCCTGCATTTTCGAGCGCAGCGCCATGGAATTGATGATGGTCGCGAGCATGCCCATGTAATCGCCCTGGATGCGGGTCTCCTGGTTGCTGCCCGCGAAGGTCTTGCCGCGGATGATGTTGCCCGCGCCCACCACCAGCGCGATCTGGACCCCCATGCTGTGGGCGTCCTTGACCTCGGTCGCGAAATGCTCGAGCATCTCCTGCTTGATGCTCAGGTTGGTGTCCTTGCACATCAGGGCTTCCCCTGACAGCTTGAGCAGTACGCGCTTCATGGCTGCGGCAGGGCAGGGGGGAGCGGCGTCGCGCCCCTCAGCCGATGTGCAAAGCCCGGAAGGCCAGCACCCGGGCCTTGTGCCCGTCGAGATAAGCCGCGACGCTGCCGTCGCCCTTGATGTATTCCTGCTGCAGCAGGACCTGCTCCGACAGGTACTTCTTCAGCTTGCCCGCCGCGATCTTCTCCTTGATTTCGTCCGGCTTCTTGCTGTCGGCGAGCTCGTCGATGAACAGCTGCTTGACCCGCTCGAGCTGGGCGGCGTCGAAGTCCTCGGCCGCGATCGCCTGCGGACGCATCGAGGCGATCTGCAAGCAGATGTTCTTGCCCACTTCCTCATCGCCGCCGCAGGCCACGCAGGCCACCACCCCTATCTTGCCGTTGTGATGGATGTAGGAATGCAGTGTCGCCTCCGGCTCGGCCTTCGCCAGTACCACCGCGCGCCCCAGCTGGATGTTCTCCCCGATCTTGAGCATCGCCGCCGCGCGCAGCTCCTCGACCGTACCGCCCTCGGCCTGCAAGCCGGCCACCGTCTCCGTGTCCAGCTCCCCTGCGTCCTGTGCGCCCGCCAGCACCGCCGCCGCCACCGCGTCCGCCAGGGCGCGGAAGGCCTCGTTGCCCGCGACGAAGTCGGTCTCGCTCAGGACCTCAGCCAGCGCGATGCGCTCGGGCCCGGCCGCCGCCGCGATCGCGCCCTCAGTGGTCGCGCGCCCCGCCTTCTTCTCGGCCGCGCTCGCGCCCTTGACGTTGAGCCACTCCTTGGCCTTGGCGTCGTCGCCCCCGCATTCGCTGAGCGCTTGCTTGCACAAGGCGAAGCCCGCGCCCGTCTGCTCGCGGAGCTGCTTGATGGCCGCCGCAGTTACTTCCATGGCGGCGCTGAAACAGGCAAGGCGCTCAGCCCTTGCTGTGGCCGTTGTCCGCCACGCTGCCCGCCGCGCCGCGGCTGGAAGCATGGCCCGCGATCACCGCGTCGGCGACCGTCTTGAGATAAATGCCGATCGAATGGGTCGAATCGTCGTTGCCGGGTATGACGACGTCGATGCCCTCGACCGAGTAGTTGGTGTCCACCACCGCGATCACCAGCATGCCGATCTTGCGCGCTTCGCGAATCGCGATGTGATGATAGCCCGCGTCGATGACGAACAGCGCCTGCGGCAAGCCCGGCATGCCGCGGACGCCGTTGAGCGTCAGCTGCAGGCGCCGCAGCTTGGTGAGCATGCGCAGGCCTTCCTTCTTGGTCATGCTGCGCAGGTTCTCCGGCTTGCACTTCTCCTCGTACTCCTCGAGCTGCTTGACCGAGTTCGAGATCGTCTTGTAGTTGCTCAGCAGCCCGCCCAGCCAGCGATGCGTTACATGCGGCATGTCGCAGCGCTCGGCCTCGAGCTTGGTGGCCTCGGCGCCCGCCGGCTTGGTGCATACGAACATGACCTTGCTGCCGGCCGCGGCGATCTCGCGGCAGGTGCGGGCCGCTTCGAGCAGGCCCTTCTTGGTCTCGTCCAGGTTGATGATGTGCAGGTTGTTGCGCACCCCGAAGATGTACTTGCGGAAGCTCGGGTGCCAGAAGCGCTTGCGGTGCCCGAAGTGGGCGCCCGACTTGATCAGCTCGCGGATGCTGACCTCGGGCAGTTGCTCGGCCGCGCTCATCAGCCCTTGCTCGCGTTGATCGCGAAGTCGAGGGTCGCATGCAGGCCGGGCCCGACTTCGATGCCGACCTTGTGGACGCCGGTGTTGCGGATGGTCTCGCCATCGGGCATGCGCACCTGGTTGCGCTTGATCGCATAGCCCTTCGCGCGCAGCAGGTCGACCACCGTCGATTTCGCGACCGAGCCGTACAGGCTGCCGTCCTCCTTGGCCTGGACCGAGGTCTTGAGCTTGTAGCCGTCGAGCTTCGCATGCAGCTCGCGCAAGGCAGCCTCGGCGGCTTCCTGCTCGGCGATCAGCTCCTGCTTGCGCTTTTCAAAGGAGGCGCGGGCCTCGCTGGAGTAGATCTCGATCAAGCGGTTCGGCAGCAGGTGGTTGCGCACGTAGCCGCGCTTGCACTTGACCACGTCGCCCATCTTGCCCAAGGTGGGATGGTCGCGGAGCAGGATCACCTGGATGCTGCTCATGAGCCTATGTTCCCGTTGATGCAGTGATGGTCGGTGTAGGGCAGCAGGGCGAGGTGCCGCGCGCGCTTGATCGCGATGGTGAGCTTGCGCTGCATGCGGGCGCTGACGCCCGTCACCCGCGAGGGAATCACCTTGCCGTCCGAGCCGATGTAGCGCTGCAGCAGCTCGACGTCCTTGTAATCGATTTCCTTGATGTCGTCCTTGGCGAAGGGGCAGCGGCGGCGGCGGCGGCCCAGCAGCAGCTGATGCGGCGGCTTCTTGGTGCGGGTGCTGGTGCGGCGGCGGCGGAAAGGCATGCTAGGACGCTTCCTCCTCGGCGGCCTTGGCCTGGATAGCCAGCTCGATCGGGCTCGGTCCCTGGGCGGGGCCGGCGGTACGGCTCAGCAATGAGCGCAGGATGGAATCGTTGTTCTCGAGGTTCTCTTCGATGGCGTCGACCGCTTCGCGGCCCTTGGCGGCGAAGTTGAGCAGGAGGTAATACCCCTTGGAATAGTTGTCGATGCGATAGGCGAACTGCCGCCGGCCCCATTCTTCCTCCCGGGTGAGCCGGCCGCCGCCGCCCTTGATCGCCTTGCGGAACAATTCGGCGATTTTCCCCGTCTGCTCGGCGTATTCCGGATTGATCACGAGCGCGAGCTCGAAATGGCGTTCCTTGGCCCAGCCCACGGCTAGCGCTCACCTCCGGCGTTGTCGGCATTCATATGCATAGAATCCGCTATTTTACACCATGAACGACGGCACGGCAGCGACCGCCGAGCAGGAGCGGCTCTACGCCAGCCTGCTGGCCAGCCGGCTGGAGCAGGCGACGGCCGCGGCGGCCGAGATCGCCGCTGGAGCAGAGGACGGCAGTACCGCCGCCGCGCGCCTCGCCGAGGCCGTCGCGGCCCTGCTCACGGCCGACCTGGCCGACATGCTCGAGACCTTCAGCCCAGCCCAGCGCATGGCGGTGGCCGCGGCGCTGCAGCCGCCGCGGCTTGCGGACGTGCTCACCGACATGAGCGAGGTCGCCGCCCGCGCCATGCTCGTGGGCATGGACCAGGAGCAGCTCAGCGCCACGCTGCGCGCCTGCGAAGTCGATGAGGCCGCCGGCCTGCTGCGGCTGCTCGGGCCCAAGCGCCGCGCGGAGATGATCGCCGCCGCCGGCTTCCGCGACCACACCCAGCTGCTGAGCAGCCTGACTTTCGCGCCGGGTACCGTGGGCGAGATCATGGAGTATTTCAAGTTCACGGTTGCCGCCACCGCGACCGTCGCCGAGGTCGCGCAGCAGATCAAGCGGGCGGGCAAGCTGCCGCCGCACTGCGACAAGCTGTTCGTCGTCAATGAGGACCAGCATCTCGCCGGCGTCCTGCCGCTGAAGCGGATTATCCTCAGCGACGGTTCCACGCCGGTCAGCGAGGTGATGGTCGCCGAGCGCGTCCACCGGCTGCGACACGACATGAGCATCGAGGACGCCACCGCCATCTTCGAGCGCTATGACCTGATCTCGGCCCCGGTGGTCGATGAGCATGACGCCGTCATCGGACGGGTGACCATCGACGAGCTCATGTACCACTTGCGGCAGGACCAGCACGATGAGCTGCTGGCCGCCACCGGCATGCAGGATGAGGAGGACCTCTATGCGCCGCTGGCCCAGCGCCTGCGCAACCGCGGCTTTTGGATCCTCGTCAACCTCTGCGCCGCTTTCGTGGTCTCGCGCATCGTCGGGTCCTATGAAGGGACCATCGTCCAGCTGGTCGCGCTCGCGTCCTTGATGCCGATCATCGCCAGCATGGCGGGGAACACCGGCATGCAGACCGCCACCCTGGCGATCCGCGCCCTGACGCTGGGGCAGATCACCGGCGCGAACTGGCTGAGCCTGCTGCGCTCCGAGCTGCTGCTCAGCCTGATCAACGGCCTGTTCTGGGGCCTGGTCGTCGGGCTGTTCTCATTGGCCTTCTACCAGGACGGGGGCCTGGCGCTGGTGCTCATGCTGTCGATGGTCCTGGTCTTCTTCCTCGCCGCCGCGGCCGGCTTCTTGATTCCGCTGCTGCTGCAGCGCCTCAAGGGCGACCCCGCCCTGGGGACCGCGGTCATCGTCACCACCTTGACCGACTGCCTCGGCTTCATGGTCTTCTTAGGCCTGGCGACCCGGCTGCTTATATAGAGCGCTTGAGGTACTCTTCGTAGATCAGGTTCAGCTTGTTGTGCAGCGGCTCGAGCTGCTCCTTGTCCACCATCTGCTGCTCGACGATGTCCTGCCGCAGCAGCTTTTCGAGCCGGTCGACGTGCAGCTTGAACTCCTGCGGATCGGTGATGCGGCCCTCGCGCACCAGCCGCAGGACCAGCTCGGCCGACTGCTCGTACTCGCTGAGGTCCTGCAGCAGGAAGACCTCCATCTGCTTGGCCCAGCCCGGGACGTGGTCCATGTCCTGGGTCCCGAGGCGCAGCTCGCGGGCCAGCTGCAGCGCCAGGCCCAAATCGTTGATGCGGTTCTTCGCCGTGGTGGTCGCCGACGCCATCCAGCGCCAGTTCTTGGCCGGGTTCGCGGCGAAGCGCTCGCGGATGAACTCAACCAGGGTGCGCAGTTTCGGCGGGACGTTGACCAGCGCATAGACGTTCGCGGCCGACAGCAGCGGATAGTGGCTGCGGTCGTCGAGCTCGAGGATGGCGTCCAGCCATGCAACCACCTGGTCGTAGTCGAGCTCGAGATAGGAGATCGACTGGCCCTGCTGGTTGTCGAAGGACTGCAGCCACAGCATCAGCGCCTTGGAGGTAGCGACCTCGTCGCCGGCCGACAGGGCGTGCAGGGCGAGCGGATGCGGCGGCGGCGGCAGGTCGATGGCGCCGCGCTTGGGCGGCGGCATCTGGTTGTTGATGCTGACCTGCACGGCGAGCAGCCCGATGATCAGCGCCCAGGTCACGGCGAAGGCCAGCTTGGGGACCGCTTCGAGCGGGCGGTACTCCTCGGCGACGATGAGCCGGAAGCGGAAGGACCGCAGGGCGGAGCGTCTACGCGCCATGGTCGCCTAGATGTTCTTGCGCATGAAGTCCCACATCGCCATGGCGCCGAGCAGGACGCAGTACACCACGGTCGCGCCCAGGATCAGCGGCAGCTGCTCCCAGCCGCCGCCATAGACCAGCCAGTCGGTCTGGGTGAAGTTCGACAGCCGCGGCAGGACCATGCGCAGGATCGACAGCATGAATTCCAGGATGTTGTTGCCGAGGGTCTCGGCCATGATGGGCGATTCGGAGATCAGCTGGATGGTGTCGGTCATGCGGGAGAGCATGTAGAAGAAGAAAGTGATGAAGACCGATGCGGTGATCTGCTGGTTGAAGGTGAGCACGGCGAAGAAGGCGAAGACCGAGACGATGGCGAGCTCGGCGGTGAGCGAGATGCACCACAGCAGCAGGGTCTGCCAGTCGGTATACAGCAGCATGACCGCCGCGAAGACCAAGGAGAGCACGAAGCCGCAGAGGATGAAGCCGCAGACCTTGCCGGCGAAGTAGATGGTGCGCGAGATCGGCATCGCGAGGTACAGCTCCAGGCACTTGTCGTTGAACTCCCTCACGATGCTCGAGATCACGAAGACCATCATGAGAAAGACGGCGCAGAAGCGGTACAGCGCCGCGACCAGCGCGAGCTGGACCTGTTCGTGCTCGGTGATGGCGACCTCCGAGAGGAAGCTGGCGAGGCCCAGGCCGAGGATGGCGAACAGGGCGATGAGCACCAACAGCCGGTTGGAGATCATTTCCCGGAAGGTGTAGTTGGCGAAGGTGAGCACCATGCCGATGACGGTGGCCTTGCTCTGGGTGGCGGGAGCGGTTGCTTTCATTGTAGTGTTGCGGTGCCGGTTAAACGCTGCTCTTCGTAAAATAAATTTTATGCTATGAGCGGTCCTTTGCCCGTCCTGGCGCTGCGGCTGCTGCCGCTGCTAGCCTATCTGCTGCTGTACCAGGTGGTGCTGGCGGGCAGCGCGGGCAGTCCCTTGCAGGCGGGCGCGGGCGCGCTCCACGCCCTGATTCTGGCGGGTCCGGCGCTGTGGCGCCAGCGCGAGCTGCGGCAACATTACCGCCTGCTGCTGCTGGCGACGGTGGCGACGGCCGCCCTGGCCTGTTACCAGCATGGCTGGCCCCTGGCGTTCTGGCTGTGCGCGCTGGCCGGCGTCGGCCTCAATTCCATTCTCGGCGGGGCAGCGACGCTGTCGCGCCTGACGGGCACGCTGCAGGTGCTGTTCCTGCTGCTGCTGCTGTTCTTCTTTCTGTTGCCCAATTTGCTGGAGAGCGCCGCGGGGCCGGAATGGCCCGACCTGCGCGGCTTGCTGTGGGTGGCCTACGGCGCCTGGGCCCTGGCCTATGTCCTGAGCTTGAGGGATCCGAGCCGGCCGCCGGCCGAGCCCATCATCTGCGCTTTGTTCGCGCTGCTGCTGGCGCTGGTCTCGCTGGGAGTCGCGCTGTCATATGTGCAGGTGCCGGACGCCGATTACCTGCGGGTGCTGCTGGCGGTCTTCACCATCGCGATGGCGGCGAGCGCGGCCGCCTGGGTGTTGTGGAGCCCGAGCATCGGCGGCGGCTTGTCGACGATTTTCTTCCGGCATGTGCTGTCGCTGAACGTGCCGATTGAGGAGTGGATGCAGGAGATGACCGATCTGGCCGGCGCAACGGCGGACGCGGTCGATTTCTGGCAGCAGGCGATGGAGCGGCTGCTGGAGCGCACCGGCCTGGTGGGTGTGGGCTGGGACGAGGGCAGCGAGCACAAGCTGGCCGGCAGCGACGAGGGCCGCCTGGCGCAGCTGCCGCTAGGCGAGGCGACGCTGTGCCTGTACTCGGCGCGCGCGATCACGCCGACGCGGCTGTTCAGCTTGTGGCTGCTGGCGCGGGTGGCGTCTGAGTTCCGGCAATCGAAGGAACGCGAGCAGCGGCTGACGGCTGAGGCGACGATGAAGTCGGTGCATGAATTGGGCGCGCGCACCACGCATGACATCAAGAACATCCTGCATGCGATCAACCTGTTGTGCGCGCGCGGCGGAGAGCAGGGCGAGGACGCCTTTCCAGCGCGGCAGAAAGATCGGCTGCTGGCGCTGAGCAAGCGGCTGGAAGAGAGCTTGGGGCAGCTCAAGGGCGAGAGCCTGGCGATGGCGAACCAGGGTCGCATGCCGCTGAAGCAGTGGTGGGAGGGCGCGCGACGGCGGGTGCCGAGCGCGCAGGTTGAGTTCCGCTGCGCGCTGGAGCTGGGCGACGACGAGCCTACGATCCCGGCGGAGCTCTTCGACCGGGCGCTGGAGAACCTGACCCACAACGCCCTGCGCAAGCAGGGCATCGAAGGCGAGGTGAAGGTTGTGGTTGAGCTGCTGGAGGGCCCGGCGCTAGTGGTGCGTGACAACGGCAGCGAGATTCCAGAAGCGGTGCACAAGCGGATGTTCAACGCGCCGCTGCCCTCGAGCGCGGGCATGGGGATTGGCCTGTACCAGCTGGCGCTGAACGCGGCCCGGGAGAAGTATCAGATCTACGTCGACGCGAACGAGGAGGGCGACGTGGCGTTTAAGCTGGAGAAAGAATGAAGAGGAGGACGGACAGAGCGCAAGCAGCTCCTGTGTTTATTCCTTCTCCGGTAATATCGCCATCCAGACTATCAGTTGGATGTCTTCATCACTGATTTCATCGAAAGGCTCAGGGTACTCAGCAGGATCAAGGCCGCAATTGTTAATGTATTTAATCAATTGCTCATAAAGCTCAGTCGGATTGCCTTGGCCGCTCTTGAATTTTTTGCGCATCTCGACCTGGTATTCATGTGGCCATAGAGCATTCAGAATCTTGAGAGCCCGCTCGACGGATTGATCATCCAAACTGGAAGGAATCTTCCTTTTACGAAGAAACTCATCAACTCTGCGGTTGATTCCTGTGATTTTGGGTTGCAAATTCTTAGGTTTGGTATGCCACTCCCAGTCAGCCTTCATGGTTTCCCGAGCCTCGGACCATAGGCCATAAGCTTTCTCTTTGGTCTTGCTATCGTGAACCGTCTCCTTTTCCGGTTGGCACTCGATGATGTTGAGGCAGTTGCCTAGATCCGTGCTGACAAGATTGACTTGCTTGCCTGAGGGTTTTTTATCCAGGATAGGCTTCCAGCTCTTATTGGTATGGATGAAACAGTGGAAAAGCTTGTTTTTAATTTCGGCTAAGAAATACATACCCTGCTTGTTTCCCTTGCGCATAATAGAGCCTGACTGCATAGGCAATTCAGAGATACGATCCTTGTGTTGCTCCAATTCATCACGCAATATCTGGCGGTACTCTTCACCGGAACGGGGGCTGCTTCTCATTCCCGCATTTTCATAGATGCTTGGATCTTCTTTACGAATTCTAAGGATTTCTTCCTGGGTGTCGACAAACACTTGGTCGCGGCTGACGCCCATTTTCACAGGAGAAACAACACCTACGGAACTAGCCGCCCATGAAATCTTCTGGTCTATCTTCTTCTTTAGCTTCAGCAGCCCATCAAGCCTATCGTCTGGGAATACCGAGCGAAGATAGATCTTGTCATGGGGACTGTCGATGCGATCTAGCCGTCCATGTCGCTGTACCAGGCGCATGGGATTCCAGGGCAGGTCATAGTTGATAAGGTTGCCCGCTTGCTGAAGGTTAACTCCTTCAGCCATGACATCGGTTGACACCAGAATATCGATTTTGTCATGCATTTCGTGGCCGCCGTTGTTCCGAGGCGCAAAACGTTTCGCCATCTCAAATCTGCTACGCCTGTGATCCCCTGTTATTAAATCAAGCCGAGGCTCGCCGTCATTGTTCAGATAGCAGGCGAGCTTGCTATTATTTTTAATAGTGTCTTCAAGAGCCTGATGAATCTTTTCGGCGGTGTCCGCAAAGAAGGAGAAAATGATCACTTTACTTCGGTCTCGACGAGATTGATCATCTTTTGTTTTACTAGCCTCCTTGGCAATCAACTCAAGTTCTTCCACGACTCTGCGGTACTTAGTGTCTGAAGGTGTGAGGCCTTTGAGTTTGTTATATATCTCCCGGAGCTTAGCTAGATCACTGCTAACGTGCTCCTTAAGCTCTTTGACGTTGTATTGACTAGTGACAGGGTACTCGGACACGTCCAAGTCCTTTTCATCAAATTCATAATCGTCATCCTCCGCAGAGAACTCGAGGCTGCTGTCGAAATACACCTTCCCAATCACATAACCCTGCTCTAGCTTCTCGAGAAACTTCTCATGCTGGGCCATTTTTCTTTGAAGGGATTTTCTGAATGCTGCCTCGGACGATTCGAAACGTTTGAGCAATCCACTCATGATGAGGCCAGCCATGGCATCAAGACGCCTGCGAGCGCCTTCAGCGACATCATCGCGGTAGTAATCTGTCTTGTAAATGGCCATGCTCAAGCAGTCAGGATTTTCACAATCCAGGTATTTTTCGACCAAGCCATATATGGCAGGCATTTCTTCATCAAGATCATATTTGATTGTAGAAGGAACGGGAGTAGGGAAGATAATTCTCTTTTCTCCTGCTTCGGTCTGAATAAGTTGATCTGAGTAGAATGACTTGATGAACTTCCTAGTGCGCTTGACCGTAGTCGCATCTATGATATCAAACAAAAGGTTAGGTATGCGCGAATAATCTTCAGATTCCATCGCTTTGCTGAATCTTTCTTTGATGGAAGGAATGCGCTTGTCACTAAAAGCGGTGTCTTGCTTAAGGAAATACATCATCAGCCTGTACAGGTCCCATAGAGAGTTGTTGACTGGAGTTGCGGTAAGCATCAGAACATCTCTGCGCCTGCCACGCAGGAAACTAGTCAGCGCACCACCTCGATGCGGTGCTTTTAAATTGCGATAGTTATGAGCCTCATCTATGACAATTAGCTGATGCCTGTCAATTTCTTTTCCCGAGTCATTTGTGCTTGACTGGCTGCTGATCCCATCAAACTGATCGTATTTTCCAAACTGGTCGTAGGACAATATTTTCGTATAGGGCAACCCCATTTTCTCCAAATGTTTTTCCCAAACTGCTTCTCGAAGGGCGGCAGGGCAGATAATCAATGATCGTTGCCCATTTTCTTGGAATTCCTTAATAATCTCCCCGGCAATATATGTCTTACCAAGGCCGACTTCATCAGCGACAATAACTCCTCGTCTCTGTTTAAGTATGCGCAGAGCACGATCGACGCCATGTAGCTGAAAGCTAGTGAGGCGGGCGTTGCTTGCTTCATTGCCAAGATCATCCTTGTACACTTCCCACAGCACACGCAGGAATATTTCATAAGGTGTCTTGAGTTCCGTGGCCCTTTGCGCCGCCTCCAGGATAGGAAATTCTTCTGCTTGCTCCCAAAGATCATTGAACCATCCCATCGCCTCTTTGAACGAAGGCTCTTCTTTATTACTAATGTTCATCTCTATATTGCTCTGAAGACCGGCATTAGTCAAATTCGACGAGCCGACAATAACTTCACCTTCCCCGCCAGATTCATCCGAGAAGATATAGGTCTTCGCATGCATGAAGTTCTCTGTATAGATTCTGATTTGAACTCTCCCATCTTGCGCTTCCCGCCCAAGTTTTATCAGGGCATCCCTTGGCCCTTTCTCGAAAGGGGTCATGCCAAACTCCCTGGTAAGGCTAGAGCGCTGCTTATCTGTTTGGTTTTTGAGGTGATCGTTGCCAGGGGAACGCCAGTCAGAAAGCCGTCGCGATGGGTGAGCTCCGATGAGAATTCTGACATACTTGATTCCCTGAGTGCTAAGGAGCTTAGAGATGGCAATCAAGCCGGGAAGGGAGATAAAGGCAGTTGCGACCGAGATGGATTTCACAAGAGCCTTAGAGGCAACTGCTCGGCATGCTTTGAGCATGGATGTAGATTTAGAGTTTTGGATCAATTTTGATTTCATTTGATTCTTCCAATAAGTTCCCGGTAATAGAGAATGGCTTTCTTGCGACGTTCTTTATAGTAACCCTGTGGTCCGCTATGAAATGTGTCATAGATGTAGACAAGTTGCTTTTCAGTCAATTCATAGGCTAGGGCGGATAAAGCATCTAGCTTTGCAAGAAGTTCATCCTGTTCTTGACCGGTGCAGGCTCCGCAAGGAACTCCGACTTTGGCTGCCCAGTCAGAGAATCTTTGGTCTTTAGCGGCTAGCATGCCAGAGACATTGATGATTTCAAGCCGTATTGGGTTAGTGCGACTCAGCCTTGGGATAGGTAGATTTAGAATCATATCAAAATAAATCTTGGCTTCTGCAAACCTACGTACGAGCCAGTCAAGCGGCATGGAGCAAAGGATTCCTAGGAGGTACGCTTCGTCTTGCTCATCTCCTTCAGGGAGTATTAGCGATCCTATTGACGCTAGAAAAACATGAGGTGGAACAAGGCAGGCTATCATGGTTCTCCTGTCAGTGGATCGCGCTATTTCTCGATAAGTAAGCCTCGCCCTATGGGCCGGGAGGGTATCTGGGTCATTCAAGTGCTCTTGAGAAAATTTGCTCCAAATACTGTTGGATCCAGAATTGATTCTTTTTTTCTGAAGATAGGGCAAAACGACATTGGGATTGGCCACAAGCCTTTGACTGCTGTTGGCATCACAATCATAAATATTGATGTTCTTGCCGCGATAAACCGGCCAGGAAGCTGTTCCTTTTATGGATGATTTAAAAAGGCTTTTGTCTTTTGTAATGTGCAATTCCCCAAAAGGAAAAGCATGGAAGCAATCGCAATCAGACAGGCGGGGGTATAGGTAGAATTTTTCTAGCAATAAATAACCTTTTTGATTAGGGATGATTGGGATCGCTAATATCGAGCTCCATTTAAGTAAATCCTTATGATACAGGCGCATTGGCGACGGCAGAGGCTTGGAAAACTCCGCGGCAGTTATCTTATGCCCCAGGCAATCAATGTGTTGGCTAGCTTTCTGAGGTCTGTGCAGATTTATCAAGGCGATGGTGTAACTAGCATGAACTTCGGCAAAAACCCATTTGGATTTATTTTGCAAGGTTAGCAGGTCCATATGCCATCCGTTTTCAAACAGCATTTTTCTGAATTTATAGGTCCCTGCTGAGATGCATATGCTACGGGGCATCACCACTCCAATCCGGCCCGTACCGCCGCCATAACCACCGCTACCACCGCTGCCGCTGCCACCATTGGCCTCTGCAATAGCCATAAAACGCCAGGCAAATGCCATGAAATAATCAGGATCTCCTTTACCGATTCCTGGGTAGTTTCCGCTCATAATCACTTTTCTCATGTAGTCAACACGTTTCTTATCTGCGAGATATTTGTCATACAAATCTGGATTTTCTTTAAAAATCTTCTCCCTCTCTCTTCTTTGGACATCCGGTGATTTTCCTTTCAAGCCGGGAAAGTAACGTGATAACCAACTAGTCGCGGTTATTTTGATTTTTTGCCAGGGAGGGTTGCCGACTACAACATCGAAATGGCCGGCTTCCTGTGCAAAGATCTCTGGGAAAGACAGAGGGAAATGAATAACATTCAGGTCTGCCAACAAGTCCTTGGCCTTATTGTAGGCTTCCTTAGTGACATAAGACTTCTTGCTAGGGTTCCAGGTCTCGAAATTAACTTGAGATATTTCGGGATCATCCGTTAATTTCCTAGTTATCAACAAATCCATCAATTTCTTCACATCTGAGCTTTGCTTTTCTATTTGCGCGAGCAGAATCTTGGTATTCTTGACATCTTTGGTTGATATGAAGTGCATTGAAGCAAGCTTATTTAACTGGCGGCCTGCTATCCTAGAGAAGTAAGAGGAAAAACCATTGTCAAAGAAGTCGATAGTGTCTTTGTCAAGAGAATTCCTTATGTCATTGACGCTTGCGATGCCTACCAGGGAGTTCCCATGCTTCAAATTTCTGTCGAGCAGAAACAATGGAAGCCCAGGTACAAAGGTGTGCAACCAGACAGACAACCGCGCTAGAGTCACGGCTGGTCTATTTATGTCCACACCATAGATGCATCTATATGCTATGATTCTCCTGAGAATATTCCTGGTGTCTATTTCCATCGGGGCAGAGCAGGTCTTCATATTTCCTCTCGCGGCCTTTTCCAGTTTTCCTACTAGATTTTTAATGCTTTTGCTTTCTTTATTGCGCAGCCACTCGGTGAAACGTCTCTCGATTCTGTCGATGGCAGCTATCAAGAAATGTCCCGATCCCATGGCTATATCTGCTACGCTGAAGTTAAATAATTTGTCTGGCAGATCTTTGTCCCGGCAAGTGTCTAGCTTGTTCAGATGCTCCGTTAGTGCTGGCTCAAGGCTCCGATCTAGCAGGTGGTTAACGAGAGGCTCAGGTGTATAGAAACTACCAGACATCTTGCGAAAGCCGGATTGATTGTGGATGTAAAACTCTCCTTTGCTTGCCATTAGTTTGCCCTTTACTATAATATCTTCCTTGGCTAGTGTCACCTCCTTTTCAAGCATTACTTCATAAATGGAGCCAAACTCCCTTATGCTTAGGCTGCGAAAATCCACGGTATGCAGGCCATCGCCTGTTTCGGTTAATAATAACTGCTTTAGAGCAGGCACTAAGAACTTGTTCTTGATCTTCAACTGTGATATATAGTAGCCTATCTCGGACTCGCTTTTTTCTTTACTTAGGATTGAGCCGCCGTATTCAGGCAGGCCGAACTCTTTATTGCCAGCATAGATTGCTTCCCAGAGGGCTTGAATGTCTGTCCAATGATGATGGGACTCCAAATCTATGACTGATTGACCTCTGAGATAAATGGCCTTTTGCTTGAGGGAGCGTTCCTGGTACTCGCTATTGTTCGCATAAGGCAGGTAATTCCGATCTTCTGCATATGCCACAAGAAGTAGCCGATATAGGATATTAATTGAAATTTCATAGACCAAATCGAGTTCCGTTCTGTCTGGATTGGGTATGTTGCGCGCCTCCATTACTCCCTGAACCAAACTAGGCATTACCTCGCCATAAACGCATGCACGCAGATTCTCAGTTAATTTCTCGGCATATCTCTCGGATTGCTTTTTGATTTCATATATGTAGCCATTAGTAGCTAGCGCCTTGCTTGAGAAGATCATCCATAAGAAACCAGCGTTTTCCTGATCTAGGACAGCAAGGCTAACTTCAATAAATGAGGTGTCGGCCGGGTTCTTGCTGATGCCGAATTTGCTGTCAGTTGAGTAAATTCTGATTTTGTCCCCTTGAAGTATAAAGACCCAGGGCAGATTTTCATGCCTAGCCTCAGCAAAAGCATATGCAAGAGGTGTGTATTCGTTATATTGTGAAGATTTAGCTTCTCGCGAACTCTCCTCATTTAGCAGTAGTGCAACCGCTAGTTTGCCTTCTTGCGCCGAAAGGATAGAGACTTTAGTTGTTTTCTTTATTGTGTATCCTAATCCTCCAAGCATTTCTACCCCGACGCGCCTATCCCTCAGGAGGGGAAGAGAATGTTCTTGTGCTTCCTTCCAAGCTTTTCCTGCGCGCACGCCTAGCTGAAGCTCATGAGTGGAAAGCAAGCCCTCGTTTTTAATGCCTGGTAGAGGAGTTAGAAGCAGTGGCAAGGTTTCCAACAGGTACCTTATGCAGGCATTAGAATTGGTAAGACGCAAAGCATATAGGCAAATTCGCTTTACAGCCTCAGCGTCGCTCGTGTTGAATGAAGCAGGTTTTTCGCCATGAGGACCGCAGACACGAACTTCCTCATCGGAGCAAATTATTGCTAGAACCGGATAGGAGCGATGCTCCTTCTGCTTCTGGTACGCCTTGAGCAGGCCCTTTGTTAATTCAGACGGGGGGGGGGGCGGCGGAGGTATTGGCGGGCTTTTGGCACCGCCCTACAATGATTTCTAGGCGGCAACCCTTTCCATAATAGCGTTCATTGAACACCAAGGATCCCACCTTGAGATCGTGTTTCAGAGGCTTGAACTCGCTGTCTTCTAGGAAGGGCATGGGAAAAATCTTATCATACCTATGCGGTTGCTGGGTAGGGAGCTCTTTCTAGCTTTTCCCAGAGCCGCGCTTCAAGAACGCGCGGATCGCCTTCTTGATGTCCGCGACGCTGGCCTTCAGCCATTCGTGATCGTTCTCGAACTTGTCGCTCAAGTGCTGCTCGAGCTCCCGGAACTTCTCGGTCTGGACCTTGTAGACGAACTTCACCGATTCGCGCCGGCGCTTGCCTGTGCGGTATGAGTTCTCGCGCGACCGCGGGTCCTTGGCGATGCCGACCTTGTGCCACTCATCCTCGCTCTCGTCCTTGAGGATGTACACCCAGCGCGATTCGCGCGAGGGCTTGTTGCCGTCGGTGCGTACCGGCTCGGTGGCCGTGAAGTGGATGTCGTCGCGCCCGAGGTCCGGCAGCCGCCGGTCGATCTCCTCGCGCGCGCCGGACTCGATGTCCATCCCGACCCAGATGCGGTTCTCATTGTCGGCAGCCTCGCAGGTGGTCGCGCAGCCGCAGAAAGGGTCGACGACCACGTCCTTCTCATCGGTGGTCGCCAGGATGATCCGATGCAGCAGCTTGACCGGCTTCTGTGTGGCGTAGTTGGTCAGCTCCGACTTGGACAGGTACAGGCCGGTCCACAGATCGCCCAGCTTCTTGCCCGGGTAATCGTCGTAGGTGATGGCTCGCCGAGCCACCTTGACCCCGCGCTTGGTCGTGATCGTTACCTTGCCTTCCTGGTAGAACCGCTCCAGCTTGTCCTTGGTCACATCCCAGCCGTACTCAGGCCTGATGCCGCGCCACTCGTAATCGAGGGAGGCGGGCAGGTCGCGGGTCCTGCTGCGCATGATAGGACCGTTGTCCTTGGCCGGCTTGCCGTTTACGGTCAGGGGAAACTCCAGCAAGTCCAGCTCGCCCTTGCCCTCATAGAAGCCCTTGAACTTGCACTCGTCGGTCTTGGAGTACCAAAAGATGCTGTCGACGATCCGGCCCGCCCGGTGCTTGGCGTCGCCCTTGGTCGCGGACGTGCGCCGCCAGGTGATTTCATTGCGGAAATTGCCCTCGTCGAAGATGCAGTCGAGGGTGATCTTGAGCCAATGGCTCATGGTGTCGTCGCAGTGCAGGAACAGGGAGCCGGTCGACTTGAGGATGCGGCGGCACTCCAATAGCCGGATCGACATGTAGACCAGGTAGCAGTAGTTGCGCTCCTGGCGGTCTGAATCGATGGAATTGATGCTGCGCAGCCAATCGCACAGCTCCTCATCCTCCTTGGCCACCATTTCAAGGTACTCGAGGGTCTTGTCTTTGTGCTCGGATGCCAGCCAGACATCATCGAACGCCCGCTTCCTGGTCTTGTCCTTCTTGCTGACACGAGGTGCGAAGAAACGCTGGTTCTTATTGAACGGCGGGTCCAGATAGACCAGGTCTACGCTGTCGGAGTTGATGCCCCGCAGGAACTTGAGATTATCCCCGTGGAAGATGGTGCGGTTGGGGACGTTGAACTCAGCCACAAACTATTTCTTTGCTCGCTGCGCGGGCGTGTCAATATCAAACAACACCTCCCGTCCCGCCGGCACCAGCGCCAGGCTGGCGCGGTTCGCTCCAATCACTGCCTGGGCGCCGACATCTCCTTCCAGCCGCATGATGTCATCGAAATAACCCGCGCCGAACAGCTTCGGATGCCCGTACTTGCCGTCGCAGTCCGGCACCACGATATCCTTGCCGGCCGCAGGATCAAAGGCGGCCGCTAGCTGGTCCAGCAGGGCAGGATCCAGCTGCGGCATGTCGCCTAGGCACACGAAGGCGCCGTCGATATCGCTGCCCAGGCTCGCGATGCCGGCCTTCAGGGTCGAGGCCATGCCGGTTGCATGGGCCGGATTGTGAATCGTCGCCACATCCAGGCCACGCAACAGCTTAGCTACTTTCGTTCTTTCGTGTCCTAGCACCACCACGATACGGCGCAGCAGGCCCGCTTGCTTAGCCTTCAGCAGGGACTTGACCACATGCAGCAGCAGCGGCTGGCCGCGCCAGGACTGCAGCAGCTTGTTGTCCTTGCCCATGCGTCGCGAACTACCAGCAGCCAGCACCACCGCCGCCAGATTCTTGCCCGCAGCGGGCGCTGGCTTGCCCATACGCCGGGCCGGACGCTCCTGGACCTCGTCCAATAGCCCGCCCGCGCCCATGCCCGCGATGGCGGCCGCATCCACTTTCTCGCCCGCGCAGATCCGGCGTAGTACCCAATCGAAGCCGTTCTCCTTGGGCGAGCGCGCGCAGCTGGGCATGCCGACCACCTGCGCCGCGCCCATCTGGCCCAATACCATCAGGTTGCCGGGGTCTACCGGCATCCCGACTCGCTTGACCTTGCCGCCGCAGGCCCTCAGCGCCGCAGGCACTACATCGCGCGGATCGCAGACTGAGCTCGCGCCGAGAATCAACAGCAGATTCAATCTCTTCGCTTTTGATGCTGCAATAGCTGCTGCAAGCTCAGACACCTCATGGGCACAGGTCTGCTGCTGGGATAATACCGCTCCGCAGGCGGCCAGGCGCTGCTCGGTTAGGGCCACGCCCTTGGCGAGCAGGGTGGGACGGGTCGTCGGCAATACGGTCTGGATCAGGCCCGCCCGCAGCTTGCGGTAGGCCGCTAGGCGCAGCGGCGCCCGTCGTCTCTCCCACTTGCCCACACTGGCTCCCTTGACCGCAAAGGAGATCGCCTTGACGGTCGCTGCTAGCCGTCCGGCCACCACCGGCTGCCGGTCGGGCAGGGTGGCGACCGTCAACATCGGATCGATGGCGTTGAGCTTGGCTATCGCGTCAGCGTCGACGCGCAAGAGACCCGCGGCACGCGCGAAGATGTTGGCGCGGCCCGCGACCGGCTTGGTCACGCGCAGCTGCGTACCTGCGATCGCCTTGGCCGCGCGCGCGACCGCAACATCCTCAAGCACATCGTCCGCATCCAGGCGCAGGACCGTCAACTCATTGATGCCGGCGTCCGTACAGGCGCGCAGGTCGGCGGGACTCAAGCGCTTGCCCTTGGCCAGTCTGCCCTCGGGCAAGCGCAGGGCATGCGCCAGGATGCACCCGCGGGCGTCAGCGGTCTTGACCGGGCCGAACTTCATCGCATCAAGGCCGCGGCCGGACTTCGACCACCTGCGCGATCACCGCCAGCGCGATCTCCGCTGCGGACCGCGCGCCGATGTCCAGCCCGATCGGCGCTTGAATGCGCTCGAGCTTGGCTGCGTCGATCCCCGCTGCGGTCAAGCGCTCAATACGCTGCGCATGCGTCTTGCGACTGCCGAGTGATCCAATGTAGAACACTTCGCTCTCGAGTACCGCTTTCAGAGCAACGTCGTCGATCTTCGGATCGTGGGTGAGCGTTGCTACTGCGGTATAGCCATCCAGCTCGATGTCGGGCAGGGCGCGGTCGGGCCAGTCGCAGACCAGCTGCGTACCCGGAAAGCGGGCCTCAGTAGCCCAGGCGGTGCGCGGGTCGATGACGATGGTCTCGATGTCCAGCTGCTGCGCGAGCTGCACCAGCGACTGTGCGATGTGCACCGCGCCGATGATCACCAGCCGCAGCGGCGGGCGCTGGGGCTCGATGAAGTACTGCTTGCCGGCGATGGTCGAGAGACCGGCCTGTTCCTGCTGCCAGGCCGCTTGCGCGAGCTCGTTTTCATCCGCTGCTAAGAACAACTCCGCTTGCCCGCTGCTGATGTCGGTGCATGCTACGCAAGCGCGGCGCTGCCCGCGCTGTTTCTCAATGCGCACGAGTACTTCGGCCAGCGCATCATCCAGCCGCTGGGCAAACACTTTGATCTCACCCCCGCAGGCCAGCCCGACCGCAAAGGCGTCCTCATCGCTGACGCCGTACTCCAGCAGCCGCGGCTTGCCGTCTGCTAAAGTCTGCTGCGCCTCGGCGACCACCGCCGCTTCGATGCATCCGCCGGATACCGAGCCCTCGAAAGCTCCGTTCGCGTCTACCGCCAGCAGCGCACCGACCGGACGCGGGGCCGAGCCCCAGGTCGCGACCACCGTCGCCAGCGCCAGCTCGGACTCGCGCTCGTACCACGCGAGGATGGCGGCGCGGTCGCTGGCCGGCATGGCTGCAGCACTCCCGCGGCCGGTACCGCCTAGATGTTCGAGTAGATGATCGCCGCGAACACCGCCGCCGTCAACACGCCGGCCACCGCCCATTGCCAGGTCGGGATCGGCTCGCCGTCGTCATCGTCTTCCACTGCCTGCTCCGCCGCCTTGGGCTTGGCCGGCTGCTCGTCCTTGGCGTCGCCCTCGAAGTGCTTGCCCAGCGCGGCGAAGAACTGACCCGCCAGGCGCTTGGCCGTCGCCTGGACCAAACGGCCGCCTAGCTGCGCGATCTTGCCGCCAATCTTCGCTTCGACCTCATAGCTGAGCAGGGTGCCGCCGTCCTTCTCCTCGAGCTTCACCCGCGCGGTCCCCGAAGCATGGCCGCTCGCGCCGCCCGAGCCCTTGCCCGTGATGGTGTAGGAAGATGGCGGCTGCAGGTCGCTGAGCTGGACCTCGCCCTTGAACGTCGCCTTGATCGGGCCGATCTTCAGGCCCACCGTCGCCTTCATCTCGGTGTCCGAGACCTTGGTCAATGCCTGGCAGCCCGGGATCGCCTTCTTGAGCACCGCCGGGTCGTTGAGGGCGGCATAGACCTGCTCGCGGGAGGCCTTGATCTGCTGTTGGTCGCTTATCTGCATGGACTGGATTTCCCTACCTTGCTCTCAAGCCGGCTATTTTATGAGTATGCTAGAATGCCTCTTCAGGGAGAGAAAATTATGATACCAGGCAAATTCGCCTATGCCAAGCCCGCTTCGGTAGCGGATGCGGTTGCGGCGCTCAAGGATGATTGCGAGGACGTGTTCGTACTCGCCGGCGGCCAGACCCTCGTCAGCATGATGAAGATGCGCCAGGCGCAGCCCAAGCGGCTGCTCGACCTCAATGGCATCGCAGAGCTGCGCGCCATCGAAGTGGGCTCGGACGCCATCACCCTCGGGGCGATGGTCACCCAAAGCGCTGTGCTCGCCAGCAAGGAGCTGGCGTCAGCATGCCCGCTGCTGGGCGCGGCCGCAGGGCAGATCGCCGATCCGCAGGTGCGCAATCGCGGCACTGTCGGCGGCAACGCCGTCAATGGCGATCCCGCCAATGACATGCCGGCCATCATGCAGATCCTCGACGCTGAGTACGTACTCGCAAGCTCAGCTGGCGAGCGCAGCGTCAAGGCGCGCGACTTCTATGAGGGCGCGCTCACGACCCAGCGCAAGGATGAGGAGATCCTCGTGCGCATCAAGATTCCGAGCCTGCCCGCCGGCCACGGCTGGGCCTATGTCAAGCAAAAGCGCAAGATCGGCGATTACGCCACATCCGCCGTCGGCGTCGTACTCACCAAGAAGGGCGATGCGCTCGAGAACGTCGCTATCGGCCTCACCAATGTCGGCGAGACCCCGATTCTCGCGACCGATGCGGCCGCAGCGCTCAAGAGCACTGGCGATGTAGACGCCGCCGCGGACAAGGCCGCGGAGCAGTCGGACCCCATGGAGCCGGACCCCCGCGGACCAGCTGCGTTCCGCAAGCAGCTCACCGGCGTCCTGGCCAAGGAAGCCATCAGCGCCGCCATCGAGCGCGCCAAGTAGTCTTAGGAAGAAGAGGAGAGAACTACCCATGAGCGAAGAGAAAGTAACCATCAAGCTGAAGGTCAATGGCGCGGAACACGAGCTCCAGGTTGAGCCGCGCACGCTGCTGATCCACGCGCTGCGCGAGCAGCTCGATCTAACCGGTCCGCACATCGGCTGCGATACCGGCCACTGCGGCGCATGCACCGTCGATGTCGATGGCAAGTCGGTCAAGTCCTGCATGATGCTGGCCGTCCAGGCTGAAGGCGCTGAGGTCACCACCATCGAGGGCATCGCTGAGAGCCCCGATGCCCTGCACGCCCTGCAGGAAGCCTTCCGCGAGCACCACGGCCTGCAGTGCGGCTACTGCACTCCGGGGATGATCACCCGCGCGTGGCGCCTGCTGCAGGAGAACCCCAATCCGTCCGAGCAGGAAATCCGCGAGGGCATCGCCGGCAACCTGTGCCGGTGCACCGGCTACCAGAACATCGTCAAAGCCATCCAAACCGCCGCTGGAGCAGCCAAATGAGTGAAGCACCCGAAGCACCCGCCAGCGCTGAAGAGCGCAAGCAGAAACTCAACGGCATCGGGACCTCCCGCCGCCGCGTCGAGGACTCCCGCTTCGTCCAGGGCAAGGGCAACTACGTCGACGACATCAAGCTGCCCGGCATGCTGTTCGGCGACTTCGTGCGCTCGCAGCACGCCCACGCCCGCATCAAGGTCAATACGGAGAAGGCCTCGAAGATGCCTGGCGTCGTCGCCATCATCACCTTCGCGGAGCTGGACGCGCACAATCTCGGCTGGATGCCGACGCTCGCCGGCGACCAGCAGATGGTGCTCGCCGACAAGAAGGTGCTGTTCCAGGGACAGGAGATCGCCTTCGTCGTCGCCACCGACCGCTACGCCGCCGCAGACGCCGTCGAAGCCGTCGAGGTCGAGTACGAGGAGCTCCCGCCGGTCGTCGACCCGTTCAAGGCCATGGATGAGGGCGCGCCCGAATTGCGCGAGGACCTCAAGGGCAAGACCGAGGGCGCCCACGGCGAGCGCAAGCACCACAACCACATCTTCAACTGGCAGTTCGGGGACGCCGAGGCCACCGAGAAGGCGCTCGAAGCGAGCGAGGTCGTCGCCGAGGACATGATCTCGTACCAGCGCGTGCATCCCTGTCCGCTCGAGACCTGCGGCTGCGTCGCGTCCTACGACAAGGTCAACGGCAAGATGACCGTCTACGGCACCTTCCAGGCCCCGCATGCGGTCCGCACCGTCGCTTCGCTGATCTCGCCGCTCGCCGAGCACGACATCCGCATCGTCTCGCCCGACATCGGCGGGGGCTTCGGCAACAAGGTCGGGGTCTATCCCGGCTACATCTGCGCGATCGCCGTGACCTTCCTGACCGGCATTCCAGTCAAGTGGGTCGAGGACCGCATGGAGAACCTCATGGCGACCGCCTTCGCCCGCGACTATCACATGAAAGGGCGCATCGGCGCGACCAAGGACGGCCGCATCACGTCGCTGTCCTGCTACACCATCGCCGACCACGGCGCCTTCGACGCATGCGCCGATCCGACCAAGTGGCCGGCCGGCTTCTTCAACATCTGCACCGGCTCATACGACATACCCGCCGCGCATGTATCCGTCGATGGCGTGTACACCAACAAGGCGCCCGGCGGCGTCGCCTACCGCTGCTCGTTCAGGGTTACCGAGGCCAGCTATTTCATCGAGCGCATGGTCGACATCCTTGCGCGCAAGCTGGACATGGATCCCGCTGAGCTGCGCATGAAGAACTTCATCAAGAAGGAGCAGTTCCCGTACACCTCGGCCATGGGCTGGGAATATGACAGCGGCGATTACCACACTGCCATGACCAAGGCCATGGACACCGTCGAATACGCCAAGCTGCGCGAGGAGCAAAAGGCCAACCGCGCCGCGTTCGACAAGGGCGAGACCCGCAGCCTGCTGGGCATCGGCGTGGCCTTCTTCACCGAGATCGTCGGCGCCGGACCCATCAAGAACTGCGACATCCTCGGCCTGGGCATGTTCGATTCGTGTGAGATCCGCATCCACCCGACCGGCTCGGCGATCGCGCGCCTCGGGACCATCAGCCAGGGACAGGGACACGCGACCACCTACGCGCAGATCCTCGCGACCGAGATCGGCCTGCCGGCCGAGAACATCACCGTCGAGGAGGGCGATACCGACACCGCTCCTTATGGACTGGGCACCTACGGCTCGCGCTCGACGCCGGTCGCCGGGGCCGCCGCGGCCATGGCCGGGCGCAAGATCCGGGCCAAGGCGCAGATGATCGCAGCGCACCTGCTCGAAGTGCACGACGGCGACCTCGAATGGGACGTCGACGGCTTCCAGGTCAAGGGCGATCCGTCCAAGCGCAAGACCATGGCGGAGATCGCCTTCGCGGCCTACAACAACGTCCCGCCCAACATGGAGCCCGGGCTCGAAGCCGTCAGCTACTACGACCCGCCCAACATGACCTATCCGTTCGGGGCCTACGTCTGCGTGGCCGACGTCAACGTCGACACCGGCGTCACCAGCGTCCGGCGCTTCTACGCCCTGGACGACTGCGGGACCCGCATCAATCCGATGGTGATCGAAGGTCAGGTCCACGGCGGCCTGACCGAATCGCTCGCCATCGCCATGGGCCAGGAAATCGCCTATGACGCCGATGGCAACGTCCAGGGCGGCACCCTGGTCGATTACTTCCTGCCGACCGCCGTGGAGACCCCGGTGTGGGAGACCGACTATACCGAAACGCCGTCGGGACACCATCCCATCGGCGCCAAAGGCGTGGGCGAATCCCCGAACGTCGGCGGCGTGTCCGCCTTCTCGAACGCGGTCAACGACGCCCTCGCGCATCTCGGCGTGGTGCACACGCAGATGCCGCACGACCACTGGCGCGTCTGGCAGGCCGCGCAGCAAGCGGGCAAATAGGGGGCCCGTACCCATGGCCCGGCGAGCGGGCTTGAAAGACGCGCAGGCGGCCCGCCGCTTGCTGGCCAAGGCCGATTACGTCGCCAACACCGACCTGGCGATGGCGGTGTTCCTCGCCTGTGAATTGCGGCGCCCGCTGCTGCTCGAGGGCGAGGCCGGCGTGGGCAAGACCGCGGTCGCCCAGGCCCTGGCGCAAGCGCTGGGGACCAAGCTGATCCGCATGCAGTGCTATGAAGGCCTCGATGCCCAGGCCGCGCTGTACGAATGGAACTATCAAAAGCAATTGCTCGCGATCCGCCTCAGCGAGGCCGGCGGCAAGCAGGCGGCCATGGCGTCGGTGTTCACCGAGGAGTACCTGTTCGAGCGCCCGCTGCTGCAGGCGATCCGGCAAGAGCGCCCGCCGGTGCTGCTGATCGATGAGATCGACCGCGCCGATGAGGAGTTCGAGGCCTTCCTGCTCGAGATCCTCGCTGACTTCCAGGTTACGGTGCCCGAACTGGGCACGCTGGCGGCCAAGTCGATCCCGCATTGCGTGCTCACTTCGAACGCGACCCGCCAACTGTCGGACGCGCTGCGCCGCCGCTGCTTGTACCACTATTTGGACTATCCCGATCCGGACGTGGAGCAGGCCATCGTCGAGCGCCGCAATCCGCAGGCGGACGCCGAGCTGGTCGCGCAGGCGGTTACCTTCGTCGGGCTGCTGCGCAAGGAAGACCTGGAGAAGAAACCGGGGATCGCCGAGACCCTGGACTGGATCGCGGCCTTGACGCGCGTCGGCCTGGCCAAGTTGGACGACCGCGCCAAGCTCGACCATCTGCAAGCGAGCCTGGCGTGCCTGCTCAAGACCGCCGGCGACCGCCAGGCGATTCCCGTCGCCAAGACCCAGCTGCTGGCGGAAATGGCCGCCAGCGCCTGAGGGCCATGCAAGCCTTGCGTCCCAGCGAGGCCATGCGCGGCTTTGTCCAGCACCTGCGCCTGAACGGCGCCCACGCGGTGATGGCGGACGCTGAGCTCGGCCTCGCGGCCCTGCGCGCCTGTCCGCAGCCGCCGAGCTACGACCAGGCCAAGGACGTCATGCGCGCCGTCTTCGCGACCGACCGGAACAGCTGGGACAGTTTCTCCAACCTCTGCGACGCCTACTGGCTGCACCGCGGGGTCAAGCACGCCTTGCCCGATGCCACGCCCGGCCTGTCCCCGGCGGCCAGCCAGCTGTGGCAGCCCAAGCTCGAAGGCGTCGGTGACGAAGGCGACGGCGGCCTGATCGCCGACAGCGGGGCGGACGCTCCCGGCGATGAGCAGCGCCAGACCGCCGAGCGCAACATCAAGACCATTGGCTCGCTCAAGGGCTTCGGCAGCAAGCTGAATATCGACGACATCAACAACCAGCTCAACCGGCAGCAGGTGATCGACCAGGCGCGTCGCGTCGCGCTGGCGCTGCGCTTCAGCCCCTCGCGGCGCTATCGTCCCGACCGCCGCGGGCGCAAGGTCGATTTCCGCCGGACCATCCGCCGCAGCCTCGCGACCGGCGGCGAGCCCCTGGCGGTCGCGCGCCGCGACCGCGGCCGCAGCCGGGTGCGCATCACCACGCTGCTGGACGTGTCCAACTCCATGAAGAACTACATCAATTTCTTCTTGCTGTTCACCAAAGGACTGAGCGCCGCCGGCTGGCGCCCGGAGACCTTCTTGTTCCACACCCGGCTGCTGCGCGTTACCGAGACCCTATTGGAGCGCAGCCAGGCCCGCGCCGCGCAGCGCCTGGCGCTGCAAGCGCGGCAGTTGGGCGGCGGTACCAAGATCGCGAGCTCGCTGCTCGACTTCAAGCGCCGCTACGGCCGCATCTGCCTGGGTCGCCGCAGCGCCTTGTTCATCATCAGCGACGGCTATGACGCCGAGGAGCCGCGCGAGCTGGTCGAGGCGCTGGCGGCGCTGCGCACCTACACGCAGCGCATCATCTGGCTCAGTCCGACCATCGCGCGCGCGGACGTGCGCAAGCCGCGCACGCGTTCCTTGCGCGCCGCGGTGAACAAGCTGGACCTGCTCAGTCCCATCGCGAGCATCCAGGATCTCGAGGACCTGCTGCCGCAGCTGGAGCGTTTGTGAGCAGCCTCAGCGAAGTACTCGGCGAGCTGGGCGATCTGCAGGGCCGCGAGCAGGACTTCTGCGTCCTGACGGTGGTGCGCGCCCAGGCTGCTACCGCGGCCAAGGCGGGCCACAAGGCGATCGTAACCTCAGACGGCGAGCTGCGCGGCTTTGTCGGCGGCATGTGCGTACAGGGCGCTGCGCGCCGCGCCGCGGCCGAGGCGCTGCGCACCGGCCAGCCGAAATTGATTCGCGTCAAGCCCAGCGATGAGGTCCAAGCCGCGGCCGACCGCGATGGCGTCGAACTGCACAAGAGCGGCTGTCCCTCGCGCGGTACGGTGGATTTGTTCATCGAGCCGGTCAAGCGCCCGCCGCGCTTGCTGCTCATCGGATCCTCGGCGGTGGCGGTCGCCCTGGCGCGGCACGCGCCGCTGCTTGGCTATGCGACCCGGCTGCTGAGCGGGACCAAGGACCTGCCTGCGGACTTGCCCGATGCGGTGGACGCCGTACCCGGCCTGGCCGCGGCGCAGGCCGCCGGCCTGCGGGCCGAGGACTATGTGGTGGTCGCTACCCAGGGGCAGCGCGACCTGCCCGCGCTGCAGCTGGCGCTAGGGACGCCCGCCGCTTACGTGGCGCTGGTAGCGAGCAAGAAGAAGTCGCGCCACTTGCTGGACAAGCTCGATCGCGCCAAGCTGACCGCCCGTCAGATCAAGCGCTTGAAGTACCCTGCGGGCCTGGACATCAAGGGCGTCGAGCCCGCGGAGATCGCGATCTCCATCCTGGCCGAGATCATCACCCGCCGCCGCCAGCCGCAGGAGTAGGAAGCAGCGCTTCGTCAGGCATGATCATGCGCAGTGCCTTGAACGGCAGCAGCACGCATCCTTGCCGCGCGCGGTGCTGGTGCATCGCATAGAAGAGCTCCATGCCTTGCGGGGTGGTCTCCTTGGCGAACATCTCCAGGATCTCGACCAGCCGCTTGCCCACCTCAGCGCATGCGGCGCCGTGGAACATCTCGTACATGCGCCCGCCGGCTGCCTGGCACAGCAAGCAGCCGCGGATTTCGAAGCCGAGCGCGATGATGCCCTTGTCGTTGACCAAGGTGAGCTTGATGTCATCGCCGCACATGGGATTGACGAGGGCGGCGACCTCGTCATAGCTGCTCAGCGGCTGCATCTGCTCGCCGATGACAGCCAGTTTCATGATCCGATCGTAATTGATCTTGGACATCCGCTCAAGCTCCGAGCGTCTTGCGGATGGCGGGCAGGGCGCTGATTAGCCGCTGGATGTCCTGGTCCTCGACGTGCGGGCCCAGGCTTGCGCGTACGGTCGCCGTTGTGCCCAAGCGCCGCATCAAGGGCTGGGCGCAGTGATGGCCGCCGCGCAGATAGACGCCGCGGTCGGCCAGCAGCTGGCAGACATCGTGCGCATGGCAGCCCTGGAGATTGAATGAAACCAGCGGTACCGCCGATCCCGTCGGCGCGACGCTCGCCAGCTCGACGCCCGCCTCCGCCGCCAGGGTCGCGCGCAGCTTGTCGATGCTGTCAGCCAGGCGCTGCTGCATCTTGTGCCAGTGTCCGGACTCAATTGCCTGGCGCCGCGCTTGCCACACCTGGCCCAGGCCGATGATGCCGGCGACATTGGGAGTACCGGCCTCGTGGCGCTGCGGGCCGGGTACGTAGCTGCTGGCCTGCTCTGCGACCTTCATCACTGAGCCGCCGCCGCCGGACGCCGGCTGGACGCGCTGCTGGAGCTCCTGGCTGAGCCACAGCACGCCCAGGCCCATGGGGCCGTTGCATTTGTGGGCAGAGAAGATATAGGCGTCGACGCCGAGTTCATCCAGCTGCGGCCAGGAGTGGGGGACGTACTGCGCGCCATCGACCACCGTCAGGGCGCCGTGAGCCTGCGCTAGCTTGGCGATCGCAGCCACATCCACGATCGCGCCGGTGACGTTGGAGGCATGGGTGACGCTCACCAGGCCGCAGTCTTCTTTTTCGAGAAGTTCCTCGATTCGCTCCAAGGGCAAGGAGCCGTCCGCCTCGCATGCGGCGTAGACCAGCCGCTGGGGATAGTTGATCTGCCAGGGCAGGATATTGGAATGGTGCTCGAGCTCGGTCAGCAGGACTTGCTGCTCGGGGCCGAGCAGCTGGGCAGCTAGCCTGGCGACGTAGTCCAGGCCGGCGCTGGCGCCGGCGGTGAAGATGATCTCAGCGGGATCGGCGCCGAGGCTGGCTGCGATGTCAGCGCGTACCTGCTCGCAGGCCTGGGTGGCCTGCTCGGCCCAGGGATAGATGCCGCGGGCGATGTTGGCGCGATAGCCGCGCTCATAATCCGTCATGGCCTCCTGCGCCGCGTCCAGCAGCAGAGAAGTGGCGGCGTTGTCAAGATAGGCGATGTCTTGCCCGCTGAGGATGGAGAAGTCGCTGCGCTGCATTGGCAGTGTATATTTTAAGGGTTTGGACAAGTATGCGACTAGGTAATCCAAGGATAGCGTTTGCTTTTGAGCGAGGATGAAAAACGCTCAGGCTAGTGCTGTCAGGCAAGCAAAAACATCTCGTCCTGTAATTGGAGAAACTATTATATATTAAAAATAAAATATTGATAATGCTATATAATTATAATAAAAACCCCCGCATAAGTCTGCTTTTCTTGGCGTTTGATTGCAAGATAATGTAAGATAAGAAGCCAAGTATTCTTAGCAGTATAGCAGTACCTGAATGGATATACTTCCCCAGCGCGTGCACTACATAAAAAGGCTCTACGGTTTGAGCAAGGAGGAGTTGTGTGACATGCTCAACCAGGAGTTGGCGGCTGAGGATCGTCTGACGGTTCCCAAGCTCTTCGAGGGGAAAGTCAACTCCGTCCAGTTGGAGCGCCTAGTTGAGGTCTCAGGCAAACATTTGGGATTCTGGGCCATGACTTTCCCAGCCACAGGACAATACTACAGAAGCATCCTGTACCGCAAGAATCGTTTCAACCGCGACCTTACGCATCAGGATCGCCTGCTCGTGGTGCAGGAAGAGGACAACGCTGGCCTGCTCATTGAAACCTGCGAGGAGTTGGGCTTGCGCTTAAGGCGGAAACTGCCACGCTTCAATGTCAAGAAGAACGCTCCCTCTCTGGCGGCATACGAAACTCTTGATTTGCTCGGGATAAGAGCTGAATATGCTAATCCACGCATTTTCCTTAAGGATATGGTGGCTAAGCTTTCCGATTACAACATAGTAATCAACGAGCACATCGATTCAAAGAGCGAGCGTGGCCAGAGCAACCTGGCTGGCTTTTTCATCAAAACGCGCACTATCGTGTTCAAGAGGCAGCGCCACCGATATCGAGAGTTGTTCACCCTGGCGCATGAACTAGGACACTACATGCTAGGTAATGAGTATGTCGACTCCTCTTTGTCCTTGGATGGCAATCTGAAAGGAGAGGAGGGTTGGTGCAACAACTTTGCTTTCCATTTGATTCTAGGACCGGAGCGCGTGCAGGAATTGGACGACTTGACTGACAAGCAGATGCACGATGCGCGAGGTGTGATTGCGCGGTTTGCGGAACGTCATCACATCAGTAGTTTGGCGATTTATTATTATTTTCTGCGAGAGAAAAGGATTTCCCTCACCGAGTACAATGAGAAGAAAAACTTCATCAAAGCTGCTTCGAAAAAGCGCGGAAACCTCCCGCTCTCAAAAGCTCTTCCGCTAGTTTCCCCTTTGGAATTAGGCATTCTTTGCGAAGCATGCGATCGAGAAATCCTTACAAGATCGGAGGTGGTGAGACGATACAAAGGCCAGCTTCCTATTGAGCGCATCTTTAGTGACTATCCGGAAAGATATTAAGAAATTTGTGTTCGACACCAGTTCACTGCTGGTGCTTGTACGTCATCTTCTCAAGCTCGATCGTGACGGGAAACTGCTCAAGATCATTGGGGAACTCTTTGCTCAAGAGACTGCTGTGCTGCACGCTGCGGTCTATGAGGAGTTCTATCGGAAAGTTGCTGCTGAAGTACTGGTTTTTTTGCATGAGGCTCCTAAAGTACCCAAACATGAACTTACCCTCAATCGCCTGCAGTATGTTCATAGGAATTGGACCAATAAGGAGAGGCCGCCTAGCGACAGAAAACTGCTGGCATATTCATTCACAGCGGATTGTCAGATCATAGAGCATTGCCGGATGAAGAACAAGGGTTCATCCATGAAATATGCGGTGGTTACTGAAGAATTGTCCTATCTTAAGGAAAACAGCAGCGTGCGACCGCGATCCTTCAAGAAAATCCCTGATATTTGCGCTAGCCAGGGCGTGTTGTGCCTCAACTTGGTTGACATGCTGAGGGAAATCGACGTAAGAGCTAGGTTCTGGCAAGGGCGCAAGATTGATAAAGGAAACCGCTCGCAGCGCTGAGCTGCGAGCGGATAAGAATACTAGTGTCTCGGCTTGGTTAGGCCGAGGATGCAGACGCCGCCGGCTGCAGGCGCTTGATCGAGCGAAGGCCCATGACGATGCTGACGCACATTGCTAGCAGGACCACCGCGAACGGTATGCCTGTGCTGACCGCGCCGGCCTGCAAGGCCGTGAGGCCGCCGGCGATGAGCAGGATGATGGCGACCAGGCCCTCGAAGATCGCCCAGAACACCCGCTGGGAGACCGGCGCGTCCAGCTTGCCGCCCGCAGTGATGGTGTCGACCACCAATGAGCCCGAGTCCGACGAGGTCACGAAGAAGACGATGACCAGCACAATCGTCAGCGGCATGGTCAGGGCCGCCAGCGGCAGCTCGCTGAGCATCACGAACAGCTTGAGCGAGTTCTCCGCTTCGACCAGCCGGGGATTGCCGTTGATGACCTGGTCGATGGCGGTACCGCCGAAGGCGGTCATCCACACCAGCGAGACGATGGAGGGCACGACCAGGACGCAGAAGATGAATTCGCGGATGGTGCGGCCCTTGGAGATGCGCGCGATGAACATGCCCACGAACGGCGACCAGGAAATCCACCAGGCCCAGTAGAATGCGGTCCAGCCCTGGTAGAAATTGGTGTCTTCGCGCCCGATGAAGTTCGACAGCGGCAGCAGCTCGGTCATGTACGCACTCAGGTTATCGACCAGGCCGGTCGCGACCGCCAGCGGCGAGCTCGCGACTATGACGAACACCAGCAGCACGAAGGCTAGGACCATGTTGACGGCGCTGAGGCGCTTGATGCCGCCGTGCAGCCCGAGCACGACCGAAATCATCGCGCAGCAGGTGATCAGGGCAATCAGGATCACTTGGCTGGTCGTGGTGTTGGGAACGCCGAAAAGCTCGTTGAGGCCAGAGATGGATTGCGATGCGCCCAGCCCCAGCGAGGTCGCCAGTCCGAACAGGGTCGCGAACACCGCCAGCGTGTCGATGCAGTGGCCCGGCCAGCCCCAGACGCGCTCGCCCAGCAGGGGATAGAAGGTCGAGCGGATGCTCAGCGGCAGCTTGCAGTTGAAGCAGAAGAAGGCAAGCGCCAGGCCGACGATGGCGTACATGGCCCAGGGATGCAGCCCCCAGTGGAAGATGGAGGCGGCCAGGCCGAGGCGGGCCGCTGCTTCCTGCTCGCCGGGCGCTCCGCCCAGCGGGGCCCAGCTCTCGGCTGTACCGGCGTTCTCGGCGAGCGAGGAGGCATAGTGCGACATGGGCTCGGACACGCCGAAGTACATCAGGCCGATGCCCATGCCCGCTGAGAACAGCATCGCTAGCCACGCTGGATAACCGAAGTCCGGCTTGGCGTCTTCCCCACCGAGGCGGATCTTGCCGAAAGGCGAGAAGGCGAGGATGATGCAGAAGATGATGAAGATGTTGCCCGAGATCACCAGCAGCCAGTCGAAGCTGTTGGTGGAGGCCGGGCGCAGCCAGGCGAAGAACTCGCCGGCCTGCTCGGTGAACATCGCTGTTGCCAGTACGAACAGGGAGACGAGTATGCCGGAGATGAAGAACACCGGGTTGTGAAGGTCGAGCCCGAACGGACGAACGTTGTCATCGCCCGCTTTGTGATCGGTGTGGAACTCTATGGCTTGCGTTTCCATGGCTTTATCTCCCTGAGGCAGAACAAGGCGCACGCGCGGGGAATCAATCCCAGCCACCGCAACAGCCGCGCTAGCAGCATAAGCTCCAACCAGGGGAGCGCGGGGCCAAAACTAATGCGTCAGCATAAATGCACGAACGCCTAGTTATGTAATTGCGAATAAATTCTAACACATCCGGGCGGCAAGCCGCCGGCGATGTTAAGCGGCCGCCTGCTTCGCCGCGGTACTTGGCCGAGCAAGCTCAGTTTTTCGGCGCCAGGGACTTGCCGCTGGTCGCGTCGAAGAAATGCAGCTCGTCGACGTCCAGCGCCAGCTCGACCTCTTCGTCCGGGTTGGCGTGCCGCGACGCCGGCACCTGAGCGGTGAACTGCACCTTGCCGACCATGCCGACTTGCAAAGTGTGCGGGCCGAGCGGCTCGACCACCTTGATCTTCTGCTTGACCTTCGCCGGACTGGAGCCGTCGGCGAGCACATGCTCGGGCCGGACCCCGCAGACCACCTGGGGCAGGTCGCCGCTCGCGCCCAGGCGCGCCGCCGGAACCGGAAAGCTGCAGCCGTCGTCGCCGGTGAACGTACCGCCGCTGATCTTGCCGGGCAGGAAGTTCATGCTGGGCGCGCCGATAAAGCCCGCGACGAACAGGTTGGCCGGCTGGCGATAAAGCGTGATCGGATCGGCCGCCTGCTCGATGCGGCCCTCGTTCATCACCACTACCCGGTCGGCCATGGTCATGGCCTCGACCTGGTCGTGGGTGACGTAGACGATGGTGGTCTCCAAGCGTTGATGCAGGTCGCGGATCTCCACCCGCATCTCGATGCGCAGCTTGGCGTCGAGGTTGGACAGCGGCTCGTCGAAGAGATAAACGTCGGGCTCCCGCACCAGGGCGCGGCCGATCGCGACCCGTTGCCGCTGCCCGCCGGACAGCTTCTTGGGCAGGCGGTCGAGATACGGCTCCAGGTCGAGGGTGCGCGCCGCGTTCGCCAGGGCCTGCTTGATTTCGTCCTCGGACGCGCCGCGGACCCGCATGCCGTAGGTGATGTTCTGCGCCACCGTCATATGCGGGTACAAGGCGTAGTTCTGGAACACCATCGCGCAGTTGCGCTTGCCCGGCCGCAGGGCGGTCACGTCCCGGTCGCCGAAGCGGATGGCGCCGCCGCTGACCTGCTCGAGGCCCGCGATCATGCGCAGCGTCGTCGTCTTGCCGCAGCCGGACGGGCCCACCAGCACCACGAACTCCTTGTTGTCGATCTCCAGATTGAAGTCCGAGATCACCGTGGTCTCGTTGAAGGACTTGGAGACGTTTTCGAGCGTTACTTGAGTCATGTGATCTCCCTTGGATCGATGCTTGCCACCTATTTGATGCTGCCGAGCATCAGGCCCGAGCGCATCAGCTTGCCGAGCAGCCACACCACCAGCATCATCGGGACGATCGCCGTCAGGGCCGCGGTTGACAGCGCCCACCACTCATCGCCGCGCTGGCTGATCTGGGACGCGACCAGGATCGGCAGCGTCTGCCAGGTGGTGTTGGTCAAGAAGAGCGCGAACAGGTACTCGTTCCAGACGAAGGCCAGCGTGATCATGAAAGTCGCCGCCAGGCCCGGCATCACCATCGGCAGCACGATCTGCACGAAAACGCGCCAGACCGGTACGTCGTCGACGATCGCCGCCTCTTCGATCTCCGGCGGCAAGGCCTCGAAGAAGTCCCGCATCAGCCAGACCACGATCGGCAGCGAGAAGGCGATGTAGCACAGCGTCAGGCCGAGATAGGTGTCCGTCATCTTGAAGCCCGCCTTGCCGAATTCCGAATAGAGCAGGAACAGCGCGAAGGCCGAGACGATCGGCGGGAACATCCGCTGGGAAATGAACCAAAAGACGATGTCCTCATTCCCCAGCAGCGGCCCGGGGAGCTTGATGTTGCCCAAGACGACGCTGACCGCCAGTCCGACGGCGAAGGCCAGGCTGATGGCCTCGAAGCGCTTCATGCCCAGCTCGGTCAGGCCGATATAGCCGCCGATGGCGATGATCGCGAAGGCGAGGCCGGCCGCCAAGGGCACGCGGAAGCGGTAGCGCGTCAGCGCATACGCCGCCATGGTCCCGAACAGGGTCGCCACCAGCGCCGCGCTCACGCCCACCATCGTCGAGTTCGCGAGGTTCTTGAACATCTCCCCGCGCACGCCGGTGAACAGCTCCACCCAGCCGTGCGCGCTCGGCTGAAAGTCGATGAACGGGAAATACGTTGGTCCCTTGACGATGATGCGCAGGTTCTTGAAGGACGTGACGAAGGTCCAGTAGAACGGGAACAGCGTGAGAAAGGCCCAGCCCATCACGCCGCCGAGCACCAGTCCCCGCGCCGTCGGGCCGAACTGCTTGATGCTGCCGATGTTCATCGGTACTTCTCGATGCGCGGCTTGAGCACCGCCAGGTAGATCAGGCCGAAGATGATAACTACGATCAGGAACAGGAAGGACAGCGCCGAGGTGTAGCCCAGGTTGAACTTGCGGAAGCCCTCTTGATAGGCGAACAGCGTCAGGGTCTCGGTCGCGACGCCGGGTCCGCCGCCGGTGAGCACGATGACGGTGTCGATGATCTTGAGGCTCTCGATCAGCCGGATCAGCACCACCGCCACCGAGATCGGCAGCAGCATCGGGAAGGTGATGTCCCAGAAGCGGCGCCACGGCGTGGCGTTCTCCAGCTCGGCGGCCTCATAGACGTCTTGGGGCAGCGACTGCAGGCCGGCGAGCAGCAGGAGGGTTACGAAGGGGGTCCACATCCATACCTCGACCGCGACCAGCACGCCCTTGGCGTAGCTCGCGTCGGTCAAGAAGGGCAGGTTCGGATAGCCGAGGGAGGAGAAGATGTGGTTGACCGGACCGAGCGCCGGATGGAAGATCATCCGCATCATCAGCGCGACCGCGACCGGCGCCATCAGCATCGGCGCGAGCAGCCACACACGCAGCTGGCGATGGCCGAAGACTTTCGCATGCAGCGCCAGCGCCAGCGCGAAGCCGATGACGTACTGGAACGCGACCGCGATGAAGCTGATCAGGGAAGTGGTGCCGATGACGGTCCAGAAGCGCTCCAGGCCGAGCAGGCTGGCGTAGTTCTCCAAGCCGACGAAACGCGGTGGCGTCGGCGGGATCAAGCGGTATTTCATGAAACTCGCCACCAGCGAGTAGACCAGCGGAAACATGGTCACGAGCAGCACGACCAGCAGCGCCGGCCAGATGAAGGCGTGCTTGACCCGCTCGTCGCGCAGCATCAGCTCAAGCTCGCATGACGGCGGCCGCGGCGGGCGGCCCAGATGACGTTGGACACGTTGGTGTTGTTCCTTACCTTCTCATAGCGCCGTCTCTCACAGCGGCGCAGGGGTGATTCTACCTATGAAAAGACCCCGCGGTGCGGGGCCTCTTCACAACCGGCCCGCGGGGCCGGTTTCAGCAGTGCCTTTACAGGCCCATCGCGGTGCGGTAGGCCTTGAGCTGGACATCGCGGCCGAACTCGTCGGTCAGCTTGTCCCACTCAGCGGCGATGGTGTCAAGCGCTTGCTTGGCGCTGACGTCGCCGGCCAGGGCCTTGGACAGCTCGATTTCCAGCACTTCAGTGTAGCTGAAGTAGCCGGGCAGCCGCATGTCCAGCGCCACGTTCGGGGCGTTGAGGCTGTTCTCCTGCGCGGCCAGGTACTCCTTGGCTTCACGCTCGCTGAAGAACTTGAGCCAGCGGTCGATGCTGTTGACGTGGCTGTACCGGTAGGGGTTGACGCCCGTGCCGCCGGTGATTGCCGCCTCGCCGGAAACATCCGGGCTGGTCAGGTGCTGGATGAAGTGCCAGGAGGCCTCCTTGTTCTTGGAGGATTGGGGCACCGCGGCTTGCCAGCCGCCGAAGGCCATGAAGGGGGAGCGCACGATCTGGTCGTATTTGTCCCACTTGTTGGTCTTGTAGTTCCAGATTTCGTACGAGCCGGGCAGGATGTCGGAGCCGACGCTGCCGGAGACCTGCGATTGCTCGGGATCCGCGGCGATGACGCCGGTGTCGCCCCAGCCGAAGGACATGGCAGTGCGGCCGCCAGCCATCTCGCCGTTGACCTCACCGAACGAGAAGTTCAGCGCGTTCGGCGGCGAAACTTTCGAAGCGGCGACGTATTCTTTCAGCGCGCGCACCCAGCCCGGGTTGTTGACCTGGGCGTCCATGGTGTCGGGGTCGAAGAACATGGAGCCCGGGTGGTCCGGGTGGTTGGCGTACGAAGCGGCGTGGCTGAAGAAGAACCAGAACTGCTGGCCGCCGCGCCGGAAGGCTTCGACGGTGCCGTACAGGTTGTCTTCGGGCCGTTGGAAGAACTCGGCGATCTCCAGGTATTCCTTCCAGGTCCGCGGCGGCTGCAGGTCGTAGCCGTACTCGGCCTTGAACGCGGCCTGCTCCTTGGGATCCTCGAACAGGTCAATGCGATAGGTGAGGGAGTGCAGGTCGCCGTCCATGGTCTGCGACTTAACCTTGCCGTCCCACACCATCAGGCGATCGCGGTAGACCGGGTGGATGTCGTTCCAGTCAGCGCCTTGTTGGATGCTGGCTGGCATGTCGTCCAGGTAGGCGAAGAAGTCCGGCGACCATGCGGGCGGCATGGTGATGCCGTCGAAGTCCGCGCCCTCGGTCAGCGAGGTTACGATCTTCGGGTACAGCTCGCCCCACGGGAACTCGACCGCTTCGAACTCGCCGCAGGTCTGCTTGCTCCAGCTCTCGGCCGCGTTGGTCAGCGCCGAGGCGATGTACGGTCCGGTCTGGGTGATGTAGGTGAGCTTGACGCCGCTGTAGTCGGGACTGCAGGCCAAGGCCGGCGCGCCCATCACGGCTAGGGCTACGACAGCCCCTAGTTTGTTCTTATTCATTTGTCGTTCTCCATGTCAGCCGAAATTGCTGACGGGGATATTCTATAACATATCCGGCAGAAAACAGCCAGGTATCGAAGTACTGCCGACACTAGGATCTAGGTGGGAGAGATTTGCCAATGATTGATGGATGATGCTATTATTACTACATATTTGATGATAAAACGTAAAAATTTACGCTTTAAAAAGAAATTATTACGATTTAAATAATGGTATAGCATTAAAATAATGGCATTAACTTGAGTTTAGGGCGTGTCCGAGAGATATATAAGCCGGCGGAAGAAGGATGAGGTGCTGGAGCAGCTCAAGGATTTTCCGGTCGTAGCCCTCTTGGGGCAGCGCCAGGTTGGCAAAACCACCCTAGCCGAGGAGGTGGCTGCTGAGTTTGGCGTTGCGCTCCATGACCTTCAAGACGTGGAAAACATAACCACCATCGAAGAAGGGGGCTTGCTGCGCCTGATCAACGCGGAGCAAGGCAAGCTGGTCGTGTTGGATGAGATCCATCGCCTGCCACGTCTGCACAGCGAGCTCAAGGTGATTGTGAATGATCGCATGGCCCAAGGCAAGGGCAAAGCCAGAGGCAGTTGCTTATTGGTGGGATGCGATTCGCTGGTTGACAAAGCGGATGACAGCTTGCTGGATCGCATGGCCCGCGTGCACTTGGACCCTCTAGATGTCTTGGAGGTCGAGGGCGATGAAATAGACAGGCTTTGGCTGCGCGGAGGCTTGCCCGCGAGCTTCCTGGCCATTGACAACAAGCAAAGCACCGCGAAGCGCCAAGCAATCATTGAGAGCCTGTCCGAGCGGGATTTGTCCACCCACGGCATTAGGATCGCGTTTGGCCAGAGGTTGAAATTCCTGAGCGCGCTGGCGTACCAACATGGCGCCTTGCTTAATATCGGAAAGCTGGCTGCGGATCTCAAGCTGCACAGGGAGACGGTTGAGCGCTTGCTAAATTTGCTTTTTAGCTTGCGGATCATCAGGCTGCTGCCGCCGTATGCGAAGCAAGGGATCAAGCGGCTGGTCAAGACCCCCAGGCTTTATTATCGCGACAGCGGGTTGCTGCATAGGCTGCTGCGCATTGAAGATTACCAAATGCTTGAGGTGCATCCGTGCATCGGGGCAAGTTGGGAAAGCTTTGTCTTGGAGAATATCCTGCGCGCAGTTCCTGCGCCGGATCAGGCGTGGTTCTACCGGGCCAATAGCGGGGCTGAAATTGATTTGGTACTCGCCATGCCGGGCAAGCAGCTGTGGGCCATCGACATCCAGAACGGGCATCCGAAAATAGGCCGTGGCATGACCTCGGCCCTGACAAAGCTGCAGCCGGATAGAAGTTTTGTCGTGCATGGGAGAAGCAATCAGCCCCAAGCACAAGGCAGGAACGGCGTGGAGTTCATCTCCCTGCCGGACCTGTGCCTGGAGATAGCGCGAGCCGCAGGATAGCCTGCCGGCTTTTGCGAGAGCAGGCGCTGCTGTGCCGCCTGCCTCTTGTTGTCAAGCGGATCTGGCATATAATATCGGGATGCCCCCCATCCCTCAATCTTGGCGCTACAGCCCGCGTCGCTTGAAGGAGGTCAATCCTGAGCGGGTAGCGTACCTAGCCGACCTGCTCGGCCTGAGCCGGCAGGAGGTCTGTGAATTGGTGCGCGATGGCCGCAAGACCGTGGTCAAGGAAGAGGAGCTGTTCGGCACCCACATCCAAACCCGCTACTTGGAGAAGCTCGAGGAGGTCTTGGGCAAGTGCCACGCCTTCTTAGGCAGCACGAGCCCGCTGACGTATGCGAAGAACAGCATCCTGTGCCGCAAAGAGCGACATCACAATTGCGAGCTCCAGTATGCTGACCGCTTGCTCGTCAGCATGACGGAGGATGAAGCTTTTCGGCAGTCTGGCATATGCGTCACGCTGTGGGATAGACTGAACAGGATACTGCCTCGATTTTCCTTGGCGGACAATCCAGTTGAAGTCGCCTACGAGGTGCGTGCCGAGATGGAGATTCGCGAGCAGCCCTACAAGGATATCCGCAAGCATCTGCATTATTTGATGCGACGTTTGGGTAAGTTCCACATCATAGTCAGAGAGCATGTGGAATCGCCCAAGCATAAAAATAACCTGGCTGGCTTCTTCCTGCGGCCGCTGACCATAGTCATCAAGAGGCAGCAGCATGTCGGGCGTGAGATTTTCACGTTGGCGCATGAGCTAGGGCATTACTTGCTGGATAAGGAAGAGTTGGATGGGATGCCGTTCGACAAGGAAAACAGCAAAGAAGAGAAATGGTGCAATGACTTCGCTTTCGCATTCATTCTCGGTCGGGAGAAAATCAAGCAGCTCAAGTCATTCAAGCCGTCGGAGGTGCGCGATCCTTTTGGCGCCATCGCTGCTTTCTCGAGCGCAAACCACATCAGCAGGCTGGCTATTTATTGTCATTTGGCCAAGCGCAGGGTCATCACCTGGACAGATTACCAAGAAATCAAGAGTGAAATTAGAGCAAGGCACGAGCAAGAAGAGCGGGCGCGCCGGCGCAAATCCAATGGAACTAGATCAAGGCAAAGCGGCCGCAAGCTGCGTCCGCTTTTCTCTCCGTTAGAACAGAAAATTTATCTCAATGCCTTTCACGCGGGCATAGTGAAAGAACACAGACTGATGCGCCACTTCCAGACCCATTCCATAGACAGCATTGTCTGTGGAGCGTATTTCTAGCAAACCCTTTCTAAAGATAGGGCTGGCCGCGGGCTAGCCAGTTAGTTATGCGAGGGCAGGTGTTCCATGATTTTCTTGCTTATCTGAAGGGGTGGATGGTATAGAATCCCTGCGATGCTGCCGAAGGCATGGCCCTACAGCCTCCGCAGTCTAGTGGAGGTCAATCCCGACCGACTGGAATACCTGGTCGAGTTGTTCGCTTTGAGTCGGAAAGAGGTCTGCGCGCGAGTGCAGGGCAAGAACAAGACCGAGGTCAAGGAAAAGGACTTGTTCCGTGATCGTATACAGATACGTCATCTGCGCAAGCTCCAGGAGGTGTTCGGCAAGGGCGAGAGTTTCTTCCTGTCAGAGGGCCGGCCAGCGAGCAAAAATAGCGGCAGCGTGCTATTCCGCAAGGATGGCATCAACTGCGAGCTCGGATATGCAGACCGATTGCTGGTGAGCAAGATGGCAGATGAAGCCATCTTTCTTTCTTCATTGTGTTTTCTGATGGGCAGCACACTGAAGAGAAAGTTCCCCCCGTACCGGACAAGCCAGGACGCATCAAGAATTGCTTATAGTGTTCGGGAAAAGATGGGAATCACAGACAGTCCAAGCAAGACGGAGAGGGATTACCTTCAGTATTTGATTGAATGTCTGGGAAACCAAGACATAGTGGTCAAGGAGCATCTGGAATACCACCACACAAAGGAAAAGGTGAATCTGGCTGGCTTCTTTCTAAAACCAGCCACCATAGTCATTAAAAGGCAAGCGCAACTGAAACGCGAGATTTTCACACTCGCGCATGAACTAGGCCATTACCTACTTAATAGTGAAGACATAGACGGCAATCAGATATTCAATCAAACAAAAAACGAAGAAGAAACCTGGTGCAATGAGTTTGCTTTCCACTTCATCTTGGGCGAGCAAAAAGCCAAGCAGCTATATGCTAATGCGGATGTTCTTGCTCAATTTCCAGACAAGGTCAAAGACTTTTCAGGTAAAAGCCACATCAGCAGATTGGCGATTTATTGCCACCTGGCCAAAACCGAAGCAATAAGCTGGTCGGAGTATCATGAAATCAGGGAGAGAATTGAACGGCAATATAAAAAAGATAAGCAGGCGAAGAAACTCGAAGCCAAGAAAAACCGCGAGCTGGGAAAACCTCAGTCAGGTAGAGCTGCCCGCCCCATAGTCTCGCCTCTAGAAGAAAGAGTATACATAGATGCTTTTTTCGATGGCATTCTGGAAGGGCGAGACCTAACAGAGAGGTTCAAACAGCCCATAGACAAGATCATTTATGGAACTTGAAATTGCCCGGGCTTTCTTGCTCGACGCCAATTCCATCTCCGCGTTGGCATACCATTACGTGCCTTTCGACGCGAACAAGAAACTGCGAACCTTCATCGAAGGTTGCTTCAAACAAGGGACGATTGTCTTGATCGAAGAGGTCTGGCAAGAAATCAAAGGTGTCAAAGAGATCACGAAAGCCTTGCCTTTCCTGTCGGGAAAGAAAGTGCCTGCGAAGACTGGACCACATTCCGTGAAGAGGGCCAAGGAGAAGTGGTTCAATCCCAAGGCCTGCCGGGGGATGGATCGCGAGAAATTTGAAAGCCAGGCTAGCCAATACACAAAAACAGCGGACTTTCGTCTCATTGCTCTTTGTTGGGAACAGAAGCAACCGAAACCTGGCGAGCTAGTAACCGTATCTGAAAAGCCATTCACCATCGTCACCGAGGAATCAATCAAGCCCGACAAGAAGACTTTTATGAAAATACCGCTCATTTGCGAAAAAGAAAAGATTGAATGCATCAAATTATTCGAGATGCTGCAGAGGCTGGGAGTGGATGTTGAGTTCAAGCTCCCACCGCAATGAAGAGCGACGGCAGGCCTAGCGGGCGGCCTGGTAAAATCCCTGCCCTCACGGGAGGACAGCCATGAAATACCTACACACCATGATCCGCGTCGCCGACCTCGACAAGTCGGTCGACTTCTTCACCAACATCCTCGGCATGACCGAGATCAGGCGGCACGAGAGCGAGAAGGGGCGCTACACCCTGGTGTTCTTCGCTGCGTCGGAGGACGTCGAGTCCGCCCAGGCGGACAAGACGCCGACGGTCGAGCTGACCTACAACTGGGACCCGGAGGAGTACACCGGCGGCCGCAACTTCGGGCACCTGGCGTACAGCGTCAAGGACATCTACGCGACCTGCAAGGACCTGCAGGACAAGGGCGTCACCATCAACCGCCCGCCGCGCGACGGGCGCATGGCCTTCATCCGGACGCCGGACGGCATCTCCATCGAGCTGCTGCAGCAGGGCGAGGCGCTCGAGCCGGCTGAGCCGTGGTCGTCGATGGCGAACACCGGCAGCTGGTAAGCGCTGCCGCGGCGCCGGGCCTCAGTCCGGGCGCAGCAGTTCGTTGACGCTGGTCTTGGACCGCGTCTGCGCGTCGACCTGCTTGACGATCACGGCGCAGGCGAGCGCGTACTTGCCGTCCTTGCTCGGCAGCGAGCCGGGCACGACCACCGAGCCGGGCGGGACGGCGCCGTAGCTGACCTCATCGGTGAGGCGGTTGTAGATCTTGGTCGACTGGCCGATGAAGACCCCCATCGAGACCACGCTGCCCTTGCCGACGACGACGCCCTCGACGATTTCCGAGCGCGCGCCGATGAAGCAGTCGTCCTCGATGATGGTGGGACTGGCCTGCAGCGGCTCGAGCACGCCGCCGATGCCGACGCCGCCGGAGAGGTGCACGTTGGCGCCGATCTGCGCGCAGGAGCCGACGGTCGCCCAGGTGTCGACCATGGTGCCGGGCCCGACATAGGCGCCGATGTTGACGTAGGAGGGCATGAGCACCGCGCCGGGCGCGACGTGGGCGCCGTGCCGCGCGACCGCGGGCGGCACGACCCGGATGCCATCGCGCTGGAAGTCCTCGCCGCTCTTGCCCGCGAACAAGGTGGGGACGCGGTCGTAGTACTTGGTCCAGCCGCCGTCGAGCGGGACATCGGCGTTGATGCGGAAGGACAGCAGCACCGCCATCTTGAGCCATTCATGGACCTGCCAGCCGTCGCCCGCGGGACTGGCGACGCGCAGCGTCCCGGCGCTCAGCTGCTCCAGGCATGCGTCGACGGCCTCGCGCAGCTCGGGCGCGGCGTTGGCCGGCGTGATCTCGCTGCGCTGCGGGAAGAAGCGCTCGATGACCTGCTGGATGCTGTCGTTGGCCATGCGGCCTATTTTAGAATGCCGTCAATGAGCGAAGCGGAGCGCAGCACTGTCCTACCGGATTTGGGCGTCATCGAGCTGGCCGGCCCGGCGACGCTGGAGTTCCTGCAGGGGCAGGTGAGCAATGAAGTCCAGGGCCTGGCTGCGGGCGGCTGGTCCTGGGGCGGCTACATGAACAACAAGGGACGCTTGCTGGCGACCTTCGTATGCATGGTGCTCGATTCCGAGCGCTGCGCCCTGGTGATGCGGCGCGGCCTGCTTGAGCCGACACTGGCGAAGCTGCGGATGTACGTGCTGCGCGCGAAGACCAAGCCGATTATCAGCGAGCTGGCGGTCAACGCCAGCGTGGACGCCGCGCCCGCAAACGCCGAGTACTGCGCCGAGCCGGTGCCCGGCGTGCATCTGAGTCTCGGCGACGCGATGCCGGCGGATGAGTCGGTTGCCGACCAGGTGATGCTGCGCTTTGTCGAAGCTGGCGCGCCCTGGCTCCCGCTCGAGCTCGGCGAGCAGCTGACCGCGCACATGCTGAGCCTGGATCTCGCCGGCGGCGTGAGCTTCGACAAGGGCTGCTACATCGGCCAGGAGATCTTCATCCGCTCGCACCATCGGGGACAGATCAAGAAACGGGCCTTCATCGTCCGCGGGGACGGCGAGTCCCCGGCGCCCGGCCTCGAGCTGCTGTCGGCCGCGCATGGCGGGCAGGTGGCGGGCCACATCCTGTACGGCGCGCCGGCGGCGGACGGCTTCGCCGCCGTGGCGGCGCTGCGCAAGGACGCGGTGGAGCAGGAGGTCGAGCTGGCCGATGGCCGGCCGGTGGCGGCGACGCCCCCGCCGTACGGGCTGCGCGACCCGAAGTTCGAGCAGGATTGAAACGCCGGCCGCCGTCTGGCATAGAATAACGACAGCAGATGACGACCCTCAAGGAAATTCCACGATGCCAGTTGGCAGTGGCGGTCGTCCTGGCCTGCCTGGCGTTCGCGCTTGATTTCCATGCGGGCCTCGCTAGCTTGCTGGCAAGTACCCTGCTGATTCCCGAAATTTGCTATGTCCTGGGCGCGCAGCGCGCGCTCAGCGGCGATCCATCCCGCCGCGCCAGCCGGGCCCTGCGCGCCCGCGGTCTCAAGCTGGTCACAAGCCTGGCGCTGCTGGCGGCGGGCGCGAAGCTGGTGGGCGGCATGGTGGCTGCTGGAGCCTCGGCGACGCTGCTCGGCGGCGCATGGCTGGGTACTTTGATCGCCATTGTGCTGGTACCGCTGGCGGTGCTGGCGGTCAACGGCAGCCGATTGGCCTCGAGCTAGGGAAAGATGGCTGCGTCCGGAACCAACCTCACGCCCCAGGAGTACATCGTCGGGCACTTGGGCAACCTGTCCTACGACATGTCGGAAGGACGATTCCTGACCAACAAGGAAGTGATGGAGCAGGCTGGCAGTTTCTACACCCTGCATCTGGATTCATTATTGATTTCGCTGAGCCTGGGCTTGCTGTCGCTGGGCTTTTTGGCTTTAGTCGCGCGCGGCGCGACGAGCAAGACGCCGAGCCGCCTGCAGAGCTTTGTCGAAATGCTGCTGCTGTTCATCAAGGACACGGCGGAGAGCTTGTTCCCCAATCCGCCGAAGCTGATCGCGCCGCTGGCGCTGACGATTTTCGTGTGGGTGTTCTTCATGAACTTCATGGACCTGGTGCCGGTAGACATCGTCGCGGTGATGGGCGGGCACGCCAAGATTGTCCCGACGACGGACATCAACCTGACCTTCGGGATGTCGTTCACGGTCTTCGCGATGATCATCTACTTCAACATCCGCTCGAAGGGCTTCGGCGGCTTCATCCATGAGTTCTGCGTGGCGCCGTTTGGCCCGAAGCTGTTCATCGTCAACATCTTCATGCGGATCGTCGAAGAGCTCGCCAAGCCCATCTCGCTCGGCCTGCGGCTGTTCGGCAACCTGTTCGCGGCCGAGATGATCTTCCTGCTGATCGCGCTGCTGCCGTTCTACGTGCAGTGGCTCGCCGGCGGCCCCTGGGCGATTTACCACATCCTGGTGGTCCCGCTGCAGGCTTTCATCTTCGCGGCCTTGACGGTGGTCTACCTCAGCATGGCCAACGAAAAGCATTGATTCGTTAGAATAAACCCCGACCCATCCAGCCACCTCAGACGGAGACCATCCCATGAACATCAAAACCTTCGCCAAAGCCAGCATGCTGGCGCTAGTACTGCTGCCAGCCGCGGCCTGGGCCGACACCGGAGTAGGCCTGAAGCTGCTGGGCGTCGCGCTGGGCGCGGGCATCGCCGGCATGGGCGCGGCGATCGGCATCGGCCTGCTCGCGAGCAAGCTGATCGAGAGCATCGCGCGGCAGCCCGAGCTGGAGACCAAGCTGCTGGGACGGTTCTTCCTGACGGCGGGCCTGACCGACGCGGTCCCGATCATCGCGATCGCGGTGGCGTTGCTGGTATTGTTCGTATTCTAGCGGGCGCCGGCGGACAGCGGCCGGAGCGCGGGCCATGAACATCAACATCTCCATCATCGGACAGGCGATCACGTTCGGGATCCTGATCTGGTTCACGATGAAGTTCGTGTGGCCGCCGTTGCTGGCGGCCATCGACAAGCGCAACAAGGAGATCGCCGAGGGCCTGGACGCGGCGGCAGCCGGGCAGAAGAAGCTGGACGAGGCCCAGCAGGACTACGACCAGCTGCTGGCCGAGGGGCGCGACAAGCAGAACCAGCAGGTTGCGGCGGGCAAGGAGAAGTACGACGCGCAATTGGCGCAGGCGACTGCGGACGCCCAGGCGGAGAAGGACAAGATCATTGAGTCGGGCCGCAAGCAGGTCGAGCAGGAGCGCCAGGCGATGGTGCGCGAGCTGCAAGAGAAGTATGCGGGCCTGGTGGTGGCGGGCGCGCGCAAGATCATCCGCCGCGAGATCGACGCCCAGGCGCACGAGGACATCGTGGCCGACCTGGTCAAGAAACTGTAGGGCAGGGTGGCGCTCGAACCGGTCGAGGCTGCGCGCCCCTACGCCGAGGCGGCGTACAAGCATGCTAGCGCCGCGGGCGCCGAGCAGCCGTGGCAGGAGTTGCTGACGGCCCTGGCGGGCGCGGTGGAGGGCAGCGACCTGCTCGACCGCCTGGCGGACCCGCGCTTGGACCTGCAGCAGGTACAGGCAGCCTTCGCTGAGGTGGTGCGTTCCTTGGCTGCTGACGCGGGCGCGCAAGAGGGTCCGTTCACGAATTTCTGCGAGCAGCTGCATGCGAACGGCCGCCTGGAGGCTGCGGGCGAGGTTGCGAAGGCGTATGTGCGGCTGCGCAACGCGGCGGAGAAGCGCCTGGAGGCCGAGATTCGCACGGCTTATCCGATCGACGCATCGATCGAGCGCGAAGTCGCGGCCAAGCTCAAGGAGAAGTACGGCGTCGAGGAGGTCAAGCTCGAGGTGACGGTGGACGAGGACCTGGTGGGCGGCATGCAGATCATCGCCGGCGACTATGTGATTGACGGCTCGGTCGCGGCCGAGCTGGCCCAGCTGCGCACGGCGCTGCTGCGTTGACGAGCAAGAGGAACCGCGAAAGCACAACAAGTCTAGGAGGCGAACGAAGCGATGAAGGCACTGACAGCGACTGAGATCAGCGAGATCATCAAGGGCAAGATCGGGGATCTTGAGCTCGAGAGCGAGCTGCGCAACGAGGGCACGGTCCTGTCGGTGAGCGACGGCATCGTGCGCATTTACGGCCTGTCGGACGCCCAGCAGGGCGAGATGCTGGCGTTCAAGGACGACACTTACGGCCTGGCGCTCAATCTCGAGCGCGACAGCGTGGGCGCGGTGATCCTGGGCGATTACGGCCACATATCCGAGGGCGACCGGGTTTCGTGCACGGGCCGGGTGCTGGAAGTACCGGTGGGCGAGAAGCTGGTGGGCCGTTTGATCGACGCGCTGGGCAATCCGCTGGACGGCAAGGGTCCGATCGAAGCGGTCAAGCAGGAGCCGATTGAGAAGATTGCGCCGGGCGTGATTGAGCGCCAGTCGGTCTCGCAGCCGTTGCAGACGGGTCTCAAGGCGATCGACACCATGGTCCCGATTGGCCGGGGGCAGCGCGAGCTGATCATCGGCGACCGCCAGACGGGCAAGACGGCGGTGGCGGTGGATGCGATCATCAATCAAAAGGGCCAGGACTGCATTTGCATCTATGTGGCGATTGGCCAGAAGGCCTCCTCGGTCGCGGCGGTGATCGCGCGTCTCGAAGAGCACGGCGCCATGGACCACACGATTGTGGTCTCGGCCTCAGCGGCGGATTCCGCGGCCTTGCAGTACATCGCGCCCTATGCGGGCTGCACCATGGGCGAGTACTTCCGCGACCGCGGCCAGGACGCCTTGATCATCTACGACGACCTGACCAAGCATGCGTGGGCCTACCGGCAGATCTCGCTGCTGCTGCGGCGCCCGCCGGGTCGCGAGGCCTATCCGGGCGATGTCTTTTACCTGCACTCGCGGCTGCTCGAGCGCGCGGCGCGGGTCAACGCCGACTATGTGGAGAAGTTCACGGACGGCAAGGTCAAGGGCCAGACGGGTTCATTGACGGCCTTGCCGGTGATCGAGACCCAAGCGGGCGATGTCACGGCCTTTGTGCCCACCAACGTGATCTCGATCACGGACGGGCAGATTTTCCTGGAGACCGATTTGTTCAACGCGGGCATTCGCCCGGCGATGAACGCGGGCCTGTCCGTATCCCGGGTGGGCGGCGCGGCCCAGCGCAAGGCGGTCAAGAAGCTGGGCGGCGGCGTGCGCCTGGCATTGGCGCAGTACCGCGAGCTGGCTGCCTTCTCGCAGTTCGCTTCCGACCTGGACGCCGCGACCCGCCAGCAGCTGGACAAGGGCCGGCTGGTCACGGAATTGATGAAGCAGCAGCAGTACGCGCCGTATTCAGTGGCGCAATTGGCGGTCACGCTGTTCGCGATCGAAAGCGGGCTGCTGGACAAGGTCCCGATTGAGAAGGCCTTGGCGACCGAGGCCGAGCTGCTGGACTACGTCAAGTTGAATCACAAGGCCTTGCTGGAGAAGATCCAGGAGTCCGGCGAGCTCGACGAAGTGGATTCGAAGGAGCTGGAGCAGGCCATCAAGGACTTCATGGCGGGCCGCGACTAGGATTCCAGCGGGATAGAGAGGGGAGCAGTACTGCGTGGCCGCCGGCAAGGAAATACGGACCAAGATCGCGTCCATCCAGAACACGCAGAAGATCACGCGCGCGATGGAGATGGTAGCGGCCTCGAAGATGCGCAAGGCGCAGGACCGCATGCGGCGCGCCCGGCCTTATGCGGACAAGATTCGCGAGGTCTGCGCGCATCTCGAGCGCGGCAGCTTGGAGTACCGCCATCCGTACACGAACGAGCGCGACGAGGTCAAGGGCATCGGCGTGATTGTGGTCACGACGGACAAGGGCTTGTGCGGGGGCTTGAACACCAATGCGCTGCGCGGGGTACTGCAGCGTTCGCAGGAGTGGGAGCGCGAGGGCAAGCGGGTCAAGTACACGGTTTTCGGGAACAAGGGCGCGGCCTTCATGGGCCGGGTCGGCGGCGAGGTCATTTCCCAGGCGACCGGCCTGGGCGACGCGCCCGAGCTTTCGACCTTGCTGGGTCCGATCCAGGTGATGACCAAGGCCTACTTGGACGGAGATGTCGACGAGGTCTATCTGGGCTACGCGCGCTTTTTGAACACCATGAGCCAGGAGAACAGCCTGTACCGTTTGCTGCCTTTGGATCCGGACTATCATGTGGCCGAGGACGCTGCGGTGGCGCAAAAGAAGATGGCGTGGGATTATCTATACGAGCCCGGCGCCGAGGCGATTGTCGATGTCTTGATGGACCGTTATTTGGAATCGGTCATTTACCAGGCGGTTGCCGACAACGCGGCCTCGGAGCAGGCGGCGCGGATGGTGGCGATGAAAGCGGCCAGCGACAACGCGGGCAACATCATCGACGAGCTGCGCCTGGCTTACAACAAGGAGCGCCAGGCGGGGATCACGAAGGAGATTTCCGAGATCGTCGGCGGCGCGGCAGCGGTTTGATTTTCACGAGCAAGCATCCAGCAACTTCAAGGAGTACGGGCATATGAGCGGCAACAAGACAGGCAAGGTAGCGCAGATCATCGGCGCGGTGATCGACGTTGAGTTCACGGGTCACATGCCGAAGGTCTACAGCGCGCTGGAGGTCCAGGGCGCGGACTTGGTGCTGGAGGTCCAGCAGCAGCTCGGCGACGGCGTGGTGCGCTGCATCGCGCTGGGCGCTTCCGAGGGGCTGCGGCGCGGCCTCGAAGCGGTCGACACGGAGAAGGCGATCCAGGTCCCGGTCGGCGAGAAGACGCTGGGTCGGATCATGAACGTCTTGGGCACGCCCATTGACGAGAAGGGTCCGATCGGCGAGAAGGACCGCTGGGAGATCCATCGTCCGGCCCCGGGTTTCGAGGACTTGTCCGCGAACCAGGAGATCTTGGAGACGGGCATCAAGGTCATTGATTTGATTTGTCCGTTCGCGAAGGGCGGCAAGGTTGGCTTGTTCGGCGGCGCCGGCGTGGGCAAGACGGTCAACATGATGGAGTTGATTCGCAACATAGCGATCGAGCACTCTGGCTATTCGGTCTTTTGCGGGGTGGGCGAGCGCACTCGCGAGGGCAACGACTTCTATCATGAGATGAAGGATTCCAACGTTCTCGACAAGGTTTCCTTGGTTTACGGCCAGATGAACGAGCCCCCGGGCAACCGCCTGCGGGTGGGCCTGTCGGGCCTGACGATGGCGGAGTTCTTCCGCGACGAGGGCCGCGACGTGTTGCTGTTCGTCGACAACATCTACCGCTACACCTTGGCGGGTACGGAGTGCTCGGCGCTGCTGGGGCGCATGCCGTCGGCGGTAGGCTACCAGCCGACCCTGGCGGAGGAGATGGGCGTCTTGCAAGAGCGCATCACCTCGACCAAGAAGGGCTCGATCACCTCGGTCCAGGCGGTCTATGTTCCTGCGGACGACCTGACAGACCCGTCGCCGGCGACGACGTTCGCGCACTTGGACTCGACGGTGGTTTTGTCCCGCAACGTCGCCGAGCTGGGCATTTACCCGGCGGTCGATCCCCTGGACTCGACCTCGCGGCAGCTGGACCCCTTGATTGTGGGCGAGGAGCACTACCGCACGGCGCGGGCGGTCCAAAACACCTTGCAGCGCTACAAGGAGCTGCGCGACATCATTGCGATTCTGGGTATGGACGAGCTCTCGCCGGAGGACAAGCTGACGGTCTCCCGCGCGCGCAAGATCCAGCGTTTTCTGTCCCAGCCGTTCTTTGTGGCTGAGGCTTTCACCAACGCGCCGGGCAAGTTCGTCTCGCTCAAGGACAACATCCGCGGCTTCAAGGGCATCGTCGAGGGCGAGTACGACAACTTGCCGGAGCAGGCCTTCTACATGGTCGGGACAATCGAAGAAGCGGTGGCGAACGCGGAGAAAGCGACCGCCTAGGATATAAGGGCAGGCGATGGCGGGCACAATCCAGGTCGAAGTGGTAAGCGCCGAGAAGGCGCTGTACTCGGGCACGGCCGAGATGGTGGTGGCCCCGGCCTCCCAGGGCGACGTTGGCATTCTGCCGCGCCATGCGCCCTTGTTGACGAGCCTGCGCCCGGGAGTGCTCAAGCTGGTCAACGGCGACGACGAGGAGCTGCTGTACGTGGCGGGCGGAATCATGGAGGTCCAGCCGGACATGGTCACGGTTTTGGCTGATGTCGCCGAGCGCGGCGAGGATCTGGACGAGGAGCGGGTCGAAGCGGCCCGCCAGGCGGCCGAAGAGAAGCTGAAGTCCCAGAGCGCAGGCGTCGACTACGCCCGGGTCCAGGCTGAGTTGGCCCAGGCCCAGGCTCAGTTAGAATTACTGCGCAAGCTGCGTAAGAAATGAACGAAGAAATGAAAGTACAAGAAAATGTCCTGAACGGCATTTTGGCGGAAGTCCTGCATAAGCACTGCGGTTTCAGCACCATGGCAGAAGCCAGAATGGAAGGCATCTCAAAGCGATGTGATATCCAAGTAAGGGAACAGCACGATCATGCGTACTTCACTGCCATCGAATGCAAAACTAGCCAAGATGTCAAGGGCAGGCAAAACGCTGTAGTTGATGCTAAACGATGGTTCGAGCTATCGTCCGGCTCGTGCTGGAATGCAGTGGCTGTCTGCTATCCTGAAGAGATAGTCATGCCTGCTGGAAAAAGTCTCTACGAGTTAATGGGAAACACCAAAGACTTGCTTATGGCTAAAGTTAGCCCCCGGGGCGTGATTGAAGGAAAATGGATAAGGGGGGGGGTCCGATGACTTAAAGCGGATTATTGAAGATGTTGACTATAGCAAGATAAACAAAGCGACAAACATTTTATATAGTGCCATAAAGCAAGCTAGTGGCAAAGTTAATTCAAGTGTAGGAAAAAGATTATCCAAGGTTTTAAATGTTTCCTGGAGCCCGAAAAAAGGACAAGCTATTGATCCACGTCCCGCGCGTATTGCGTGTCTTATTATCGCAAACACAGCCTTATTGCAGGAAAGATTGAGAGAAACAAATCAGGTTCCTGGATTAACGACGATATTGGATGTTAGCAGCGAGCAGGATAAGCGAAGAGCATTAGATAATAACTGGCAAAAAATTCTCAAGAAGGATTATGCTCCGGTGGTTCGGCCAGCATTGAAAGTTATCAATGCTTTGCCTAAGCAGAGCCAGCAAATTGAGCACATGCTAGGTATTGTCATCAATGCTGTCATAGGCTGCATGGAATGTTTGCGAAGGCTGCAACTAGATCATGCCGGACCAATTTACCATAGTTTGCTAGAGACTGCAAAATATCAAGGTTCTTTTTACACCAGCACTCCTGCCGCTATCTTGCTTGCTGAATTGGCAATGCCTCAACAATGGGCCGCCATCGATAATGACTGGTCCAATGGTGATAGGTTGCGCAGGCTTAAGATCTGCGACCCTGCCGAGGGTACGGGAACGCTTGTTATGGCAGTGGCAAAAGTCATAGGTGAGCGTTTCATGCAAGCTGGGGGATCGCAGGAAGAATGGGAAAGCCTTTACAGGAGTTTGATTGAGGATGTGCTGTATGGGCTGGATATCAATTACCATGCCATCCATCTCGCCGCCTCAATGCTGACTATAGCAGCTCCTAGGATTGATTATGACAAGATGAACCTATACACCATGCAACATGGCATTGATTCTTCTGGCAAGGTAAGGGTAGGTTCCTTAGATTTGCTAGTTAACGAAGAATCTTTTATTCCCGAGCTAGCTCCTGAAACCCCGCAAAAAAGGATTACGAGAACGGGGCATAAGGAAGATATACCAGAGATAAAAGGGCGCTGCAGCCTTGTGATTATGAACCCTCCATTCACGCGCATTGACATACGCAACCTCAATATGTCTGCCAGCGTTAGAAGTAAAGTACAAAAGCGCGAAAGGGAAATAGCGAAGGAAACAGCTGACCCCGCTCATCGAGAAGCAATTGACTTGAGTACGCTCTTTTCATATTTTCCTCCCATTGCTGATTTGCTGCTCAATGAAAAAGGTACGGTTGCGATCATACAGCCGTTCGCTGCTTGCACAGGGACTGCGGCTAGGGGATACAGGAAACTGATGACGAATCCGGAAAAATTTCAAGTTGAAATGGTGATTACTAGCCATGACAACAATCGGAGATTCTTCTCTTTCAATACAAGCATAGATGAGTGCTTAGTCATTGCCAGAAGGCCTGCGCCTAAAGCAAAACGAAAGCCAACGATGTTTTTATCATTGCAGAATAACCCTCCAAGCCCACATGAAGCCCATAAGTTAGCTGAGGCAATCCAAGCCAAACTTAATGGCCTGAAAGAGGCAAGTGACAACAAACTGTCGGATTATGGGGCGGTGTCCCAAAAGTTTCTAGAGCATAGTGGCGCAGGGTGGAACTTCGCCTGCTTCTACGACACAAGCCTTGCGGCCCATTACGATAATATATTAAGCGCCAATCCCTCACTAATCGATTTAGGGAAGGCTGCTCATCTTCGTCCAGCAGGCAGTTCTATTCGTGTCAACTTCGATCGGGTAGCAACGCGGCAGAACCCCGATATGAGAGCTTTGTGGGACCATAAATCCGATCGTCAAACCTCCATGCACACTAGTGCAGATAATTATATAGCTCCCAAGGAGGGCAAGTTGACTACTGCTAATAATCTTTGGGCTCAAAGAGGCAATTTACTAATCGTTAGCAGGTGCCGCTTGAACCTGGTAAGGACAACTGCGACGTTTTCTCCAATGCGTATATTAAGCTCTGCTTTTGTGCCTGTGACTCCGAAGGCAGAAGAAAACCACGAAGAAATATGCAAAGCTTGGTGCGTCTGGCTCAACTCCACATTCGGAATCATAAGTTTCCTCAATCACCGCACAAGGGACCTCACCTATCCCAATTTCTCGCAGCATGCGCTGCAAAGCCTGCTAGTACCTGATCCAATGAAATGCGATGTTTCCCGGCTAGTAAAAATTTACAACAAGCATGCTCAGAGCGAGCTCCTGGCTTTGCCCAAGATCGAGAACGATTCAGTAAGGAATGCCTTAGATGAAGCTGTGCTTGCCAGTGTTCCTGGTCTGACAGATAATGTCGCTGAATTACGAAGGTTAATTGCGGCTGAGCCGAGTGTGCACAATAAGAAGAGTGATTCTGAAATTTAGAGCAAAGGATGAGGTTTCCGTTGCCGCGATTCCGCATCGTGAATGTTGTGAAAGCACAAGCATTGGATATATGACAATGTTTTGATTGTAGGAGAAAATGATGCCCGAGAGCCCTGGTATTTTGCGCTACATGTGCAAAGAGTGTAGAATGGTATTTAAAATGAAGGCAAAACCCCTAGGAAATAATCCATTCAAGGCGGGTACAGCAACTTCGCCTCTATATGTGGCGGGCCGAGAAAGGGAACTGGGCATCATAGACGATGCGCTGGAAGCTATAGCCTTGCCGCGCAAGGAGGGGGAATGCCTATCAGAGTCTCCGCTACCCCCGATCAGGCTTGTGGGCCCGCGCGGAGTAGGCAAGACGACGTTGCTGAACATGACCCAGAAACGGGCCGAGCAGTTGGATGTCTATGCTGTTCAAGCTGCCGAGCTCAAGTCGCTTAAGGCGACAGACAAGTTCCTGCACGACTTAGCGGGGGAGAAAAAAGTAATGGATGACCTGCTCGAGCGTGTCAAGCAGCTGAGTTTGGGCCCGGTGGCGGTGAGTTTGAATCAGCCGGAGGGGCGGGAGCTGTTCTTTGAAGAGGCCTTGTCAGCTCGGCTCCGTAAGCAATCAGTGATGCTATTGCTTGACGAGGTCATGCATTATGAAGCGGAAGCTTTGGGATCACTTCTGCGGATATGTCAGAAACTAATTGCTAACAACCAACCTTTGGCACTAATCCTTGCAGGCACTCCACAGATGGAGCAGTATTTAGAGCGGGTGCAAGCCAGCTTCATCGAACGCACTACCAATATTTATATCAATACCCTTAGCGATGTAGCAACGCGGGATGCCTTGGCCAAGCCCTTTGAGTTGCGTGGTGCTGGATTGTCTGCACCTGCGTTGCGGCATATGATGAAACTGACGGACAACTATCCCTTTTTTATTCAGATTGTGGGCCGGGAGGTTTGGAATGCGATGAGAGCGGCTAGCAAGCGCGAGGCTGGTTTGGCAGAAGTCCGTGGAGCTGAGGTGGAGATTGATAGATCGAGAACGGAGTTTTACGAACTTGTTTACGCTAGAATGGCCAACACTGAGCTGTTGGGACACGCTAGTCGAGTAATGAAAGTGTTAGCGAAGAATGATGGCAAGCTTCCTCGCCTGGCCATTCTTTCTGTTCTAGCAGGAAAGAAAATAGGAGAGTATGGCCAGGAACAGATTGAGATTTTCCATCAATTGCTCGACCGTGGCTTTATTTGGGGAACCAGAGGTGAGTTTAGTGCCGGCATACCATCATTTTTTGATTACTGCAAGAAGTTGGAAAAGAACGCAAAGAAAATGAAGAGATAGCATTGAATCTCATAGTCAGCGCTATTCCGAGCGATTCTTGATGTGCTTGATAGGGTTTAGCCGTCGCACTCGAAAATTAGCTAGCTTCAGAGGCTGCGTGTTCCTAATGTTGCTTGGCCAAAAAGTGTAAAATAGCACCATATGGAACACAATACTTTCGTATCTAATCCATTCAATCCAGGAATGGCCGTTCCGCCATTGTATTTGGCGGGCCGGGAGGAAGAGCTAAGAATCATAGACAATGTGCTAAAGGTGATAGCCACGCCTCGCGATGAGGGGCAACCCCTATCTGTACCACTCAAAGCGCCAATCAAGATCATAGGCCCTCGCGGAGTGGGCAAAACGACGTTGTTGGTCGAAGCCCGGGAACGGGCAGAGCGACTTGGCATCCACACGGTTCATGTAGAACAGCTCAAAGCAAAAGAAGGCAAAGAGATGATGATGCACAATATAGTGGGGGATGAAAAAGTATTGAAAAACTTGCTAGAACGTACTAGCAAATTGAATATGAGAGAGGTTGTGGCGAGCCTTGACACCCAGGAACGAGAAAAAATTCTTGAGGAAACTATGTTGGCGCGTCTGCGTGCGAAGCCATTGCTTTTGGTGTTGGATGAGGTGATGCATTACGATATTGCCCTCTTCAGCTCATTGATGCAGACTTGCCAGCAACTCATATCATACAAGCAGCCACTAGCGGTGATGATGGCGGGGACGCCGCAGCTAGAGCAGTATTTGGAGCAAGCAGAGGCTACATTCATTGATCGAAGTCGCATTATTTACATCAACACCTTAAGCGACACAGCGACGCGTGAAGCTCTTTCCAAACCATTTGAGTTGCGAGGCGCCAAGCTGACAAAGCCAGCGCTGCGGTACTTGGAGGAATTAACCGACAACTATCCGTTTTTCATCCAGATTGTCGGTGAAGAGGTTTGGGATGCGATGCAGGAAAATGGCAAACAAGAAGCCGGCTTGTCAGAAGCTCGTCAGAAGGCGAGTGATATCAAGCAGCGGCGAGATGAGTTCCATGGCGTTGTTTATGCAAAGTTCGTTGGAGCAAAGCAAACACCGCACGCTCGTCGTGTCATGGAGATCTTGAAGATGAATGGTGGCAAAGCGATGCGAGAAATCGTTCTCTCTGGCTTGGCAGGAAAGAAGATGGATGTGTATGGGCAGAAGCAGATTGATAGTTTGAATTACTTGCTGGACATGGGTTTTGTCTGGGAGACTGACGGGGAACTGGGGCCAGGCATCCCTTCATTTTTCGATTACTGCAAGAAACAGGCAACAAAGATCAAGAAAGGCAGGATTTAGCGACTTTCTGATCCTAGCAGCGCTATTTCGACTTCTCCTTGATGCGCTTGATGATGTCGGTGGTGGAGATGTGCGGCCGCGACGGTTGATACACTATCTTGCCGCCGTACTCATCCACCAGCTTGGCCTCAGGCATCTCCTTGCCCTTCCAGTCATCGCCCTTGACGTAAATGTCGGGCTTGATGGCCTGGACCAGCCCGCAGGCGTCGGTGTCGCTGAAGGGCACCACATAATCCACGCAGCCTAATCCTGCGATCACCTGGATGCGCTCGTCCAGCGTGACAATCGGGCGCTCCGGGCCCTTGAGCTTGGTGATGGAAGCGTCATCGTTGATCGCCACCACCAGCACATCGCCCAAATAGGCGGCCTGTCCCAGGGATTCGAGGTGGCCGGCGTGGAAGATGTCGAAGCAGCCGTTGGTCATCACTACTTTCTTGTTCTCGGTTCGCAGCTGCTGCAGCGTCGCGCACAGGGTCTCTAGATCGACGATGAGGGCGTTGTGGCCGGCCGGCATCAGGCTGAAGTCCTCGGGGCTGACGGTGGCGGCCCCCAGCTTGCCGACCACGCGGCCGGCGGCCTGGTTGGCGCAGTCGATGGTGGTGTCCAGGTCAAGCTTGGCGGCCAGGCCCAGGCTGATGACGGCGACGACGGTGTCGCCGGCTCCGGTTACGTCATAGACATCCACCGTGCGGGTCGGATAGTGTTTGCCCGCTGGCGCTTCATCGGCGTATAAGGTCATGCCGCTGGCGCCCGCGGTTACCAGGATTGCGCCTAGCTCACATTCCTGCCGCAAGGCGGCCGCGGCGGCAGAATCCTTGCTGTTGCAGGCTTGCTCGAGCTCGGCCATGTTGGGTGTGAGCATGCTCGCGCCGCGGTACTTGGACCAGTCCTGTGCGCGCGGATCGACGATGACCGGCATGCCGCGCTTGCGCGCCGCGGCGATGATGGCCTCGCAGGCGCTGAGCGCGCCCATGCCGTAATCGGAGATCACCAGGGCGTCGTGGCCTTCGAGCTGCGCAAGGACCGCGTCCTTGAGCTGCTCGGCGTGCGGGGACTGGTCGGGGCAGTTGTCGATGCGCAGCAGGTGCTGGCCCTCGGCGAGCACCCGGGTCTTGACCGCGGTCGCCAGGTCCTTGGCGGGGCGCAGCTTGGCCTCGATGCCGGCCTGGGCACATTCTTCCGCCAGCTGCTCGCCATCGGGATCATCGCCGCGCAGCGCCACCAAGGTGGCGTGGCTGCCCAGGGCGACGATGTTGGCGGCGACGTTGGCCGCGCCTCCGCAGCGGGCGAAGCTGTGGCTGGAAGACAGCACCGGGACCGGGGCCTCGCGCGAGATGCGCTGGGCCTCGCCGGTCAGGTAGCGGTCGAGGATGGCCTCGCCGGTCACCAGGATGCGCTTGCCCGCGAAGGCCTCAGTTTGCATGGATGATGCCTTCGATGATGTCGGCCGGGCTCTCGGCCTGCTTGGACAGCACCGTGGGGCGGGAGTCGGGCAGCTGCGCCGGGCAGTCCTGGTTGTAGTGCAGCCCGCGGCTCTCGCGGCGCTCGGCGGCGGAGCGGATGATCAGCTGCGCGCACAGCAGCAGGTTGCGCAGCTCGACGAAGTCCGAGCTCACCACGAAGCGGCGGTAGTGCTCGCCGATCTCCTCAGCGACTACTGCCAGGCGGCGCCGGGCGCGGTCGAGACGCTCGTCCGAGCGCACGATGCCGACGTAGTTCCACATCATGCGGCGGATCTCGTCCCAGTTGTGCGCGACCATAATCTCCTCATGCGCGGGCCCGACCCGGCTGGCATCCCAGCTGGGGATGTCGGCCGCCGAGGCTTCAGCCGCGCTGGCGCTGGTCCGGGCGGCGGCGTTGCGCGCGACAACGATGCATTCGAGCAGGGAGTTGCTCGCGAGGCGGTTGGCGCCGTGCAGGCCGGTGGCGGCGGTCTCGCCGATGGCGTACAGCCCGGCGACGCCGGTGCTGCCGTCGATGGCGGTCGCGATGCCGCCGCACAGGTAGTGGGCGCTGGGTACGACCGGGACCAGCTGGTTCTCGACGTCGATGCCGAGCTCGCCGCAGCGCCGCTTGATCCCCGGGAAGCGCCGCTGGATGGTCTCCTGCGGGATGGGACTGAAATCCAGGTACATGCAGTCGGCCCCGGTGCGCTTGATCTCCGCGTCGATCGCCCGGGCGACGATGTCGCGCGGGGCGAGCTCAGCGTCTTCGTGATAAGAGGGCATGAAGCGCTTACGGTTGGCGTCCACCAGCAGGGCGCCCTCGCCGCGGCAGGCTTCGGAGATCAGCACCGACTTGGCATGCGGGTGGAACAGGGCGGTCGGATGGAACTGGACGAATTCCATGTTCGCGACCTTGCAGCCGGCGCGCCAGGCCATGGCGATGCCGTCGCCGGTGGCCTCGTCGGGGTTGGTGGTGTAGCGGTAGACCTTGCCGACGCCGCCGGTGGCGAGGGCGACGACGGGGGCTGTGATGGTGTCGACCTGGCCGCTGTCGCGCCGCAGCACGTAGCAGCCGCGCACGGCGCCGTCCTGGATGATCAAATCGACCGCGACCGCGCGGTGGTGGATGGTTACGTTCGGCAGCTGCTGGACGCGTTCGAGCAGCGCGGCGATCAGGGCGCTGCCGGTCGCGTCGGACACATGCACGATGCGGCGCTGGCGGTGCCCGCCTTCGCGCCCGAGATCGAAGTCGCCGGACTTGCGGCGCGCGAAGGCGACGCCGTGGGCTTCGAGCCAGTCGACCGCGCTGCCGCCGCCGGCGACGATGGCGGCGACCGCCTCGCGGTCGCACAGTCCGCGGCCGGCCTGCAGGGTGTCCTCGATGTGCTCGGCCTCGCTGTCATCAGCCGCGACCACCGCGGCCATGCCGCCCTGGGCCCAGCTGGAGGCCCCGCCGGCCGCGGCGCCCTTGCAGAAGATGGCGACGCGCAGCTTGGGATTGAGCGCGAGGACGTAGGCCAGGCCGGCCAGGCCGGCGCCGATGACCGCAACGTCGTAGTTGGTGTTGGCCGGGCTCATCCGCCCGGGATTCTAAGAAAAAAGCCCCTGCCAGCAATGGAGAACTGGCAGGGGCCCGACCAGGCCGGGGGTGGCCGGCTCGGTCTTAGTCGACGGCGATCTTGATGGAGGAGGGAGCCGTCGGCTTCTGTTTGGGCAGGGTGATCGTGAGCACGCCCTGGCCGAGCTTGGCCTTGATCTTGCCCGCGTCGATGTCCTGCTTGAAGCGGAACCGGCGCCGCAGGCTGGCGCGGCTGCGCTCGCGGTAGATCAGCCCGCTGGCGTCCTGCTCCTTGTCCTTGGAGCTGTCTTCCGCCTGGACGGCCTTGGCCTCGATGGTCAGTACCTGGTCCTGGAAGTCGATCTTCAGCTCCTCGCGCTGAAAGCCCGGGACCTCGGCGTGGACGAGCAGCGCCTTGTCGGTCTCCTCGATGTCGACCGGCAGGCGGTCGCTGCCGTAGGAGAGCCGGGCCTCGTAGGGGAAGAGGGCGGGAATAAGAGAGTTGGTGTACATGGTTGTTGCTCCGTGTGTCAAGCGATGTGCTTGCCCCTTGTATAGTCCTTCTCCAGGGTGATTTCAACCCCCGCCCAAACGGCCGGGCCCAGGGCTGCGGGCGCCCGCATGGCGTATGATATGATTGAGCGGGCTATCCGCACACGGTCACGATCCAGGGGAGCAGTACCATCAGCAAGGACGACAAGGAACGCAATCTCAAGCAAGCGCTGGCGCTGCTCGAGAAGAAGCACGGCAAGGGCGCGATCATGCGCATGGGCGAGCAGGAGAAGCATGAGGAGGTCAATGCGGTCGTTTCGACCGGCTCCATCGGGCTGGACCTGGCGCTCGGCATCGGCGGCCTGCCCCGCGGGCGGGTGGTCGAGATCTACGGGCCGGAGTCCTCGGGCAAGACCACCATCGCCTTGCAGGTGCTCGCGCGGGCGCAGGCGAACGGCGGCAACGTCGCCTTCGTCGACGCCGAGCACGCGCTCGATCCGGTCTATGCCAAGAACCTCGGCATCGACACCGAGAGCCTGCTGCTGTCGCAGCCGGACTCGGGCGAGCAGGCCCTGGAGATCGTCGATGCGCTGGTGCGCTCCGGCAGCGTGGACGTCATCGCGGTCGATTCGGTCGCGGCGCTGACCCCGCAGGCGGAGATCGACGGCCAGATGGGCGATTCGCATGTCGGCCTGCACGCGCGGCTGATGTCCCAGGCCTTGCGCAAGCTCACCGGGGTGATCAAGACCTCCAACACCATGGTGCTCTTCATCAACCAGATCCGCATGAAGATCGGGGTCATGTACGGCAATCCGGAGACCACCACCGGCGGCAACGCGCTGAAGTTCTATTCTTCGGTGCGCCTGGACATCCGCCGCATCGGGCAGATCAAGCAGGGCGACCGGGTGGTCGGCAACGAGACCCGGGTGAAGGTGGTCAAGAACAAGATCGCGCCGCCGTATCGCATGGCGATCTTCGACATCATCTACGGCGAGGGCGTCTCCGAGGAGTCCGAGCTGATCGAGCTGGGCCTGGAGCACGGCTTCGTCACCCGCTCGGGCGCCTGGTATTCCTGCGGCGGCGAGCGCATCGGGCAGGGCCGGGACAACGCCCGGCTGTATCTGAAGGACAATCCCAAGGCCGCGGCCGAGCTGCGCAAGCAGGTCATGGCGGCCGCGGGCGGCGCAGCCGAGGCCAAGCCCGCGGCGAAGAAGGCGGCGGCCTAGGCCGCGCTAGGCGTGCCCGTACGCGGTTGCTATGACGCGGCCGTGCGGCTGCTGGCGCGCCGCGAGCATTCGCAGCTGGAGCTGCGGCGCAAATTAGAGCAGCGCGAGCACGAAGCTGAGGACATCGCCGCGGCGCTCGAGCGCTTGGTGGCGGAGGGGCTGCAGTCCGACGCGCGGTTCGCGGCGGAATTGGTGAATGCGAAGATGGCGGGCTGGGGCCGGCGCCGCCTGCTGCTGGAGCTCAAGAGCCGCGGCGTCGCCGAGGCCACGGCGCAGGCGGCGGTGGACGCGGGCTTGGACAGTACCGAGCGGGACCGGGCGCTGGCGGCCTTGCGGCGCAAGTATGGCGGCCGCTTGGGGGGCTCGCAGGGCGACAGCGCCAAGGCGCGTCGTTTTTTAGCCCAGCGGGGCTTTGACGGCGCGGCCGCCGCGCAGGCGATCAAGGATTACCAGCGGGACTAGCCGTTGAATGCGTGGTCGGGGTAGTGGGATTCGAACTCACGACCTCCTGCTCCCGAAGCAGGCGCGCTACCAGGCTGCGCCATACCCCGACTGTTATCGCGGGCTCAGTCTAGCTGGTGGTCATATGGAAAGATCACCCAGTCTTTGCTTGCAGTCTTGCAGCCGTAGAAATCGGGGGCGGCGACCCCTTCGCGCTGGCGCCAGATGACGACGGCGTAGACGATCTCGACGCGGCTGTCGTCGGTCACGTTGAAGTTCTCGCGGAAGAAGGAGCGCAGGAAGTCGAAGGACTGGCCGGTATCCTGGATATCATCGACGACGATGATGCGCTTGGGCAGCTTGCGCGAGCGGAACGGCAGGATGGAATAGGCTTCGACCTGCTTTTGCATGCCCGGCTTGGGATAGGAGCGCAGGTACATGATGTTGATCGGGCAGCCCAGCCGGTAGACGACGTAGGTGGCGGGGACGAGGCCGCCGCGGGCGATGCTGAGCACTTCGGTCTCGCAGGCGGGATCGCGCAGGTCGCCGTACTTTTCATACAGCTCGGTCGTGAGGTCGCCGACGGCTTCATAGAAGCTCTTGCCGCTGAGTTCCTTGAGGTTTTCTTTCATCATCAATTGAAGCGTATTTTATAACTGCTTGCCAGGTGGCATTGCAACGTCAGTCCGGTGTATTGTATAGAATACCGCTTTCTCAAGGCGATTGAAGATGGAAATCAAGACCCACGTCCTCGGCTATCCGAGGGTATGCAGCAAGCGCCGCCACAAGTGGGCGCTGGAGAGCTACTGGAAGGGCGTGGACAACGGCGGCATCGACGCCGCCGAGCTGCACCAGCGCATGGCGGCGATCCGCCAGGACCATTGGAAGATGCAGGCCGAGGCCGGCGTCTCGCTGCTGACGGCCGGCGACTTCGCCTATTACGACCATGTCCTGGAGCTGGCTGAGGCGCTGGGCGTGGTCCCCGAGCGCCACGAATCCGAGCCCGACCGCCTGGCGCGCTGCTTCGCGATGGGCCGCGGGACCGCGACGGCCGCTTCCTGCGAGATGAAGAAGTGGTTCAACACCAACTATCACTATTTCGTCCCCGAGATCAAGGCCAAGCAGCATTTCGCGGCCCATGCTCCGGGCGAGAAGCCGCCGGACGCGGCCCAGCAGGCGCGGGAAGCGAAGCAGCTCGGCCTGCCGGTCAAGGCGGCGGTCACCGGTCCGGTGACTTTCCTGTACCTGTCGAAGCTCGCCGGGGCCGGCGGCTTTGACGACAGCAAGCTGGCGCTGGAGGGCGATCTGGCGCATGCCTACGTGAACATCCTGGGCCGGCTGGCGCTGGCCGGGACCGCCTGGGTGCAGCTGGATGAGCCGGTGCTCTCGCTCGACATGCCGCCTTCGTGGCAAGCGTCGCTGGTGAACATCTACGACCACATCCTGGCTGAGGGCGACCGTCCTGCCGTGCTGCTGGCGAACGCCTACGGCGAGATCGGTCCGTTCGTTGAGCAGCTTGGGGAGCTGGACATCGAGGGCTTGCATGTGGACATGCGCAACAGCCGCACCGACGTCGAGCATGCGGACAAGGCGATGGCCGGCCGGGTGCTCTCAGTCGGCGTGGTCGACGGCCGCAATGTTTGGCGCGCCAACCTGCCGGGCGCGGAGCGCGCCTTGGCGCAGCTCGCCGGCCGCGATGGCGGCCTGTGGGCGGGCTCGTCCTGCTCGCTGATGCATGTCCCGATGGACTGCCAGGCTCCGGGCGAGGACGTGCTGCTGGCCGAGGGCTCGCTGCCGGTGGCCTTCGCCAAGCAGAAGCTGGGTGAGATCGTGGCGCTGGGGCGTACTTTGGAGGGCAAGGCGACCAGCGAGGACAAGGAGCTGTTCGAGACGGCGCCGACCTATCCCTTGCATGATTTGGGCTGGGCCGATGACACGCTGTCGGCCAAGCCGCTGCAGCCGAGCGAGCGCCAGGGCGAGAAGGGCTGGCCGGACCTGTTGCTGCCGACGACGACGATCGGCTCGTTGCCGCAGACCGGCACCATCCGCGGCCTGCGGCGCAAGTTGGAGAAGGCGACGGAGGACCTGCGCCTGGCGGAGAGCGAGGCCGAGATCCAGGCCTGCGAGAATATCATCCACGAGTGCGAGGAGGCGACGCGGCTGGAGATCAAGAAGTGCGTGGAGGAGCAGGAGCAGCTGGGACTGGACATTCTGGTCCACGGCGAGTGCGAGCGCAGCGACATGGTGGAGTATTTCGCCGGGCCGCTGGACGGCATCATCAGCTCCAAGCGCGGCTGGGTGCAGAGCTACGGCTCGCGGTCGACGCGTCCGCCGATCATCCACGACCAGGTCAAGCGCCCGGAGCCGATCTCGGTGGAGTGGAGCAAGTATGCGGCGAGCCTGACGGACAAGCCGATGAAGGCGATGCTCACCGGTCCGATCACGATCATCTGCTGGTCGTTCCCGCGGGCGAACGTCCCGCGCATGGAGACGGCCATGCAGATCGCCAAGGCCTTGCGCGCGGAGGTCGCGGACCTGGAAGCGGCCGGGTTGCCGATTGTCCAGATCGACGAGCCCGCCCTGCGCGAGGGCTTGCCGCTGGCGCAGGCGGACCAGCAGGCCTATCTGGAGCAGGCGGTCCATTGTTTCAACCACATCGTCGCCGAGGCCAAGTCGCAGATCCACACCCACATGTGCTACGGCGAGTTCGGCGACGTGGTCAACGCGATCACGGCGATGGACGCCGACGTCATTTCGCTGGAGACTTCCAGGACGGACATGTCGGTGCTGCGAGAGCTGATCGACAACGGCCATCGCGCGGGCGTGGGCCCGGGCATCTACGACGTGCATTCCAAGCGGGTGCCGGGCATCGAGGAGATGTGCCAGTTGCTGGAGAAGGCGATTGAGCAGGTCCCGCGCGAGCGCCTGTGGGTCAATCCGGACTGCGGCCTGAAGACCCGCGGCTGGGAGGAGACCCGCGCGGCGCTGCACAACATGGTGGAAGCGGCCAAGGTGCTCCGGGCGCATCTGGGATAGTACGCAATCCCAGCACAAGCGTCTAAGATATTGAAGAAGCTGGCTATTAAGCCCTTGTACGCAGTTGGCGACAGGGTCCCAGCGGGGTGTTTGGCGAGCGTCCGGGGGTATAGAATAGGCGTCCGCCTGGGCCAAGCGCCCGGCGTGGATTGCTAGCGCATGGCTTCAGTCAGTCTCGAGATTTATCCCGAACCGGACATCAGCGACGACAAGTCGCTGCGGGCGGTCAACGACTTCGTGGCGGGCAATCCGATTTTCGTTTCGGTCACATCCAGTCCCAAGCAGCCGTTCGACGCTTCCTTGGACCTGTGCGCTTCCATCAAGGCCAAGGGGCATCAGCCGGCGCTGCATCTGCTGTGCGGGAACCAGCTCGAGCATGACCTGCTGGGCCGCATCGACGACATGGCCCAGCGCGGCATCACCAAGGTGGTGGCCTTGCGGGGCGATCCGCCGGTGAAGGGCGAGCAGTCCTGCGACACCGTGCATCTGGTCGGTTTGCTGCAGGCGAAGAGGAACTTTGACGAGATCGCGGTGGCGGGTTATCCGGACAAGCATCCGCAGGCCAAGGACCTGGCGGCGGACATCGAGTACTTGATGGCGAAGATCCGGGCGGGCGCGACCCGGGTGATCACGCAGTTCTGCTACGACGTCGGCGCGCTGTGCCGGTTTCGCGACCAGCTGCGCAGCAGCGGCGCGGAGGTGCCGGTCTCAGCGGGCTTGCTGCCGATTCGCGATTACGCCAAGATGATGAAGTTCGCGCGCAAGTGCAAGACCGAGGTCGCGCAGGAGCTGCAGGACAAGTTCAAGGAGACCCCGCCGGCCTTGCAGCAGGAGCTGGCGGCCAAGATCCTGGAGAAGCTGACGGTGGACCTGGTGAGCGAGGGCTTTGACATTCATTACTACACGCTCAATTCGGTCAAGATGATCAACGAGGCCTGGCTGGCAGCGAGCATGCTGTCGGATTTCAAGTAGGGCCGGCAAGATTCCGCTCCTGCATTAAAATCGCCTTAGCAGCGGCCTGTCAGGAGCTGCGTTCCATCTTGCTGCGATGCGCGCATATTTCGACCACAACGCCACGACCCCGGTAGACGAGGAGGTCAAGCAGGCGATGGCGGCCTGCGACTTCGGCAACGCGGCCTCGCGGCACGAGGAGGGCCGGGCTGCGTTCGAAGCGGTCGAGCAGGCGCGCGCGCAGGTCGCGGCGGCGGTCAACGCCCAGGCGGCGGAGGTGGTGTTCACCTCATCGGGAACCGAGAGCAACAACATGATCGTCAAGGGCGTTGCGGCCCGCAGTCCGCGCCGGGTGATCGCTACTTCGGGGATCGAGCATCCCTGCGTGCATTGCGCGGCCCGGGCGGTCGCCGACGGTCCGGGCGACAAGGTGTTCGCGCCGCTGGCGGTGGACGCGGACGGCGTGCTGGACCTGGCAGACGTCGAGCGCATTTTGGCGGGCGGGGAGGTCGCGCTCTTGTCGGTGATGCTGGCGAACAATGAATCGGGGGTGATCCAGGACGTCGCCAAGGTGGCGGAGCTGGCGGCGGGCCGGACGGTGGTCCACACCGACGCGGCCCAGATGCTGGGCAAGCAGTCGGTTGACTTCGCGGCGCTGGGCGTCGATGCGATGACTTTGTCGGCCCACAAGGCTCGCGGTCCCAAGGGCATGGCGGCGCTGGTGCTCAAGGCCAGCGTCGACTGCGCGCCGCTGCACGATGGCGGCGGCCAGGAGGAGGGCCTGCGCTCGGGTACTTTGAACGTCCCCGGCATCGTCGGCTTCGGCAAGGCCGCGGAGCTGGCGGCGGGCCGGGTTGAGGACGAAAGCGCCCGGCTGGGCGAGTTGCAAGAGCGCCTGGAGGCCAAGCTGCGCGCGAGCGGCGCGGTCATTTTCGGCGCGGGCGCGCCGCGCCGCTTGCCGAACACCACTTATTTCGGCTTTGAGGGCATCGAGGGCGAGGCGCTGGTGGTGATGCTCGACCAGAACGGCTTTGCGCTGGCCTCGGGCTCGGCCTGCGCGAGTACCAAGAACGAGCCCAGCCATGTCTTGCTGGCGATGGGCTGCGATGAGATCCAGGCGCGTACGGCGGTGCGCTGCTCCTTGGGCCGGGAGAGCGACGCCGAGCAGGTCGATCGCTTCGCGGCGACGGTAAGCGAGCTGGCAACCAGTTTGCGGAGCATGGCGGCGGTCGCCAGCTGAAATTGGCTTGCGGGCCTCTTGATTTCCCCTCCCGGTGGAATTAGATATAGAATAAGCAGGAACAGGCTGCCATCTAGCTAGAGGAGACCATGAGCGGCAAACGCCCGATATATTTCGACTATTCCGCGACCACGCCGGTAGACCGGCGGGTGGCCGAGAAGATGATGAGCTTCATGACCGAGGACGGCGTCTACGGCAATCCGGCTTCCCGCTCCCACATGTACGGCTGGGAGGCCGAGGAAGCGGTCGAGGAAGCGCGCAGCCAGGTGGCCCAGCTGCTCAACGCGGACCCTCGCGAGATCGTCTGGACTTCGGGCGCGACCGAATCGGACAACCTGGGGATCAAGGGCGCGGCCCGCTTTTACAGCAAGAAGGGCAAGCATCTGATCACGCTCAAGACCGAGCACAAGGCGGTGCTCGACGTGATGCGGGATCTCGAGCGCGAGGGCTTTGAGGTAACCTATCTCGATCCGGACGACAAGGGCCTGCTGGGCCTCGACAAGCTGCGCGAGGCCCTGCGCGACGACACCATCCTGGTCTCGTTGATGTGGGTCAACAACGAGATCGGCGTGATCCAGGACATCAAGGGCATCGGCGAATTGTGCCGCGAGCGCAAGGTCTTGCTCCATGTAGACGCGGCCCAGGCGCCGGGCAAGGTCAAGATGGACCTGCAGGACGTGAAAATCGATTTGCTGTCGCTGTCGGGCCACAAGGCTTACGGCCCCAAGGGCGTGGGCGCGCTGTACGTCCGGCGCAAGCCGCGGGTGCGCATCGAGGCCCAGATGCATGGCGGCGGCCACGAGCGCGGCATGCGCTCGGGCACTTTGGCGACCCATCAGATCGTGGGCATGGGCGAGGCCTTCCGGCTGTGCCGGGAGGAGTTCGACGCGGAATACGACAAGGTCACCAAGCTGCGCGACCGCTTCCTGGCGGGCATCAAGGACATCGAGGAGATCTACATCAACGGCGACCTCGAGCACCGGGTCCCGCACAACCTGAACGTGAGCTTCAACTTCGTCGAGGGCGAGTCGCTGATCATGTCCATCAAGGACGTAGCGGTCTCCTCAGGCTCGGCCTGCACCTCGGCGAGCCTGGAGCCTTCGTATGTCTTGCGGGCAATCGGTCGCAACGACGAGCTGGCGCACAGTTCGATCCGTTTTTCCTTCGGTCGCTTCACGACCGAGCAGGATGTGGACTTTTTGATAGAATTGCTGCACAAGCGCATCGGCCATCTGCGCGATCTGTCGCCGTTGTGGGAAATGCACAAGGAAGGCGTCGATCTCGACAGCGTCGAATGGGCTGCTCATTAGGGAGGACTTGACATGGCTTACAGCGACAAAGTACTGGATCACTACGACAACCCGCGCAACGTGGGCTCGCTGGACAAGAGCGATCCCAGCGTCGGGACCGGCATGGTGGGCGCGCCCGCCTGCGGCGACGTGATGAAGCTGCAGATCAAGGTCGGCGCCGACGGCAAGATCGAGGACGCGAAGTTCAAGACCTACGGCTGCGGCTCAGCGATCGCCTCATCCTCGCTGGTCACCGAGATGGTGCGCGGCAAGTCGGTCGACGAGGCCCTGGAGATCAAGAACACGGCCATCGCGCAGGAGCTGGAGCTCCCGCCGGTGAAGATCCACTGTTCTTTGCTGGCCGAGGACGCCATCAAGGCGGCCGTCGCGGACTACAAGAAGAAGAGCGGCGAGCCCGCCTCTGCGCAGCAGGAAGCGCCGGCGGCTGCCTAGCCGTCCGGATTCGTTCATCTCGGGCACATTCATGGCCGAGCCCGCGCTCCGGCTCGACCCGGCTCCGGCTGCAGACGCGCCGGCGCCGGCCCAGGTCTCCTTGACCGCGGCTGCGGCCGCGCATGTCAAGGAGTACGCGCAGCTGCACGACCGCCCTGCGGCGATGCGCATCGGCGTGCGCACATCGAGCTGCTCGGCCTACGCCTACACTTTCGACCTGCTGGACGACGCCACGGCTGCGGACCACATCGCGCGCTGCCATGGGGTGAAGGTGATCATCGACGGCAAGAGCCATGCGTTCTTGGCGGGCACGGAGATCGACTATCGCCGCGAGGGCATCCAGGAAGGCTTTTGCTTCACCAATCCCAACGTCAAGGGGACCTGCGGCTGCGGCGAGAGCTTCACGGTCTGAAGCCGCTGCGTGGCAGCGCGCACACCGTACGCTTTATTCGGCCTGCCTGAGCGCTTTGGGCTGGACGAGGTCCAGCTGCGGGCGCGCTACGACGAGCTGCGCACGCAGTTCCATCCCGATCTGTTCGCGCATGCGACGGCGGCCGAGCGCCGCGCGGCCGAGGGCATGGCGGCCGACTTGAACGAGGCCCATCGCTTGTTGAGCGATCCGCTGGCCCGGGCAGGCTGGCTCTTGGCGCAGCGCGGCTGCGATCCCTTCGCTGAGGCGAGCGTGGCGATGCCGCCGGAGTTTTTAGAGCGCCAGATGGAGCTGCGCGAGCAGCTCGAAGAGCTGCAAGAGGGCGTCCAAGCTGCCGAAGCGCTCAAGTTGGCTGACGAGGTCCGAGCTGAGATCAGCAGCAGGTTCGTCGAGCTGGGCAAGTTGATCGACGAGCGTCCGGCCGAGCTTGATGCTGCGGTGCAGCTGGCGCGGGAGCTGAAATATTTGCTGCAGTATGAATCCCAGGCGCGCAGCCTGGCGAGCGACGCGTGACGGTTTTCCACAGTCTCAACGTACCCGACGACCCGGCCGCGCGCCCGGCGCGGCGGGCGGTGGTCGGCATCGACCTGGGCACGAGCAATTCCCTGGTCGCGACGGTGGTCGATGGCAAGGCGCAGGTGCTCGCGGATCCGGATGGCGCGCGCATCACTCCTTCAGTGGTGCGGTACAGCGCGGGCGGTACGGCAGTGGGCGCGGCGGCGCAAGCTGCGTTGGCTGAGCATCCGGACGAGGTCATCGCCTCGGCCAAGCGCTTGATGGGTCGCAGCCGGGCGGAGGTCGAGGGCAGTTATGCCTTCGACTATGTAGCCAGCGAGGGCATGGTCAAGCTGCGCGCCGGCGGCCGGGAGCTGTCGCCGGTGGAAGTTTCCGCGGACATCCTGCGTCATTTGGTCGCGAGCGCGAAGCCGCATTTGGGCGCGCCGCCCGCAGCTGCGGTGATCACGGTTCCGGCTTACTTCGACGACAGCCAGCGCCAAGCGACCAAGGATGCTGCTCGGCTGGCTGGCTTGGAAGTGCTGCGTCTGCTCAACGAGCCGACGGCGGCCGCCCTGGCCTATGGCCTGGACGAAGCGCCGCCGGGCGTCTATGCGGTCTACGATCTCGGCGGCGGTACATTCGATGTTTCGGTACTGCGCTTGCGGCGCGGCGTCTTCGAGGTGATTGCGACGGCGGGCGACACCGCCTTGGGCGGCGATGACTTCGACCGTTCCTTGGCGGAGCTGTTGCTCAAGAAAGCGGGCGCCGAGCGGCCCGCGGGCGCGGCGTGGCGGCATCTGCTGGCGGCGGCGCGTACGGTCAAGGAGTCCTTGACTAAGAGCGAGCAGGCGCAGTGGGAGTACAACGGTACGTCCATCACGGCGAGCCGGGACGAGTTCAAGGATGCGGTGGCGGATTTGACGCAGCGCACGATTGGGATCTTGACCAGCTGCGTCGCGGACAGCGGCGCGCGCGACGAGCTGCGCGGGGTGATCATGGTGGGTGGCGCCTCGCGCATGCCGCACATCGGCGCGGCGGTCGCTGAATTGTTCGACGTGCCCCAGCATGCGACCATCGATCCCGACGAAGTGGTCGCGCTGGGCGCGGCCGCCCAGGCGGACATCCTGGCGGGCAATCGCGGCGGCGAGGACGGCTGGGTGCTGCTGGATGTCACGCCGCTGTCGCTCGGCATCGAGACCATGGGCGGGCTGGTCGAGAAGATCATCCCGCGCAACAGCGCCCTGCCCATCGCGCGGGCGCAGGAGTTCACCACCCACAGCGACGGGCAGGGCGGGATGACTGTGCACGTTTTGCAGGGCGAGCGCGAGTTGGCGCGCGACTGTCGTTCGCTGGCGCGCTTCACCCTGCGCGACTTGCCTCCCTTGCCTGCGGGCACGGCGCGCATCCGCGTTACGTACCGGGCCGACGCCGACGGCTTGCTTACGGTAACGGCTGAAGAGGCGACGACGGGCAAGCAGGCCGCGGTCGAGGTCAAGCCGTCGTACGGGTTGGGTGATGAAGAGATCGCGGCGATGCTGCGCGCAGCGACCGCACATGCTTCCGAAGACATCGCGGCCCGCAGCCTGGCCGAGGCCCGCGCCCAGGCGGAGAGCTATCAAGCGATGCTGGCAGCGGCTTTGCGCGCTGACGCCGAGCTGGTTGGCGAGGACCAAGCTGCGATCGCCAAGGGCCAGGAACAGCTGGCTGCGGCCCTGGCGGGTGACGATGCCGAGGCGCTGCGGCAGGCGGTCGCGGCGCTGGACCATGCCTGCGAGGGCTTTGCGCAGCGGCGCATGGACGCCGCCATGCGCGCGGCCCTGGAGGGCAAGAGCCCCGAGGACCTGGCCTAACATAGAATCGGCGCGCATAATGCCGAAAATCAAGGTCAAGCCCCACGGCGAGCTATGTCCCGAGGGCAAGGAAATCGACGCGCCGGAAGGCGTGAGCCTGTGCGACGCCTTGCTGCGCTCGGGCATCGACATTGAGCATGCCTGCGAGAAATCCTGCGCGTGCACCACCTGCCATGTGGTCGTGCGCCAGGGCTTTGACACCCTCGAGGACGCGACCGATGACGAAGAGGACCTGCTCGACCGCGCCTGGGGCCTGGAGCCCGAATCGCGGCTGTCGTGCCAGGTGATCCTCGCCGGCGACGATCTGGAGATCGAGATTCCGCTGTACACCATCAATCATGCCAAGGAGGACCACTGATGAAGTGGAACGAGAGCCTGGAGATCGCGATCGCATTGACCGAGCAGCATCCGGACGTCAAGCCGCTGGAGCTGCGTTTCACCGAGCTGCATAAGCTGGTCTGCGACCTGCCTGGATTCGACGATGATCCGGAAAAGTCCAACGAGAAGATCCTCGAGGCGATTCTGACAGCCTGGCTGGAGGAACTCGACTAGCGGCCGCCGGCCGCGCGCCGCGGCTGTCCTGTTTTCTTCCTGGCTCCATTCGGATGGCGACTTCTCTTCAGCTGCTGACGCTGCTGGTACTCGGCAGCGCGGTCGGCAGCATGCTGAACGTGATCATCTACCGCTTGCCCTCGGTGGCGATCGCGGGCATACGCCCGAACGCGAGCCAGAGCATTTTCTACCTGGGTTGGCCGCTGTCGTTCTGTCCGCGGTGCTCGCAGCCGATCAAGCCGTGGCACAACATCCCCATCATCAGTTTTCTCTTGCTGCGGGGTACGAGTCCGTGCTGCGGCCAGCCGATTTCCTGGCGCTATCTGCTGATCGAGCTGGCCGGGGCCTTGATCGCGATCTTGTGCTGGCTGCGCTTCGGCTTCAGTTTGCAGCTGATGTACGCCTGCGTCTTCGGCTGGGCCTTGCTGGCGGCGTGCGCAATCGACATGCGCAGCTATGTCTTGCCCGACCTGTTGATCCAGCCCTTGCTCTGGCTGGGGCTGCTGCTCAACATCAACGGCATGTTCACGCCGTTGCCCGACGCGGTTTTGGGCGCGGCCGGCGGCTTTCTGCTGCTGTTCGCATTGAGCGAGGGCAGCGCCCTGCTGCTGGGCAAGCGCATGATGGGCGCGGGCGACGGCAAGCTGCTGGCGGCGGCCGGCGCCTGGCTGGGCTGGCAGGACCTGCTGGGGATCCTGCTGCTGGCGGCGGCGCTGGCGGCGCTGTGCGGTGCGGTCGTACGGCTGCTGGGCCGAGGCGGCAACATCATCGCCTTCGGTCCCTATCTGGGCCTGGCGTCCTTTGTGGTCTTCATCTACGATTTGGCGCTGCGACAGCTGTATTTCTGGCAGTAATGATCACCTTCGTGGGCCTGACCGGCGGCATCGCCAGCGGCAAGTCGATCGCGGCGGCGCATTTTGCGAGCAACGGGGTGGCCGTCATCGACGCCGACGACGTGGGCCACAGCCTCTATGAGACCGGCGGTACGGCGGTCCCGTACATCCAGCGCGAGTTCGGTCCGCGGTTTGTCACGGACACCGGCAAGGTCGACCGCAACGCCTTGCGCAGCGCGGTGTTCCGGGACACGCTTTTGCTCAAGCGCCTCGAGGCGGTCACGCATCCGCTGATCCGCAAGGAGTGCATGCGGCTGATGCGTGAGGCGACCGGCATCTACGGCATCTTGGTGGCGCCCTTGCTGTTCGAATCGGAGTTCTTCACCGAGATGATGGAGCGCTTCTTGGTGATCGACTGCGATGAGCGCGTCCAGCTCGACCATGCCAAGGGCCGCGGCGGCTTCAGTCCCGAGCAAGTGCGCAAGGCGATGGGAGTGCAGATGAAGCGCAAGGAGCGGCTCAAGCGCGCCGACGACGTCATTGTCAACAACGGGGACATCGACTACCTGCGCAGCGAGGTCTCAAAGATGCACGAGCGCTACATCGAGCTGTTCAGCCCGCAGGGCCGCGCTTAGCCTGGTACGGGCAGCTCGGCGTCGAGCATGCCCTCATCGACCAGATCGGTCCACAGTCCGGCGGGCAGTTCCTGTTTGAACCATGCGAGGGTTTCCTCGCTCTCGCGCCGGCTGCGGGTCCCGAGCAGGGCGCAGCCCACGGCGGGATGGGCGAGGACGAAGTGGATGGCGGCGGCGGGCAGGGCGACCTCGTGGCGGTCGCAGATGGCCTTGAGCTGCAAGGCGCGCTTGATCTGCTCCTTGGGCGCGGGCTGGTAGTTCCAGGTCGCGTTCTGGATATCGTCCGAGACCAGCAGGCCTGAGTTGAAGACGCCGCCGAGGATGACCTTGACCTTGCGCTCGACGCACAGCGGCAGGAAGGATGAGGCGGCGTGCTGCTCGAGCAGGGTATAGCGTCCGGCGAGCAGGCATGTATCCAGGTCGGCGGCCTTGACGGCCTGTTCAGCGACCTCCCATTCATTGGTCCCGATGCCGACGGCGTCGATGACTTTCTGCTCGCGCAGCTCGGCCATGGCCTTGGCCGCGCCGTCCATGGCCTGCTTGAAGACCTCGGGCTGCCGGTCGCCGTGCTCGGCGACGCCGGGATCGTGGATGAGCATGATGTCGAAGCGGTCCAGTCCCATGCGCTGCAGCGAATCCTCGAACGAGCGCATGGCGCCGTCGTAGCTGTAGTCGTAGACCGGGTTGAACGGCATGGTGCTGAGAAAGAAAGTGTCGGCGGGCGGCTGGTCCCGCCGCGGCTGCAGCAGGCGTCCGACCTTGTTGCACAGGATGTAGGAGCCGCGTTGCTTGGTGCGCAGGAAGTCCCCGAGGCGGCGCTCAGCGAGGCCGTAGCCGTAGAACGGCGCGGTGTCGAAGATGCGCACGCCGCCGTTCCAGGCCGCTTCAAGGCATTCAACGACCTCATCCTCATTGATAGGCCGGAACATATTCCCGAGGGTGGCGGTACCGAAGCCGATGCGGGTCGCGGGCAGTTTGCAGCCGCCGATGATGTCGGAGGCGGGCAGATCGGTCATGGTGCGCTTGTCAGGTGAGAGGAAATTGCGGCTCGCACAGCCTATTCTAACTGCCCGGCGGCTGGATAGAATCGCAGGATGCTGGAGCGCCTGCGCGAGCTGTATGCAGTTGCGGTCGCAGCGGCCCAGCCGCGCGGCCGCATGGGGCCGGCTCCGCAGCCGGCGGCGGGCGGGCGCTTGCTGGTGTTGGGCGCGGGCAAGGCTGCGGCGAGCATGGCGGTCGCATGCGAGGAGGCCTGGGGCGAGCGGATCGACGCTGGCTTGGTGGTTACCAGCTATGGCAACGCTTTGCCGGCCGAGCGCATCGAGGTCTTGGAAGCGTCGCATCCGGTACCGGATGCGAGCAGCTTGCTTGCGGCCGAGCGCATTTTGGAGCTGGCGCGCGACGCCAAAGCCGATGACATTGTCGTCTTCCTGGCTTCGGGCGGGGGCTCGGCGCTGATGACGTTGCCGGCGCCGGGCCTGGATTTGGAAGCGAAGCAAAGCCTGACCAAGGCCCTGCTGGCTTCGGGCGCGCCCATCACGGAGATCAACAACGTGCGCAAGTCGCTGTCGGCGATCAAGGGCGGTCGCCTGGCGCAGGCGTGCGCGCCGGCGCGGGTGGTTACCTATGTGATCTCCGATATGCCGGGCGATGACGCGACCCTGGTCGCGTCCGGTCCGACCTTGGCCTCAGCGCAAAGCTTCGATCCGCTCGCGGTGCTGGATCGGTGGGAGATACCCTTGAGCGCAGCAGTCCGAGCAGCGATCGCGGCCAATCCAGCGCCACCGTCGCATGCGGACGCCGAGCATCATCTGCTTGCCTGCGCGCGCGACAGCTTGGCGGCGGCCGCGACCCAGGCGCAGGCGTGGGACTGGGACACCAGCATCCTGGGCGATGACATCGAGGGCGAGGCCCGCGAGGTCGCGCAGCGGATGGCGCAGCAGGCGATGGCGATGCAAGCGGGCCTCAAGCGGCCGGCGGTGCTGCTGAGCGGGGGCGAGACGACGGTCGCGGTCCGGGGTTCCGGCCGGGGCGGGCGCAATCAGGAGTTCTGCCTGGCGCTGGCGCTGGCGCTAGAGTCCCAGCCGGGCATTCACGCCCTGGCTGCGGACACTGACGGCATCGACGGCGCGACCAAGAACGCCGGCGCGCTGGTGGCGCCGGACAGTCTCGTCCGGATGCGGTCCGCCGGCATCGATCCGCAGGAGTGTTTGCGGGACAACGATGCCCAGCGCGCGTTCGCCGCGATTGACAGCTTGCTGGTAACGGGCCCGAGCTTGACGAACGTCAATGACTTCCGGGCCGCGCTCATCGAGCCGCTGTCCTAATCGGACGCCATGCGCCGCAAGCGGTCGCGGAGCGCATCCCATGCGGGTTCGGGCGGCAGCTGGTTGATTAGCAGGATTGAAGCCTGCTTTTGCTCGAGTACGCGGATGTCGCGATAGAAGACTTGGGCCGCGGCGGCGGCATCAGCAGGCATTGGCAGCCAGTGCCCGGCCGCGAGGCCGGGCGGTTCCTTAAAGCCATAAGCAATCACATTGTTTTTATCCAAGCCATTGTTAGAGCGTAGATATTCCTCTTCATCCAAGACCTTGACCTGTTGCCGCGGGCGGTAGTGCTCCTTGCGGGTACCGGGTGCGCGATGCTGGCTGGCGGATGACAGGGATTGTCCCAGGACCGCAGCGAGATCCGCGGCGCTGATGGCGCCGGGCCGTACCAGCTGGGGCGCTTCGCCGGGCATGATGCTGACGATGGAGGATTCGAGCCCGTGGTTCGCGGGCCCGCCATTGAGCACCAGCAGGTCCTCATCAGCGAATTCCTGCTGGACGTGCTCGGCGGCGGTGGGGCTCGGCCGGCCATAGCGGTTGGCGGACGGCGCGGCGATGGCTGCGTCCAGTTCCCGCAGCAGCGCTTGGGCCGCGGGATGCTCGGGCACGCGCAGGGCGATGGTCGGCAGGCCGGCGGCGGCGAGCTCGCCGCGATCCGGCCGGCGGGGCAGCAAGAGGGTGAGCGGTCCGGGCATGAAGCGCGCGGCCAGGGCGCGGCCGGCTTCGCTGAGCTCGGTGGCCCAATCGTCGATGGCGTCCGGCGTGCTGAGATGAATGATGAGCGGATGATTGGCAGGACGGCCCTTGAGCGCGTAGATGCGCGCGACGGCGGCGGGTTCTTCGGCTACGGCGCCGAGCCCATATACCGTTTCAGTGGGAAAGGCCGCGACGCCGCCAGCGCGCAGCTCAGCGGCGGCGACGGCGGGATCAGCGGTCAGGCGACAGGGCATGGGTGCGGCTAGCAGGGGCAAAGCAAAGTAAAATTCCGCTTTTGCAACAGGCTAGGACGGAAACCGGGCATGAAAGTATATTACGACAAAGACGCCAATCTCAAGCTGCTCAAGAAGAAGACCATCGCGGTCATCGGCTACGGCTCGCAGGGGCATGCGCATGCGAACAACCTGCATGAATCGGGGATGAAAGTGGTGGTCGGCGCGCGCAAGGACGGCGCATCCTGGAAGAAGGCCAAGAAGGCCGGCCTGGCGGTCGCGGAGATCGGCGCGGCGACCAAGCAGGCCGACCTGGTCATGCTGCTGCTGCCCGACGAGTTGCAGGCCGAGGTCTACGCCCGCGACGTCAAGCCCAACCTGCGCAAGGGCGCGGCCATCGGCTTCGCCCATGGCTTCAACATCCACTATCATCAGATCGAGCCCGATGAGAACATCAAGGTGGTGATGATCGCGCCGAAGGGCCCGGGGCACCTGGTGCGCTCGACCTATCAAGACGGCAGCGGCATTCCCTGCCTGATCGCGGTCCATCAAGGCGGCGCGTCCGCCCGGCAGCTGGCGCTGGCCTACGCCTCGGCGATCGGCGGCGGCCGGGCCGGCATCATCGCGACGACGTTCCGGGAAGAGACCGAGACCGACCTTTTCGGCGAGCAGGCGGTGCTGTGCGGGGGCCTGGTCGAGCTGGTGCGCGCTGGCTACGACACCCTGACCGAAGCGGGCTATGCGCCCGAGATGGCGTACTTCGAATGCCTGCACGAGCTCAAGCTGATCATCGACCTGATGTATGAGGGCGGCGTCGCCGACATGTTCTATTCGATCTCGAACACCGCGGAGTACGGCGCGATCACGCGCGGGCCGCGGGTGATCGACCAGCAGGCGCGGGAGGAAATGCGGCGCATCCTCGCTGAGGTGCGCAGCGGCGCCTTCGCCCAGGAGTTCATCGCCGAGGGCCGGGCGAACACCCCGCAGCTCAAGCGGGCCCGCGCGCAGCTGCGCGAGCACTCGCTCGAGGAGACGGGCAAGAAGCTGCGGTCGATGATGAAGTGGCTGGGCAAGAAGAAGCTGGTCGATCGCGCCAAGAACTAAGCGGCTGCGGGTGAGCGACCGGCATCCACTCATCGCCCGCGAGGGCTGGGTCCATGTGGTCCTGGTCCTGGTCCTGGCCGTGGCGGTCACGGCGGCTTGGCCCTGGCTGGGCCTGCCGCTGTGGGTGCTGGCGGTGTTCGTGCTGCAGTTCTTCCGCGATCCGCCCCGGCAGGTCCCCGACGCCCCCGGCGCGGTGGTCTCGCCGGCCGACGGCAAGGTAATCCAGATCGGCCCGGCGGACGATCCGCTGCTGGAGCGTCCGGCGCTGAAGGTGAGCGTGTTCATGAACGTCTTCAACGTCCATGCCAATCGCATCCCGGCTGCGGGCGAGATCATCAAGGTGAAGTACACGGAGGGCAAGTTCGTCAATGCGGCGCTGGACAAGGCATCGGCGCAGAACGAGGCCAATGCCATGGCGGTCCGCACGGCGGACGAGCAGGAGGTGACTTTCATCCAGATCGCGGGCTTGGTAGCGCGGCGCATCATGAGCTATGTCAAGCAGGGCGAGCAGGTCGGGCGCGGCCAGCGCTACGGCTTCATCCGCTTCGGCTCGCGGGTGGACGTATACCTGCCTGAGGACGCGGAGCTCAAGGTCGCGCTGGGCGACAAGGTCAGCGGCGGCTCGGACATCCTGGCGGTGCTGCCGCAGCGGGGCGATGGCTGATCCCGGCGATTTCGATCCCGGCGCTCCGGAGGAAATCGCGCCGGTGGAAAAGAAAGAGCAAGTGCCGGCGATCGAGTACCGGCGGGTGGTCTATCTCATTCCAAACCTGTTCACGGCGCTGGCGCTGCTGGCGGGTTTTTACGCGGTGTTCCAGGCCATCGCGGGCAATCTGACCGCGGCGGGCTATGCGATTATCTTGGCTGCGGTCATGGACGCGCTTGATGGCCGGGTCGCGCGCATGATCAAGGGCGAGAGCGCCTTCGGCGCGCAGTTCGATTCGCTCTCGGACGCCTTGTGCTTCGGCCTGGCGCCGGTGGTCCTGGCGCATCAGTGGGGCCTGCAGGAATTCGGGCGGCCGGGCTTCATCATCGGCTTTTTCTTCTGCGCGGCGGCGGTGATCCGCCTGGCGCGGTTCAACATCTCGCACGGCATCGTCAACCCGCGTTATTTCAGCGGCTTGCCTTCGCCGGTGGCGGGCTTGATCGTGGCCACGCTGGTGCTGGAGCTGGGCGAGGATCCGCAGCTGGGCTCGGTCCTGGTGGTGATGCTGACGATGCTGGTGGTCTCAGCGACGATGGTGAGCGATTTCCGTTTTTACAGCTTCAAGGACATCAACTTGCGGGCGCGCATCCAGGGTCCGGCGATGATGCTGCTGGCGCTGGTGGCCTTCGCCTTCGTGGTCCTGCTGCTGCTGGAGTGGCGCGTGCTCGGGGTGCTGCTGGTCTGTTTGCTGTATCTGCTGTCGGGGCTGTGGCTGTCGGGCAGGTACATGCTGCGCCGGGCGATTGCGTTCTACCGCGAGGTTTCGCCGGGTGATTTCTACCGCGAGATCGCGGACATGTGGCATGGGCGCAAGCAGTCGGACGAGCGCGACCGGGATGAAAAGTAAGGACTTGATATACTTGAGTCCCCATCGCCATGCCAGATTTCCAGATAAAGACCACCACGCGGGGCCTGCAGGAGCTTGCCTACGCCCTGTGGGGCCGGGCCTTCTTTCTCAGCGTCGCGGGAGATGAGTACTACCCGGAGCACACGCAGAACTACTCGGACAGGCTGTTCAACATGGTCAAGGACGAGTACAACTCGCGGTACCGCATCCTGCTGGACAAGTTCGGCGATCCCGGCGATGCGGTAACCTCACGCCTCAACGACATCTGGAACGAAATCAACTGGCGCGAGGCCGCCCCTTCCAGCTCTCCCCACAAGGAGCAATTCATGCAAGAGGCCCAAGGCTACAGGGAGAAATTCGTCAAAGACATCCAGGCCGGATACTGGGCGGACGCTTTCCGCAAGTTCATGGCGGAGGATGCCGTCATCGTCTGTCCCATGACGCCGGACGAGGCCAAGGCCCTCATCTGGACGCTTGGCGATCCCGAAGTAGACCGCCAGCACCACACTAATATAGGCAAGGAGACCAAGGAGGCGCTGGAAAAATTTGTGGCAAAGCATGGCGGCGCGGGTTCCAAGTCCAAAAAGTAATACAATAACGCCCTGATGAAAAAGCTGTTGTTGGTATGCGCGGCCTGGCTGCTGCCCCTCGGGGCGTGGGCCTGCTCCTGCGTGGACATCACCGACGATTTGAGCTATGAGATGCGCAACGCTTTCGAGAATTCCGATGCGGTGGTGGTAGCCAAGGCGCTGAGCATTACGGTCCTGCCGCCGGAAAACAATCTCGACATCGACCCGGAGATCCACATCACGGACTTGAACGCGATCATCAGCTTCAAGGGCGATGTCCCGCCGCGGTTCCAGACCAAGATCGAGACCGTCTGCTGCGTCTGCGGCTTCACTTTCGCCGAGGGGGAGACCTATCTGCTGTTCCTGTATGAGGAGGAAGACGGGTTCTACAGCACCAACATCTGCACGCGCAACATGTTCTTCGAGGATGCCCGCGAGGCCATCGAGGTCATCATGGCGGAGCTCTTGTGACGCCCGCGGGCCGTTACCCCTTGAAATCGGGTCTGAACGGGCTTATATAAGCCTGCGAAGGTAAGCTGCGGGCGGCATGTCGCCGCCTGGCCTGTTATAAAATGGGCTTTATGGCCAAGCCTGACAAGGAAGATAGTCAAATGGAAACCGGCGTCGCCAACCAATCCTCCAGCCCTGTGGAACCGTCCAGCGCCCTGGCGCGGATCGACCGGGCTCTGATCAGGAACGAATACAACAGCAAGGACCTGGGCTCGTTCATGCAGTTCGCCAAAGCCCAGCCCAAGCTCAGCGCCGAGGACGAGGCCGCCCTGGCGCGCGAGGCCCAGGATATTTTCCAGCGCAAGGACGGCACCGTGAACCTGCCGGCGCAGGCGCTGTTCAACGCGACCCTGCATCAGGTTTCCTGGGAGGTCTTTGCCTACAAGGGCTATGAATTGCCCGATTCCGACATGATCCAGGAGGGCTGCCTCGGGCTGATGAAAGCCATCAAGAGGTTCAAGCCGGACAAGGGCGCGCGCCTGGCGACCTACGCGGGTTTTTGGATCAGGCAGCGGCTCAATGAATACGTGCTGCAGTTCTTCAGCCACAACAAGATCGCGACCACCGGGGCCCATCGCAAGCTTTTCTTCAAGCTGCGCTCGGAGATGCACAAGCTCGGCCATCGCCTCGGCATCGAAGACGCCCAGGCGATCGCGGACAAGTACGACGTCAAGCTGGCGGACGTACTCGAGATGGAGAAGAGGTTCCTGCCGCGGATAGCCTTCGAGGGCTCCGACGACGACGAGGGTCCGGACACATCGCCGGCGGCGACGCTTACGGCCGATGACGGCGAGCATGCCGAGATGGTCGTCGTGAATCAAAGCGTCAAGGACGCGAGGGTACGGTTGTTGGCGAAAGCGTTCGCGCAGCTCGACGAGCGCGAGAGCCGGATCGTGCAAGAGCGCCAGCTGAACAGGGTGGATGAGCAGGTCAAGACGCTCAAGGAACTAGGCGATGAGATGGGCATCAGCGCCGAGCGCGCCCGGCAGCTCGAGGAGCGCGCGATGGGCAAGCTCAAGTCCTATCTGCTCGAGCATGCCGCCGGCGCCGACCTGCACTTCTAGTATTTGCCATGCCGACGCTCACCTTGCTGCGCCATGGACAGAGCGAGTGGAACAAGGAGAACCGCTTTACTGGCTGGGTTGATGTCGACCTGGCGCCGGAAGGGATTGCGCAGGCCAAGCGGGCCGGGGAGCTGCTGCGGGAACACAAGATAACTTTTGACGTCGTCTACACATCATATTTGCAGCGGGCGGTCAAGACCCTGTGGGAAGTACTGGCTGCGACCGACAGGATGTGGCTGCCGGTCACGACCGACTGGCGCTTGAACGAGCGGCACTACGGCGATCTGCAGGGCAAGAACAAGGACGAGACCCGCGAGCGTTTCGGCGCTGAGCAGGTCCAGATTTGGCGGCGCAGCTACGCGACTCCACCGCCGCCAGCCGAAGACACTGAGAGCGTACCGGACGAGCGCTATGCCGGCGTGGCCATGCCAAACGGCGAGAGCCTGAAGGACACGCTCGAGCGGGTGCTGCCTTGCTGGGAGCAGGTGCTCAAGCCGGTGCTGGCAGAGAGCAATGTCCTGGTGGTCGCGCACGGCAATTCCCTGCGAGCGCTGGCGAAGTTCCTCGATGGCATGGATGAGGACGAGATCATGAAGTTCGAGATCCCGACCGGAGTACCGTTGGTCTACGAGCTGGACGGATCCCTGAAGGTGCTCGACAGGAAGTTCATCGAGTCCTGAGCGCCAGTCCCAGCTCGGTGCCCACGAGCACAGCAGGCCGCGACGAGCGTTGGATGACGCTGGCGCTGGAGCAAGCGGAGGCTGCGGCCGCCGAGGGTGAGGTACCCGTCGGCGCGTGCTTGTTGGATGAGGACGGCGAGCTGCTGGCCACCGATCACAATCGCAACATCGCCGCATCCGATCCCAGCGCGCATGCCGAGATGCTGTGCCTGCGCGCCGCGGCGCGCAAGAAAGAGAACCATCGTCTGCCCGGCTGCACTCTCTATGTAACGCTCGAGCCCTGCGCGATGTGCGTGGGCGCGATCATGCATGCGCGCTTGGCGCAGGTAGTTTTCGGCGCGCCCGATCCCAAGACCGGCGCTTGCGGGGGCAAGATCGACCTGATGTCTGATCGAGGCCTCAACCATCACACTGAAGCGCGCGGCGGCGTGCTGGCTGCCCGCTGCGGCGAGCTGCTGCAGGATTTCTTCCGAGACCGGCGATGAGAAAGCTGCTGGTTTCGATACCTGAGCAGACGCTGGCGCTGTATGATGGCGAGCAGCTGCGCCGCACCTATCCGGTGTCGACCTCACGCAACGGCTGCGGGCAGCAGCAGGACAGCTTTCAGACGCCGCGGGGCAAGCATTACATCCGCGCCAAGATCGGCGCCGGCCTGCCAGCGGGCAGCGTGCTGAAGGGCCGGCGTCCGACCGGCGAGATCAAGACGCCTGAGCAGCTGGCGCCGGAGGAGACCCGCGATTGGATCACCACCCGCATCCTGTGGCTGTGCGGACTGGAGCTCGGCCTCAATCGCCTGGGCAACGTCGACACCATGCAGCGCTACATCTACATTCATGGGACGCCGCATGCCAAGCAGCTGGGCGAACCCGGCTCGATAGGCTGCGTGCGCATGGCGGACGCAGACGTCATTGAGCTGTTTGATGTGGTGGCGGCCGGCGATCCGGTTGAGATCGTCGCGGCCTGACATGGCCCGCTTGCTCGGCGTCGATTGGGGCACGACCCGGCTGCGGGTGCGCGACCTGGAGCGCTTGGACGACGTCCAAGCGGAAGTACGCAGCAGCGACCTTGGGCTCCTCAAGGCCAAGGAAGTCGGTTTCAAGGAAGCCTTGGCGCAGACCGCGGGCGATATGCTGGGTCCGGACACCATCGTGATCATGTCCGGGATGGTCGGCGCGCGCGAAGGCTGGCGCCAGGCGCCGTACTGCGATGTTCCTTGCAAGCTCGAAGCGCTGGCGGCAGAGGCGGTCAAGGTGGATGATGTTGGCCGCCAGGCCTGGATCTTGCCCGGCGCGCGTTGCAACGACGGTAGTTGGCCCGATGTCATGCGCGGGGAGGAGACCGAACTGTGGGGCTGCGCGGAGCTAGGCTGTCCCGACGGCGTTTATCTGCTGCCGGGCACCCACAGCAAATGGGCGCAGATTGATAAGGGCCAGCTGGTCAGCTTCAGGACTTATGTGACCGGCGACCTTTATCAAGCTGTGATGACGAACACCATCTTGCGCAAGCAGATGGACAGCGGGACTGAACGGGACCAGGCAGCGCTGCGCCGGGGCGTGGAACTCGGTGGCGGGCAGGATGGCGCCGGCGAGGTGCTGGCGCAGTTGTTCAGCGGCCGGACGCTGGAGCTTAGTGGCGAGCTCACTTCGGAGCAGGTACCTAGTTATGTACTGGGAATCCTGCTGGGCGCGGAAATACGCTCCGGCCGCCAGGACTGCGCTGGCAAGGCGCTCACCATTGTCGGCAGCCATGCCTGGGTCGAGCGCTACCAACATGCTTGCTCGGTACTGGGACAGGATGCGGATGCAGGGCCGCCCCATGCGGCCTTTCACGGCCAGCTGGCCGCAGCCAGGCTTCTTATTGCATAGAATCATTGCTGTGCTAGCCGAGACCAAATATCCAATCATAGCCATTCTGCGTGGCATCACGCCGGATGAGGCCTTGGCGGCGGGCAAGGAGCTGATTGACGCGGGCATCACCGTCATGGAAGTAACCATGAACTCGCCTGAGCCGCTCAAATCGCTTGAGCTGCTCGTCGAAGCTTACGGCACCCAGGCGCAGATCGGCATGGGAACCGTGCTCAGCGCCGCTGAGGTAGAGCAGGTCGCCAAGGCCGGCGGCAAGCTGATTGTCTCGCCCAATTTCAATCCGGATGTGGTCAAGGCGACCAAGGAGCGCGGGATGGTAAGCGTCCCCGGCTGCCTGACGCCGACCGAGATGTTCGCGGCCCTCGATGCGGGCGCGGACATTCTCAAGCTGTTTCCCGGCGATATCGCCACGCCGACAGTGGTCAAGGGCTGCCGGGCGGTACTGCCCAAGGGTAGCAAGCTGGCGATCACCGGCGGGGTAAACGCCGTCAATATCCCCGCTTATCTGGCTGCGGGCGCTGACTTCCTCGGCATAGGATCGGCCCTGTACAAGCCGGGCAAGGACGCCGCCGCCATCCGCGCGGCTGCTGTCGATTTTGTCGCCGCCTGCAGCGGCTAGCTAGTCCGTCTGGGCCGGGCCGATGGATTTCCCGTCGGCGTCGAAACGATGTACGGTGGCGCCGGGCTGGCGCATGATGCGCACGTCATCGCCGATCTTCTGTCCGACCATCTTGCCCTGCCGCAACAGCAGCGGGTGCTCGGCTTTAATATCAGCATAAACATAGACATCTGAGCCTATGTTCTCAATGTGCATGACTTTGCCCTCCCAGCTGGAACTGCTTGCGCCCGCGGGCGCGACCTCCAGGTCCTCGGGCCGGATGCCGATGGTCTTGGCGTCGAACTTGGCCGCATGCTCGCCGCTGAGGGTGTTCATCGTCGGCGAGCCGATAAAGCGCGCGACGAACAGGGTCTCGGGCTTCTCATAGAGCTCGGCCGGCGTGCCGACCTGCTCGATGATGCCGTCCCGCAGCACGCAGATGCGGTCGGCGAGGGTCATGGCCTCGATCTGGTCGTGGGTGACGTAGACCATAGTGGTCTCTTTCAATTTGTGATGCAGCTTCGCGATCTCCAGCCTGGTCTCGACCCGCAGGGACGCGTCCAGGTTGGACAGCGGCTCGTCCAGCAGGAACACCCGAGGCTCGCGCACCAGCGCCCGGCCGATCGCCACCCGCTGGCGCTGTCCGCCGGACAGCTGCTTGGGCAGGCGCTCCAGCAGCTCTTCGATCTGCAGCATGCGCGCCACTTCCATGACCTTGTCCTTGACCTCATCGCCGCCGCCGGCGAGCTTGAGCCCGAAGGCGATGTTCTCGAACACCTTCATGTGCGGATAGAGGGCGTACGACTGGAACACCATCGCGATCTTGCGGTTGGAGGGCGACAGGCGCTCGACCTGCTCCTCATCGAAATGGATGGTCCCGGCGGTGACCTGCTCCAGGCCCGCGATCAGGCGCAGCATGGTTGACTTGCCGCAGCCGGACGGCCCGACGAAGACCATGAATTCCCCGGACTTGATCTCGAGATTGAGGTTCTTGATGCAAGGGGTCTTGCCGAAGTCCTTCTGGATGCCGCTCAGGCGTACTTGGGTCATATTGCTATCCTTTCACTCCGCCTGCGGTCAGGCCGGCGACGATCTTGCGCTGGAAGACGATTACCAAAATCACCAGGGGCACCGTCACCACCACCGCCGCCGCCATGATCGATCCCCAGGGAATCTCATAGATCGAGCTGCCCGACAGCAGGGCGATCGCGACCGGCACCGTCCGGGTGCTGTCCGAGATCACGAAGGTGAGCGCGAACAAAAACTCGTTCCAGGCGCCGATGAAGGCCAGCAGCCCGGTCGTCACCAGCGCCGGCCACAGCAGCGGCATGAAGACCTTGGTGATGATCTGCCAGGGCGTCGCGCCGTCGACGATCGCCGCCTCTTCGATCTCAACGGGCAATTCGCGCATGAAGGTCGTCAGCACCCATACTGTGAACGGCAGGGAGAAAATGGTGTAGGAGAACACCAGCGCCCAGATGGTGTTGTAGGCCCCGAAGGCGCGGATGAGCTCGAACAGCCCGGCGAGCACCGAGATTTGCGGGAACATCGATACCGACAGGATGGTGAGCAGCAGGGCGCTGCGGCCGCGAAAGCGCACCCGCGACAGCGCGTAGGCCGCGGTGACCGCCATCAGCAGGGACAGGAGCACCACCAGGGTCGCGACCAGCACGCTGTTGAAGATGTTGCGGATGAAATTGCCCGTGCTGAAGACGTTGCGGTAGTTCTCCAGCGTGATGTCCGCGGGCAGGTAGCTGACCTCGAACAGCGCGGTGCCCTCCTTGAAGCTGGTGATAATCGCGTAGTAGAAGGGAAAGATCGAGATGACGACCAGCACCACGACCATCGCGTAGAAGGCCGCGATCTGATACCAGGGCCGGTACATGTTCATCGCCGGCCGCCCTCGAGGTCCACCCGGCCCAGCCAGATGTACAGGATGGTGATGCTGCCGATGATCAGGAACAGCATCGTCGACTGCGCCGAGCCGTAGGCGAACTTGTCGAAGTCGATGAGGTTCTCGCGCGCGATCACCGACATGGTCTTGGTCGCCTTGCTGTTGGGCGTGAGCACATAGATCAGGTCGAACACCCGCATGGCGTCGAGAAAGCGGAAGATCACCGCGACCATCACCGCCGGCCACACCAGCGGCAGGGTCACGCGGAAGAAGGTCTTGACCGGATGGACGCCGTCGATGGCGGCGGCCTCGTAGATGTCCTTGGGTATCAGCTGCAGCCCCGCGAGGGTCAGCAGCGCCATGAAGGGCGTCGTCTTCCAGATATCGACCACTAGCACGGCGGTCATCGCGGTGTCCGCGCTCGCCGTCCAGGCGATCTTGGTGTCGATGATGCTGAGCCGCAGCAGGATGTCGTTGATGATGCCGAACTGGTCGTTGAGCATCCAGCCCCACATGCGGGCGGATACGATGGTCGGGATCGCCCAGGGGATCAGCACTGCGGCGCGCACCCAGCCCCGGCCCTTGAACTCCTGGTGCAGGATCAGCGCGACGATAATGCCGAAGACCATTTCGAAGAACACCGAGACCACGCTGAAGTACAAAGTGTTCCAGACGGCGTTCCACCATTGCGGGTCCATCATCAGGCCGCGCCAGAGCACCCGGCCGCTCTTGAGCTCGCGGCGGTTGATGTAATTGTCGAAGCCGACGAACTCGCCGCCGTACAGGTCGGTCAGCGAGGTGTTGGTGAAACTGAAATAGATGGTCCGCAGCAGGGGCCAGGCGGCGACAATCAGCAGCGCGCCGATCATCGGCAGCAGGAACAGCCGCGCGGCACGCAGCTGCTCTTCGCGCAGCTGCGAGATGGGCGCAGCCAGGGAAGAGGAGAACATGGCCATCAGCCGGGCAAAAAAAATGGGCTTAGTTGCTAGCAACTAAGCCCATTGGTGAGCGAGCTGGGTTAGCTCGTTCGGTTAAGCAGCGCTTACCAGCCGGAGCCGCGCAGGTCTTCGAGGGCCACTTCGAGCTCCTCGAGGTTGTCCGCGGCCGAGCCGTTGCCCGACAGGGTGTCGTGGACCGCGCTCCAGAACAGCGAGGAGACCTCGTTGTACTTGACCTTGGTCGGAGCCGACGGCCGGGGCACCGCGTTCAGGAAGACATTCTTCCAGCGCGGGATGATTGGCTGTTCCCGTTTGATGTCGGCATCGTCATACAGCGAGACGATGGTCGGCAGGCGCGAAAGCTTGCGGGCGCTCTCTTTCTGGTGTTCGGTGGACGACAGGAAGCGGACGAGGCTGATGGCCGCGTCTTGGTTCTTCGAGTACTTCGAGACCGCCAGGTTCCAGCCTCCGAGGGTCGCGGCCGAGCGCGCGCCGGAGCCATCGCCTTTCGGCAGGGGCGCGACGTCGAACTTGCCTTTGACCGCCGAGTCGTCGCTGTTGCCCAGCGAGTAGGCGTAGGGCCAGTTGCGCATGAAGACCGAGTTGCCCAGCTGCCAGACGCCGCGTGATTCCTCTTCTTGGTAGGCGAGGACGCCATCGGGCGAGATGGTGCCGATCCAGCCTTTGACGCGGTTGAGTGCGGCCACGGCTTGCGGGTTGTTCACCGAGATGTCGCCGTTGGGCTCGACAATCTGGCCGCCGCCGTAGGACTTGATCCATTCGAGGGCGTCGCAGGTCAGGCCTTCGTAGGCGTTGCCTTGGAAGACGAAGCCCCAGATGTCGGAGTTGCCAGCGCTGCGTTCCTTCTGCATGACATCCTTGGCGGTCGCTTCGAGCTCAGCCCAGGTGGTCGGGACCTTCTTGCCGTATTTGTCCAGCAGGTCCTTGCGGTAGTACAGGGCCGGAGCGTCGGTGAAGGCGGGCAGGGCCACCAGCTTGCCGTTGACGGTCTGGGATTCGATGATCGACTCGAAGTGGTCGCCCACGACGTCGCGGGTGTGCGGCGTCAAGTCGACGAACTGGTCCGCGAGCTGCGGGGCCCAGATCACGTCGGTCTGGTAGACGTCAACGTCGTCGTTGCCGGCTGCCAGCCATTGGCGGTACAGCCCGAACTGGTCAGTCGTCGAAGACGGCATGGCGACCAGGTTCAGGCTGTGGCCGGTCTCCTTCTCCCAGATGGCGCCTCGCTCCCTGAGGAACTCCAGGTCCTTGCCAGTCGCGCCGGAGACCATGCTGACCTCTGCGGCTTGGACTGACATAACTGCTGCCAGCGGCAGCATCATGATGTGTCTTAGGTTTTTCATGGGGCCTCTCCTCCGTATAATGATTAGCTCCAGGCCACAAATTATACAATAATGCCCTGAAATGCTGAAGATCACACCCGTCCCGGCCACCTGCTATTCCCTGGCACATCAGCAGAGCGGAATTAGACTGCTGGGCAGCCTAGAGGTCGAGCAGACGGACCCGGAGGCGGAGCCCTTGTGCGATTTGACGCTGCGCTTGAGTGCTAATCCGCCGGTTTTTCAACCACATGAGTGGCCCATCGAAGAACTGGGAGCAGGCGCGATTCAGCAGTTGAGCGGCGAGCAGCCTAGCCTAGATTTCAATCATTTGGCTGGCCTGGATAGCGAAGTCGCCCTGGAGCTCAACTTTGAATTGACCGGCGCCGGCGCGCTGGCCAAGGAGAGTGCCACAACGCTGCTGCTGCCACAGGAGCATTGGGCAGGCTCGCAGCGCATGCCCGAGCTGCTGGCGGCCTATGTGCAGCCCAACGTCCCTTTCGTGGAAAAAATCGTGAAGCGGGCGTCTGGCTTGATTTCTGCGGGCGACGGTCAATATTCCATGGATGGCTATCAATCCCAGGACCGCCGCGCGCCCTGGATGATGGCGCAAGCGATTTGGCGAGCGGTCGCCGAGCAAGGCTTGGACTACGTCTTGCCACCGCCGGATTTCGCGATCGAAGGACAACGTATTCGCCTGCCCGAGCACATCGAATCCAGCGGGGCTGCGTGCTGTCTGGACGCGTCGGTTTTGTTCGCGGCCTGCCTAGAGCATGTCGGCCTGCATCCAGTACTTGCATTGACCAAAGGGCATGCCTGCGTGGGATGCTGGCTGGTACCGCGCATTTTCCGTGAACTAAGCAATGAAGACCCTAAGGGCGTGCGCGAGTGCATCGAAGCCCAAGACATTGTGCTGTTCGAGAGCACCTTGGCGCTGCATCGGCCGGTGCCGTCATTTGCAACAGCCTGCGACGTGGCCAAGGAACTGCTAGCAGAGGAAGTCGAGCGCGATTTCGTTTTGGCTTTGGATGTCAAGCAGGCTCGCGAGTGCGACATCCGCCCATTGCCAAGCCAGCGGGCGGAGGGAGAGCCAGCCCCTCCAGCACCGAACGCCGCCATGCCTGATCGTGAAGAGCCACCATGGATGCCTCCGGTGCGCAAGGAAGACCAAGAGATCACCGTGTCAATCAAATCAGATGAGTTGGTTGACACCTGGCAAAGGCGGTTGTTAGATTTATCCAAGCGCAACCCCATGCTTAACTTCGTTGGCCGCGCTTCGCATGTTAAGGTACTTTGCCATAACATCGCACGGCTGGAAGATAAACTGAACCAGGCAAACAACCCTAAGTTCGGTTTTGTCTCCATGGAAGCCAGCGGCTTCCCGCAGCTGTTGGAAAGTTCTGCTCCGCTTGGCGACGAAGACTTCAAAGGCTATATAGACAAGCAATTGGAAGGTGGCAGGGGCAAGTTGGTAGCGGCAGGCGAAAGCAAGAAAATGGAAGCCGCTCTGCTTAACATGTACCGTAAGGCGCGCAACGACCTGGAGGAGGGCGGCAGCAACACGCTGTTCATGAGTATCGGCATGCTGCGTTGGCGTGAAGGCCCTGAGAGCAGCAAGTCATACAAGGCGCCGCTCATCTTGCTGCCGGTGAATTTGCATCGCAGCAATGCGAGGGCGCAAATCACGGTCAGTAGCAATCAAGGTGAAGATCCGGTCTTCAATGCGACGTTGATTGAATTCCTGCTGCAGGATTATGAGATTGACTTGAGTTGCTATCGCGAGGAGCTGCCCTTGGATGACCACGGTGTCGATGTTCCGCAAGTGTGGCAGCGCATCCGCGATGCGATCAGGGAAATCAAGGGCTTTGAGCTAGTGGAAGATATCGTCATCAGCAATTTCTCCTTCAATAAGTTCTTGATGTGGAAAGATCTCAAGGAAAGGCTTCCTGATCTGAAGAAAAGCGTTTTCGTGAACCATCTGATAGAAACGGGCGGCGGCGGCGGTTATCCGCATTCTGCTGAATTCATTAATCCGCGAGAGACCGACACACGCATTGATCCCGGCGAGCTACTTATGCCCATGCATGCGGACAGCTCGCAGATCACAGCCATCCACGCTTCGACCAGGGAGCAGGACTTCGTGCTCGAGGGCCCGCCGGGAACGGGCAAGTCAGAGACCATCTCCAACATCATCGCGACCAATATCGCACGCGGGCGCAAGGTGCTGTTCGTGGCTGAGAAGATGGAGGCCCTCAATGTCGTATACCAGCGTCTGTCGAATCATGGCCTGGGCAACTGCTGCCTTGAGTTGCATAGCAACAAGTCTAATAAGAAAGCAGTGCTTGCGCAGCTCAAGGCCGCCTGGCATGAAGCGCCTGAAGCGCCAGAAGATTGGGAGAAAGGCAATCATGCGCTGAGTGATCAGCGCCGCAATCTAAACAGTTACCTTGAGGCGCTTCATAGTTCCGGTTCCTATGGCATTAGCCCTTGGGAGGCAATCAGTAAATCAGCGGGAGCCAGGGATGAAGAGATGTTTGATTTCGAGTTGCCCAATGAACAGGCATACATTCCTCCCCGAGCTCAGGAATGGCTGGATTACATGCTCGGGAGAACCGCCAAGCTGTTGGAGATTTGGGAAGATGTGCGTGCTTGGGATCCCCGAGTTGTTGCTTTGGTGGGAACAAGCGAATGGTCGCATCAGTGGGAAAGGAATTTTCGCGATACGGCCGCCAGGCTTGACGCACACCTGACAGTAGCGATGGAGAAGTTGCATGAATTAGCAGCCGGCCTGGGTGCGGGCGCGTTGACTACTGAAGACAAGGCTGCTAGCTATTTGGAAGTTCTGGTTGACTGCCTTGAGTTAAGCAAGGAAGAGCGTGAACTGTTGGTTTTTAGCGAGAAAGCGGAGCGACGGCGCGGAGAATTGGAAGACATCGTCGAGCGTGTCAGCAAGCGAGAGGAGATTTATGAGAAGTTGGGCATCAATCCTGACAAACTAACGAAGAAGGATGCCTGGATTTGTGCGGTGCTGAATGCGACCTCTTGGTTGCCTATTAAGTCCGTCCACGCTAAGCTACGAGGCTGGCTTTCCTTTTCGTCTTCGAGTACGCGCGGTGCTGGATTGCGGAAAATTATGGATGCACAAAACGCGAGAGCCGCAGTGGAAACCAAGGTCAAGCCCTTTGCTGAAGTAGGAATCTGGCAAGGATGGGTGGACACTAAATTGGATGATTTACGGAAGGTATTGCGCCGAAGCAAGCACATGGGGCCGGCAGCCAGCGGCCTGGGCGCTGAATTGAATCTTGATGTTGCGACAGTGCTCAAGCGCTTGGAAGAAGATCCAAGCATTCGAGAGGCCGCCACCGTCTTGCGTAGGACCTTGGTGGATCTGAAGCGTGACAGCCAAGCCTGGCAGAAGTTGGGTGCCGTGTTGCCCGCAGGGATGATGGAATTCGCAGAACTGCTCCCCAAGTTGCGCGACATTCAGCGTTTGGATCATTGCCTGGATTGGAATCTACTACGCAGCGAGGAATACAAGAACTACATCCTGCAACCCATAGTAGATGCGATTGTCAACGGGCAGTTGCGAGCGAATGACTATGAGGGCAAGATGGAACGGGGCTTTCATCGCTGGCTAGCGCCACTGTTGCTTGACGACCATCCTGCACTGGTGGGTTTTCGGGTACGCGATTACGAGCGCCTGCAGCGTGAATTCGTTGCCCAGGATGGCTACCAGGAAAGCCTAGCCGGCCAGCAGGTTGCTTTTCAAGTAGCCAAGCGCCGGCCAGCGTTCGATGGAAAAATGTCACAAGGGCTGAAACGTCTGCGAAGAGAGATCAACAAGAAGACGCGGCATATTCCAATCCGCAAGCTGCTGCAAGAGCTCGATAAAGAAATCCTGGATATCACGCCGTGCATGATGATGTCGCCGGTTTCAATAGCGCAGTTCCTACCGCAGGACTTCAATCATTTCGACTTGGTGATTTTTGACGAGGCTTCGCAGATCACGGTTTGGGACGCGGTAGGGCCGATTGCCCGTGGCAAGAATGTCATTGTCGTCGGCGACCCGAAGCAAATGCCGCCGACTAATTTCTTTAGCCGTACCGGCTCGGAAGTCGAAGACGAGGAGCAGGATTATGAATCCATTCTGGATCGGGCGCTGGATGCGGGGTTGAAAAAGCACCGGCTGACCGGGCACTACCGCAGCAAGCATGAATCGCTGATTGCTTTTTCTAACAGCAAGTACTATGAGAACTCCCTTGCCACGTATCCAGCGGCCTCGACTAGCGAAAGCGAAGTACATTTCCATAAGGTGGAAAACGGCTTGTACAGCAAGGGCAAGGAGGCGAATAATCCCAATGAAGCTAAGGCGGTTGCTGAGGAAGTGCTGCGGCGCTTGCTGGACCCCGAATTGAGCAAGCGCAGCATTGGCGTGGTCGCGCTCAATCAATCGCAGCAGCGTACTATCGAGAACTTCCTCGATGATAAGCGGCGCAAACACCCCGAGATTGAAAAGTTCTTCAACGGCGAGGAGGGGCCGCCCCTGTTTGTCAAGAACTTGGAGACGGTTCAGGGCGATGAGCGCGATGTGATCATGCTCAGCCTGGGCTACGGGCCCACGGAGCCCGGCGCCAAGTCGATGAGCATGAACTTCGGCCCGCTCAACCGGCAGGGTGGCGAGCGCCGTCTCAATGTGGCGATCACGCGTGCTAAATACCAGGTGCTAGTTTTCGCTAGCTTTGACTACACCAAGATTGACTTGTCGCGTACCCAGGCGCGGGCGGTGGCGGACATGCGTGATTATCTTGAATACGCCGAGCGCGGCATGGCGGTGCTCGGCAGCCAGGCCCATGCGCGCTATGGCGTAGACTCGTTTGACAGCGATTTTGAGCGCGACGTCGCCTTGACGCTGCGTGAGCAAGGCTGGAAGGCGCAGTCCCAGGTTGGCGTGAGCCGTTTCCGCATCGACTTGGGCGTGATCCATCCGGACGAGCCTGGCAGATATCTCGCTGCAGTCGAATGCGATGGCGCCACTTATCATGGTTCGCCGTCGGCGCGCGACCGCGACCGCATCCGCCAGTCAGTGCTCGAGAGCCTTGGCTGGAAATTTGTGCGCATCTGGTCGACTGCCTATTTCCGCGATCCAGCCGGAGTCATGAAAGGCGTGGACAAGCAGCTGCGGGAACTGTTGGAGCAAGAGGGAAAGCCGCCAACCTAGCCCACATGCTAGAATTGCCTTGAAACTTCACACCTAGAGACTGGGGGAAGGAGAGCATGAGCAGCACATATCGCAAGACCGCGGCGGCGGTTGTGGCCGGCATTCTGGCCGCAGGCAACGTCCACGCCGACACCATTCGCTTCTGGACGACCGAAGAGCAGCCCGAGCGCCTGGCGCGGCAGCAGGAGATGGCGGATGAGTTCCGCAACCGCACCGGCCATACGGTCGAGGTGATTCCGGTCTCCGAGAAGGACCTGGGCCAGCGCACGACCGCGGCCTACGCGGCCAACGACCTGCCCGACGTGATCTACCACACGCTGCAGTACGTCCTGCCCTGGGCGGAAGCCGGCATCCTCGACATCGACACCAACAATGACATCGTCGCCGCGCTCGGCCGCGACACTTTCGCGCAGGGCGCGCTGGAGATGGCCGAGTTCGATGGCCTGACGCCCGCGGTCCCGGTGGATGGCTGGACCCAGATGGTCGTCTATCGCAAGGACTGGTTCGACAGCTACGGCCTGGCGCCGCCGAATTCCTACGCGAACATCCAGGCCGCCATCGAGCAGCTGCACAACCCGCCCGACCGCTACGGCTTCGTCGCCGCGACCAAGGTGGACGAGAACTTCATGAGCCAGGTGCTCGAGCACGTCTTCCTCGCCAATGGCGCGACGCCGGTCAGCAACAAGGGCTTCAAGCCTTTCGACTTCAACAAGACCACCGAAGTGCTTGAGTTCTACAAGGCGCTGGCCAATGCCTCGCCGCCGGGAGAGCTGTACTGGAAGCAGTCCCGCGAGCTGTTCTTCGCAGGCCGCGCGGCGATGATCATCTGGTCGCCGTTCATCCTGGATGAGCTGGCCGGCCTGCGCGACTCGGCGCCGCCGACCATCAACGACGACCCGACCTCCCGCGATCTGGCCGAGCGCACCAGCGTGGTGACGACCTTCGGCGGCCCCTCGAACAAGGGCGGGGCGGCCTGGGCCGACATCCGCTTCTTCGGCGTGACCAGCACGGCGAACACCGGCGTCGCCGCTGACTTCGTGTCCTACGCCATGGACGACGGCTACGTCAAGACGCTGGGGATCGCGCCCGAGGGCAAGTTCCCGGTCCGTCGCGGCGACAGCAGCGACCCCGCCAAGTTCGTCAAGGCCTGGTCCCAGCTGCCGGTCGGCGTCGACCGCAAGGCCCCGCTGGGCAGCATCTACCCGCAGGAGACCATCGACACCATCGTCGCAGGCCTGGAGACCGCCAACCGCTGGGGCGTCCAGGAAGGACAGCTGTCGCTGGCTTCGAAGATCATCAACAGTCAGGTGATCAACCGCGTCGTGCGGCAGTACATCGACGGCGAGATGAACGCCCAGCAGGCGGTCACCGCCATCAACGAGCAGCTGGCGCGGATCGACTAATACTATAGCGGCGGGCGGCATGGCTGCATCCTTGCCGCCGCCAGCCGCGACGGGCCGCCTGGCCCGGCAGGAGCAGCGCCTGGCTTATGCGCTGCTGGTGCCCACAGTGGCGATTGTGCTGCTGGTGGTGCTGGCGCCCTTGGCGGCCAATTTCTGGATTTCCTTCAAGCCAATCCGGCTCGAGGACCTGCGTCCGCCGCAGCTGTTCGTCAACGAGCGCCTGCGCGGCGCGATCGAGCAGGCCGGGGATGTGGTGGCGATCGAGTACCGCCTGCGCAATTCCTCCCGCAAGCAGGAGCTGCGCGCGGCGAGCTTCACGGACGAATTGCCGGCGACCTTGGAAGCGCACGAGCTTGACGCGCGCTGCGGGGTGCAGGACCGCATCCTGCGCTGCGACCTGGGCGATGTGGAGCCAGGCGCGAGCGAGCGCCTGACGGTTTGGTTCAAATCCTTGGCGGCCGAGCGGCCGGACGTGCGCGCGTCCCGTCCGCTGGCGTCGGCTTCGGCGGACAGCGTATTGACGAACTTTGAGTTCAGCCTGGAGAACTTCCAGCTGATGTTCTCAGCGCATGATTTCTGGGAGGTGCTGCGGGTGTCCTTCTACTACACGGTGTTCGGTACGGCGGGCGCCTTGCTGCTGGGGATGTTCGCGGCCCAGATGCTGTTCAAGGACTTCGCCGGCCGCGGGCTGCTTCGGGGCCTGTTCCTGTTTCCGTACGTCGCGCCGGTGATCGCGGTCGCATTCGCGTGGGTGATCCTGCTCGATCCGTTCTCGGGCACGGTCAACGCGATGCTGATGCGTCTAGGCACGGTGGCGGAGCCGGTCAATTTCCTGGGCGCGCGCTATGTGGAGCTGTCGTTCTTCGGCCTGGCCTTTGATTTCCCGCTCGCCCTGGCGACGGTGATCGCTTTTGAATCGTGGCGTTATTTCCCGCTGTCTTTTTTGTTCATCCTGGCGCGCATGCAGGCGATCCCAGCGAATCTCTATGAAGCGGCCGAGATGGACGCGGCGACCCCGCTGCAGCAGTTCTGGCGCATCGGGCTGCCGCAGCTCGCGGGCATCCTGGCAGTGCTCTTCCTGCTGCGCTTCATCTGGACCTTCAACAAGTTCGACGACATCTTTTTGCTGACGGGCGGCGCTTCGGGCACGCGTACCATGACGGTCAACGTCTATGAGCAGGCCTTCGCGATTTCGAACCTCGGCGCCGGCGCGGCGGTGGCGGTGTTGATTTTCCTGCTGCTGCTAGGCTTTTCCCTGGTCTTCATCAAGTACGCGCCGGAGGACGACGGCTGATGCAGCTGGTCGGAGCGGTGGCGATGGCGCTGGCGGCGGGCGCGGGCTGGGCCTTCATCTGGACCCTCGCGCTGTGCCTGCTGTATTCGATGAGCTTCGGGGAGGCGGTGCCGCCGCCGCTGGGTCCGGCCGCGCTGGCGGGCGCGGCGGCGTCCCTGGCGTGCGCGTGGTGCTGGCGCTGGGACCGCAATCGCCGCTGGGCCTTGGGCGCGGGAGTGTTCGCGGTCGCATTGCTGGCGCTCAACGGCGGCGTGCTCATCGACGCGCCCTGGCAGCACACGCCGCTGCTGCGGGTGGCGCTGATCGCGCTGACGGCGGTCGCGACGGTCAAGTCGCTCGGGCGCCTGCGCCTGGATCGGGCAACCCGGTACCAGACCGAGAAGGTCCTGGTCGCATGCGCGAAGGGCTGGGGCCTGGCGGTGTTGACTTTGCTGGTCGCGCTGCCGTTCTATGTGATGGTGATGACCAGTCTCAAGAGCCAGCAGGCGCTGCTGGCGGCGCCGTTGGATTATTCGATCGACCTCAAGCAGGCGCCGGCGGAGCTGTTCTCGTCCTACATCGAGCTGTTCGCGGTGTATCATTTCGGTTCTTTCATGTGGAACTCGCTGCTGGTCTCGCTCGCGACGGTGGTTTTGACGCTGGGGCTGGCGATCCCCGGCGCCTATGCGGTCGCGCGCCTGCGCTTTCGCGGGCAGCGGGCGCTGACCCAATCGATCCTGTTGATTTACATGATCCCGGCCATCGTGCTGGTGATCCCGCTGTATGCGGTCTTCTCGCAGCTGGGCCTGCGCAATTCCTTGTATGGATTGCTCATCGTCTATCCAGCGACGACCATTCCGGTGGCGCTGTACATGCTGCAGGGTTATTTCCGCGGCCTGCCGGTCGAGCTGGAGGAGGCGGGCATGCTCGATGGCCTGGGCCGGCTGGGGGTGATAGGCAAGATCACCTTGCCCTTGTCGCTGCCGGCCTTGGCGGCGGTAGGGCTGTATATATTCATGATCGCCTGGAACGAGTTCTTGTTCGCCTTCATGTTCTTGGACGACATTGAGATCTTCACGCTGTCGCGCGGGATGGTCTCGCTCAATTCCTCCGAGGTCCCGCGGCAGCATCTGATGGCGGCGGCGGTGATCGCGACGGTGCCGGTATTGCTGCTGTTCCTGGCCTGCGAGCGTTTCTTGGTGGCGGGCTTGACCGCGGGCGGGGTGAAGGGCTGAGATGAGTTCGATCAAGCTCGAGGGAATCCAGAAGTGGTTCGGCGACGTGAACGTCATCCCGGGCCTGGACCTGGAAATCGCGGCGGGCGAGTTCGCGGTGCTGGTCGGGCCGTCGGGCTGCGGCAAGACCACGACCATGCGCATGATCGCGGGCTTGGAGGACGTCAGCCGCGGCCGCATCCTGATCGACGGCGAGGACGTCTCGGCCCTGGCGCCGTCGGAGCGCGGCCTGTCGATGGTGTTCCAGTCCTATGCGCTCTATCCGCACATGTCGGTCGCGGCGAACATGGGCTTCGGTCTCAAGAACCTGGGGGTGGCGGAGGCGGACATCGAGGCCAAGGTCGCGGCGGCGGCCAAGGCGCTCAAGCTCGAGGAGCTGCTCGGCCGCCGGCCCAAGGCGCTGTCCGGCGGCCAGCGGCAGCGGGTGGCGATCGGGCGCGCGATCGTGCGCGAGCCCAAGGCTTTTTTATTCGACGAGCCGCTGTCCAATCTCGATGCGGCCCTGCGGGTGGAGATGCGCTTCAAGATCGGGCGCTTGCATAAGGATTTGGGCAAGACCATGATCTACGTCACCCACGACCAGGTCGAGGCGATGACCCTGGCGGACAAGATCATCTTGATGGACCAGGGCAGGATCATCCAGGCGGGTACGCCGCGGGAGTTGTACGAGCGGCCGGCGAGTTTGTTCGCGGCGCGCTTCATCGGCAGTCCGCGCATGAACATCCTGCCGTGCGAGCACTTGCCGGCAGCGGCGAGGAAGCTGCTGCCGGCGGGTGGTCCGGAGCCGGCGTGGTTGGGCATCCGGCCCGAGCACATCGACATCGTCGCTGCGGACGCGCCGGAGGCGAGCTGCGCGGGCGAGGTGGAGCTGGTGGAGTACCTGGGCGCGGAGACCTATGTATACGTCGCCTGCGCAGGCTTGGGCAGCCTGACGGTCCGGCTCGACAGTTTCGAGCGTCCGCGCGGGCACGGGCGGGTGGGCCTGCGCTTCAATCCGGAGCGCACGCATGGATTCACCTCGGCCGGGCATGCGCTGGCGCCGCCAACTTGAGGCAGGGCGTCTTTCTTATAGAATCAAGGCTACGCTCCTAGCGGATTATAGCCTTATGATGAAGATGTTTGCACGCACCAAAGCCTCTTGTTTGCTGGCGGCAGCCTGCGCGTTGCTGGTCACTGGCTGCGGCGGCGGCGGTGGCGGCGGCGGCAGTGTCGAGGACTACGGCCGCTGGACCTGGTCCATGCCGCTGGGCTATCCGGAAGGATCGTACGTCTCGCAGGTCGCCAAGCAGTTCGCTGAGCTGGCCAGCGGTCCGGACGGCGAGTTCTTCATCGAGCCCCGGTACCGCGGCTCCTTGGTCCCGGCGAGCGACATCATGCGCGCGGTCGCGGACGGCAAGGTCCCGCTGGGCGAGCGCCTGCTGTCAGCCGAGGGGAGCCGCAACGCGCTGTACAGCTATGACTCGCTGCCGTTCCTGGCGCGGGACCTGGCTGCGAACGACCGGCTCGCGCGCATCGCGCGGCCGTACATCGCCCAGTCGCTGGCGAACGAGGGCTTGCGCCTGCTGTATTCGATTCCGTTCCTGCCGCAGGGGATCTACACCAACCGGCGGATCGAGGAGCTGGCCGACCTGCGCGGCCTGCGCCTGCGGGTGTACAGCGAGAACAGCACCCGAGTCGCGCGCCTGCTGGGCATGCAGCCGGTCTTTGTGGAGAACGCCGACGTGGTCAAGGCGGTCGAGGCCGACCAGGTCGATGCGGTCCTGACCTCGACGGTTTCCGGCGCGGCGCTGGAGCTGTGGAAGTACTATGATTATTTCCAAGCGATCAACGCCTGGATGCCCCGGGCGTACATCTTCGCCAACGAGGACTTCTGGTCGCGGCTGAGCCCGGCCGAGCAGGCGCGCTTTGAACTGGCGGCCCGGGCGGCGGAGGCCTACGGCCTGCACATCGCCCAGCTCAGCGAGGAGACGACGACGCTGACGCTGCAGCGCAACGGCATGGAAGTGGTGCGTCCGACGCCGGCGCTGCGCCAGGAACTGCGGAAGGCGACGGCGAGCATGCAGTTCGAATGGCTCAAGGACGCCGGCGGCGCGGGCAAGACGATCTTGGAATCATTCCAGCCCTAAGCAGATCGACATAAATGGAAGGCTCAGAGCAGGGCCCCAAGCAACCGGCCTTCACGTGGCTGGCCGGCGCGACCTGGCGCCGCGCCAGCTACAACACCATGTGGTGCTTGATCGGCTGCGCGATTGGCGACCTGGGCACCATCCTGTTCTTCCAGATCGCCGGCATCCCGTGGCCGGCGCTGCACATCATGGCCCTGGCGATGTTCAACGGCATTCTCACCTCGATCGCGCTTGAGACCGTGATTTTGATGCGGCAGATGCCATTCAAGCTGGCGCTGCGGACGGCGGCGGGCATGTCGCTGATCTCGATGATCGCCATGGAGCTGGCGATGAACACCGTCGACTATGTGCTGGTGGGCGGGGCGCGGCTGACCTGGTGGGTGCTCCCCTGGATGCTGCTGGCCGGGTTCCTGGCGCCGTTGCCGTACAACTACTGGCGCTTGCAGGCCTTGGGCAAGAGCTGCCACTGATTCCCCGGGCCGGGCCAGGTTTGCTCGGGACGCTCGGATGTAGTAAAATCAGCATGTCTGTTCTTGGTAAGGAGGGAGCAGCATGGCTGAAGAAAACAACAGCGCGGCCTATTGGAAGGCCAACCTGCGCCTGATTGGCACCTGCCTCGCGATATGGTTCGCGGTTTCCTACGTCTGCGGCATTTTGCTGGTTGACGCTCTCAACGCGATCAACGTGTTCGGCTACAAGCTGGGCTTCTGGTTCGCGCAGCAGGGTTCGATCTACGTCTTCGTAGCGCTCATCTTCTACTACAACCACGCGATCGCGAAGATCGAGAAGCAGCTGGGAGTCAGCGAAGAGGACTAGGGCGATGAGCGAAGTCCAACTCTACACGGCCATCGCGGTCGGACTGACCTTCTCGCTGTACATCGGCATCGCGATCTGGGCGCGGGCGAACACGACCAGCGAGTTCTACGTAGCGGGCACCGGGGTCAACCCGATCGCGAACGGCATGGCGACGGCGGCCGACTGGATGTCGGCGGCCTCGTTCATTTCCATGGCGGGCCTGATCGCCTTCTTCGGGTATGGCGGCGCGGTCTTCCTGATGGGCTGGACCGGCGGCTATGTGCTGCTGGCCTTGCTGCTGGCTCCGTACCTGCGCAAGCACGGCAGCTTCACGGTCCCTGAGTTCATCAACGACCGGTATGCTTCCAAGAGCGCCCGGGTGGTGGCGGTGCTGTGCTTGATCATCGCCTCGATCACCTACGTCATCGGCCAGATGACCGGCATCGGGGTGGCGTTCTCGCGCTTCTTGGAGGTGTCCTACGAGCTGGGCCTGACGGTCGGCATCGGCATCGTCTTCTTCTATGCGGTCCTGGGCGGCATGAAGGGCATCACGTACACGCAGATCGCGCAGTATGTGGTGATGATCATCGCCTACACGGTCCCGGCGATTTTCATCTCCCTGTCGATCACGGGGCATGTCCTGCCGCAGACCGGCTTGGGCGCGACGATCGCGGGCACCGAGACCTATCTGCTCGACCGGCTGGATGAGATCGTCACCGGCGTCGGCTTCTCGGAGTACACCACTTCGAAGCGGCTGGGCACCTTGAACATGTTCGTCTACACCATGTCCTTGATGATCGGGACGGCGGGCCTGCCGCACGTGATCATGCGCTTTTTCACGGTCCCGTCGGTGAAAGCGGCGCGCAGCTCGGCGGGCTGGGCGCTGGTCTTCATCGCGATCTTGTATACGACGGCGCCGGGCGTCGCGGCCATGGCGCGCCTGAACCTGATGCAGACCATCGAGCCGGAGCCGGGCGAGTACCTGGCCTATGACGACCGGCCCGAGTGGTTCAAGAACTGGGAGAAGACCGGCTTGCTGAAGTTCGAGGACAAGAACGACGACACTCGCATCCAGTACACCTCGGACAAGGACACCAACGAGTTGACGGTCAACCGCGACATCATGGTGCTGGCCAATCCGGAGATCGCCAACCTGCCGAACTGGGTGATCGCGCTGGTGGCGGCCGGTGGCCTGGCTGCGGCGCTGTCGACAGCTGCTGGCTTGCTGATCGCGATCGCGAGCGCGATTTCGCATGACTTGCTCAAGGGGGTGTTCAGGCCGGACATCACCGAGCAGGGCGAGCTGCTGGCGAGCCGGATATCGATGGCGGCGGTAGTGCTGTTGGCGGCGTACCTGGGCTTCAATCCGCCGGACTTCGCGGCGGGCACGGTGGCGCTGGCCTTCGGCCTGGCGGCCTCCTCATTGTTCCCGGCGATTATGATGGGGATCTTCACCAAGATCAACAAGCATGCGGTGATCGCGGGCATGCTGGCGGGCATCACCATCACGCTGCTGTATGTGTTCCAGCATCGCGGCATCATGTTCATCCCGGGGACATCCTTCCTGGGCGACATGGAGTCCAACTGGTTCTTGGGCATCGAGCCGAACGCCTTCGGTACGATTGGAGCGCTGGTGAACTTCGCGGTGGCGCTGACGGTCGCGAAGATCACGCCGAAGATCTCGCCTGAGCTCGAGCAGATGATCGAGAACATGCGTTCGCCGAAAGGCGGCGTCAAGCCGGCGGTGCATCTTGGCGAAGTTCCGGAGCACTGAGAAGCGAATTCCGTCCTGCGGGGCCGTCGCGCAGCATGGCTGCGTCCTATTTGTGCATTGCTGGCTGCGAAGAGGAGCTGAGACATGAGTGAAGTTCAAATACTGACCGCGGCAGTCGTGGGCCTGACCCTGGCGTTGTACATGGGCATCGCCATCTGGTCGCGCGCGAAGACGACGAGCGAGTTCTACGTAGCGGGCGGCGGCGTCCATCCGATCGCGAACGGCATGGCGACCGCGGCCTTGTGGATGTCAGCGGCCACGTTCATCTCGATGGCCGGCTTTGTGGCGGTCCAGGGCTATGGCGGGGCGGTGTTCCTGATGGGCGGGACCGGCGGCTATGTGCTGCTGGCGCTGCTGGTGGTCCCCTACCTGCGCAAGCACGGCAGCTTCACGGTTCCCGAATTCATCAGCGACCGCTGCGGCTCGTCCGCGGCGCGGGCGGTGGCGGTGCTGTGCCTGCTGCTGGTCTCGCTCGTCTACATCATCGGGCAGATGAAGGGCATCGGGGTGGCGTTCGCGCGTTTTCTGGAAGTATCCTTCGAGGCCGGGCTGGTAGCGGGCATCATCATCGTCCTGGCCTATGCGGTCATCGGCGGCATGAAGGGCATCACCTACACGCAGATCGCGCAGTACGTGATTCTGTTGATTGCCTACACGGTCCCGGCGATCTTCATTTCGCTGACGATCACCGGCCATGCCCTGCCGCAGGTCGGCCTGGGCGGTACGGTGGGCGAGAGCTCGACCTACCTGCTCGACAAGCTGGACCAGATTGTCACCGAAGCGGGCTTCAAGGAGTACACGACGGCGAAGCGGATCAGCACTTTGAACATGTTCGCCTACACCTTGTCCCTGATGATCGGCGCGGCGGGCATGCCGCATCTGATCATGCGTTTTTTCACGGTCCCGTCGGTGCGCGCGGCACGCAGCTCAGTGGGCTGGACGATGTTGTTCGTGGCGCTGCTGTTCACGGCGATCCCGGGCGTAGCGGCGATGGCGCGGCTCAACATGATGCAGACCATCGAGCCGGAGCCGGGCGAGTACCTGGCCTACGACGACCGGCCCGAGTGGTTCAAAAACTGGGAGACGACCGGCCTGCTGGCGTTCGAGGACAAGAACGGCGACCAGCGCATCCAGTATGTTGGCGATGCAGACGCCAACGAACTGAATGTCCACATCGACATCATGACCCTGGCCAATCCCGAGGTCGCGGGCCTGCCGAGCTGGGTGATCGCGCTGGTGGCGGCGGGCGCCCTGGCAGCGGCCCTGTCGACGGCAGCCGGCTTGTTGATTGCGATCGCGAGTGCTATTTCCCATGACTTGCTCAGGGGGATGATCAAGCCCAGCACCGACGATCAGGCTGCGCTGCGCACGAGCCGCATATCGATGGCTTTCGCGGTCTTGCTGGCCGGCGGCCTGGGCTTTGCGGCGCTGTCGGTCGCCGATGCGGTGGCGACAGCTTTCACCCTGGCGGCCGCATCGTTGTTCCCGGCGCTGGTGCTGGGCATTTTCACCAAGATGAACAAGCATGGTATCATCGCGGGCATGCTGGCGGGCCTGGCCTTCACGATGTTCTACGCCTTCCAGCATCATGGCGTGCTGTTCATTCCGGGCACGTCCTTTTTGGGTTCGATGGAGCCCAACTGGCTCTTGGGCATCGAGCCCAACGCCTGCGGCCCGCTGGGTGCGATTGTCAATTTCGCGGTGGCCTTCATCGTCGCGAAGATGGCGCCAGCGTCCAGGCCCGAGACCGAGCAGCTGATTGCGAACATGCGCATGCCCAAGGGCGGGGTCAAGCCAGCGGTGCATCTGGGCGAAGTCGCGGAGCACTGAGAGGCTAGGCTATGGCCCGCGGCGGGCTGCGCGGCCTGTTCGGCAATCGCCATGTGATCGCGGCCATGCTTGTCGCGCCGATCCTGGCGGTGATGGCGTACTTCGCGGTCGATTACTGGGTGGGCGAGGCCCCGCAGGCGGCGCGGGCGGGCAACAGCTATCCGCTGGTGGCGCGGCCCAACTGCCGCTGGGCGAGCGGGCGCTGCACCTTGACCAACGCGGACCTCACGCTGCGCATTGAGCCTGCTGGCGGCGGCCTGGCGCTGGCTGCGAACGTGGACCTGGAGGGCGTTGAATACGCGGTGGGCGAGTCCGGCGGTACGTTCCCGCAGCCGCAGTTGATGGAAAAGCTGGATGAGCGCAGCTTCCGCCTGCCCTTGCCGGCGGGCGCGGCGGAGTACCTGGCGGGCCTGGAGCTGCGCCTGGTGGCGTCGGCGGGCGGCGCGACTTTCTACGCCGCGACCGCCATGGGTTTTCTCACGCCCGCGCAGCCTTGATGCTAGGTTAAAATACGCCTAGCGATGCGGCCCTGCTGACGACCAGTCCATGCCCGGTGAGATAATCCTCGTCGACGGGGACCAGACCGACCTCAGTCCGCTCAGCAAGTATGAAGCGGCCGGCGGCTACGCTTCCTACAAGCGCATCATCCACGGCAAGGCCGACCGGGACGCCTTGCGCGATTCGATCAAGCACAGCGCCCTGCGCGGGCGCGGCGGCGCGGGCTTTCCGACCGGCCTGAAGTGGGGCTTCATCCCGCCGAACATCAAGGGCGACGTCTATCTGGTGTGCAACGCCGACGAGGGCGAGCCGGGCACCTTCAAGGACCGGCAGATCATCCAGCAGAACCCGCATTCTTTGATCGAGGGCATGGCGGTCGCAGCCTACATCATGGGCGCGACCCGGGGTTACATCTACATCCATGGGGAGATCTACGAGGAGTACCTGCATCTCGAGCGTGTCCTCGAGGACGCCTACGCGGCCAAGCTGCTGGGCCAGAACATCCTGGGCTCGGACTTCTCCTTCGAGCTGCATGCGCACTGCGGCTGGGGCGCGTACATCTGCGGGGAGGAGACGGCCCTGCTCGAATCGATTGAGGGCAAGAAGGGCCAGCCGCGCAACAAGCCGCCGTTCCCAGCCTCCTTCGGGCTGTTCGGGCGCCCGACGACCATCAACAACGTCGAGACCTTTTCCTGCGTGCCCTACATCATCAGCGCGGGCAGCGACAAGTTCCTGGCGAAGGGCAAGCCGCAGAACGGCGGGACCAAGATCTTCTCGGTCTCGGGCCACGTCAACCGGCCGGGCAATTTCGAGATTCCGCTGGGTACGCCCTTTCCGGAGCTGCTGGAGATGGCCGGCGGCGTGCGCGACGGCAACCAGCTCAAGGCGGTGATCCCGGGCGGATCCTCGACCCCGGTCCTGCCGGCGGACGCGGCCATGGCGATGACGATGGACTACGATTCGATTGGCAAGGCCGGCTCGATGCTGGGCGCGGGCTCGGTGATCGTGATGGATGAGAAGACCTGCATGGTAACGGCTTTGCAGCGCCTGTCGCTGTTCTATCACGAGGAGTCCTGCGGGCAGTGCACGCCGTGCCGCGAGGGCACCGGCTGGCTGTGGCGCATGGTCAAGCGCCTCAGCGAGGGGCAGGGCGAGCTCGAGGACCTCGACAAGCTGCGCAGCGTCGCGCGCAACATCGACGGGCACACCATCTGCGCGCTGGGCGCGGCGGCGGCGACGCCGGTGGTGAGTTTTCTCAAGCACTTCGAGGCTGAGTTCGAACATGCCGCCGTGCACAAGAAGTTGATGGTGTCCACGGGCTACGGCTGCTGAGGGGAAGCGGGGGATGAACATCGCCGTAACCATCAATGGCAGGAAGCGTTTCGTACGCGACCGCATTTCAATCTTCGAGGCCTGCAAGGAGACCGGGGTGTACATCCCGCATTTCTGCTATCATCCCAAGCTGAGCATTCCGGCCAACTGCCGCATGTGCCTGGTCGACGTCGAGAAGATGCCCAAGCCGGTCCCGGCCTGCTCGACCCGGGTGACCGACGGCATGGTGATCCGGACCAAGTCGGACAAGGCCCAAGCTGCGCAGAAGGGCGTGATGGAGTTCCTGCTGATCAACCATCCGCTCGACTGTCCGATTTGCGACCAGGGCGGCGAGTGCCAGCTGCAGGACCTGGCGGTCGGTTACGGGACCAGCTGCACGCGCTTTGGCGAGAGCAAGCGCGTGGTGGTGGAAAAGCAGCTGGGCCCGTTGATCTCGACGGCGATGACGCGCTGCATCCACTGCACCCGCTGCGTGCGCTTCGGCCAGGAGGTCGGGGGCGACATGGAGCTGGGCATGACGGGCCGCGGCGAGCATTCAGAGATCATGCCCTTCATCACCAAGACGGTGGATTCGGAGATCTCGGGCAACATGATCGACATCTGCCCGGTCGGCGCGCTCAATTCGAAGCCGTTCCAGTTCTCAGCGCGCACGTGGGAGATGGATCGCAGCAACGGCGTCGCCCAGCATGACGCATGGGGGAGCATGATCGAGGTGCAGTCCATCGACGGCGTCATCAAGCGGGTCTTGCCCCGCGAGCACGAGGAGATCAACGAGTGCTGGATTTCGGACCGCGACCGTTTCGGCTACACGGGCCTGGACGTCAAGCAGCGGCTGCTGCATCCGCATGTGCGGGACAAGGGATCGGTCAAGCCGCGGCGGACCGAGTGGCAGGAGGCCTTGGAGCAGGCGGTCGCGAAGATCAAGGAGGTCTGCGACAAGCACTCACCCGACGACATCGGGGTACTGCTCGGGCCCAATTCGGTGAGTGAGGAAGCCTTGCTGGCCGGCGAATTGATCCGCGAGCTGGGCGGGAGCAACATCGACAATCGCTTGCACCAGCGCGACCTGTCGCTGGACGGCTATCAGCATGGCATTCCGTGGCTGGGATGCAGCATCGAGGACTTGGCCCAGCTGGACAATATTGTGTTCGTCGGCAGCGATCCAGCGCGGGAATTGCCGCTGTTGCCGGTACGGCTGCGACGGCTGCAGCGCAAGGGCCTGAAGATCTTCAGCATCAGCGCGACGGACATCAGCAAGCAGATGCGGCTGCAGCGCCAGCGCCTGGCGGCACCGGCGCAGTGGCCGCTTGAGCTGGCCAAGCTGCTGCGCGCGGCGGCGCCGGACAAGGCCTTGCCACAGGGCCTGGCAGCGGAGGCCGATGCGGCCGCGCAAGAGGACTGGGCGCAGCTGCGCGAGGGGCGTACGGCGGTCATCCTGGGCATGGAAGCGCGGCGCCATGCGCATTACAGTTCCTTGAAGTACCTGGCGCATGGTCTTGCGAACGCCTGCGCCGACGGCTTTGACGGCTTGTTGGCCGAGAGCAGCAACACCTTGGGCAATTCCCTGGCGGGTGGGATTCCGCGGTATGGTTTCATGCGCGACAAGGCCTATCCGGACGGCAAGAACGCCCGGCAGATGATGGCTGAGCCGCGCAAGCTGTACATCCTGATCAACTGCGAGCCGCTCGACATGCTCGAGGGCCAGCAGGCCGCGGAGATTTTCCAGGAAGCGACGGTCATACACATCGGCGGCTACATGGACGCGGCCCGCGCCTATGCGGACGTGATGCTGCCGGCGGCGATGTTCGCCGAGCGCAAGGGCGCCTCAATCAATCTCGAGGGCAATGCGGTGACGATGGAGGAGATCGTCCCGCCGCCGGGCGAGGCGCGGCCGGCGTGGAAGATCCTGCGGGTGCTCGGTACGAAGCTGGGCTTTGACAGTTTCGCCTATCGCGACCTGGATGAGCTGCGCGCGCGCTTGATCGCAGCGGGCGATTTCGGCAAGCTGCTCACCAACGGCATCAATGAGGACTTCATCCCGACCTTCGAGCAGTCCAAGCCCGAGGGCGAGGATCCGGTCTTCGAGCGCATCCTGAACACGGCGCATTTCAGCACCGATCCTTTGCTCCGCCGGGCGGAGCCGCTGCAGCAGACCAGCATCGCGCGCATGGACCGCGAAGCGGCGATGCACAGCGCGGACCTGGCGCAGCTGGAGCTGGCTGACGGCGACGAAGCGCAGCTGCAGGCGGGCGACGGCGCGCCGGTGGTCGTGCGCATGCGCGCGGACGACCGCATTGTCCGCGGCTGCGTGCGCGCGCCGTGGGGCGTGGATGAGTTCGCGCCCTTAGGTGCGGCCACATCAATCAGCGTCTCGCCTTGCGCGGCCGAGGCCGCGGAGCCTGCGGATCAAGCCGCTGAGGCAGTGGCTGCTTAGGCTGAAAGAGCGGTAGCGGCGATGGAAGTACTCGAGTCCCAGATCGATCTCATGCTGGCGCCGCTGCTGGGCGTCTATGCGTCCTGGGCTGCGCTGCTGGCGGTAACGCTGCTGAAGATCCTGGCGATCATGCTGCCGGTGATCCTGAGCGTGGCCTATTTGACGTACGCCGAGCGGCGGGTGATCGGCGCGATCCAGCTGCGCATCGGTCCGAACCGCGTCGGCTATCAGGGGCTGCTGCAGCCGTTCGCCGACGTGATCAAGCTGTTGCTCAAGGAAATCGTCCATCCGAAGGAAGCGGCCACATTTTTATTCCTGCTCGCGCCGGTGGTCTCGATCGCGGCGGCGTTGATCGCCTGGGCGGTGATTCCGTTCGCGCCGGAAGTGGTGCTGGCAGACATCGACGCGGGCCTGATGTTCGTGCTGGCGGCGACCTCAGTCGGGGTCTACGGCGTGATCATCGCGGGCTGGGCTTCGAACTCCAAGTACGCCTTGCTCGGCTGCCTGCGCTCGGCGGCGCAGATTGTTTCCTATGAAATCGCCATGGGCTTCGCCTTGGTCACGGTGCTGATGGCCTCGGGCAGCCTCAACCTCTCGGCGATCGTCGAGGGACAGCAGGGCGCATCCTTGCTGTCGTGGTACTTCATTCCCTTGTTCCCGATGTTCATTGTCTATCTGGTCTCAGGCGTGGCCGAGACCAATCGGGCTCCCTTTGACGTGGCCGAGGGCGAATCGGAGATCGTGGCGGGCTTTCACGTCGAGTATTCCGGCATGGGCTTTGCTATTTTCTTCCTCGCGGAGTACGCCAACATGATCTTGATCTCAGCCCTGACCGCGACGATGTTCCTGGGCGGCTGGCTGCCGCCTTTGGACATCGCGCCGTTCACCTGGGTCCCCGGCATGGTCTGGCTGATTCTCAAGATCGGCATGGTGCTGTTCGTCTTCCTGTGGTTCCGCGCGACTTTTCCGCGCTATCGCTATGACCAGATCATGCGGCTGGGCTGGAAAGTTTTCATACCCTTGACGATCATCTGGCTGGTAGTGGTCGGCTTGTGGATCAAGACGCCGCTATGGGTCTGGGGCCAAGCCGCATAGAATGGAGCAGGACTGATGGCACCGACGCCCATGCCCAAGCGCAGCTGGTACCACCAGCTGGCGGCCGCGGTCAAGTCGCTGGCCCTGCTGGAGCTGCTCGGCGGCCTGTGGCTGACGCTGCGCAAGATGTTCGGGCGCAAGATCACGGTGTTCTATCCGGAGGAGAAGACGCCGCAGAGCCCGCGTTTTCGCGGCCTGCATGCGCTGCGGCGCTATCCGAACGGCGAAGAGCGCTGCATCGCCTGCAAGCTGTGCGAGGCCGTCTGTCCGGCGATGGCGATCCACATCGAATCCGAAGTGCGCGAAGACGGCACGCGGCGGACGACCCGCTATGACATCGACATGGTCAAATGCATTTTCTGCGGGATGTGCGAAGAGGCCTGTCCGGTCGATGCGATCGTCGAGACCCATGTATTGGAGTACCACGGCGAGAAGCGCGGGGACCTGTATTACACCAAGGAGATGCTGCTCGCGAACGGCGACAAGCACGAGAAGGAGATCGCCGCGGCGCGCCAGGCGGACGCGGCTTACCGCTAAGAGGAGGACGGCAGGTGTCCCAGCCCCGGCTTGGCTTTGTCGGCGTCGGACTCATGGGTCACGGCATGGCGAAGCACCTGCTCAAGCAGGGGCATCAGCTGAGCCTGTACATCCATCGCAACCGCGCGCCGGCCGAGGACTTGCTCAAGCAGGGCGCCGAGGAAGCGGGCAGTCTCAAGGAGCTTGCGGCCGCCAGCGACATGGTGCTGCTGTGCGTATCCAACTCCGAAGCGGTTGAGCAGGCGCTGTTCAGCGAGGACGGCCTGCTAGCGGGCGCGGCGCCGGGGACGGTCTTCATCGACACGGGCACTTCGCGCCCGGCAGCCACCCGCGAGGTCAACATCCGCTTGCGGGCGGCGGGCATGCTGTTTGCCGACGCGCCGCTGTCGCGCTCGCCGGCGAAGGCCGAGGAAGGAGCCCTGGTCTCATTCGCATCCTGCGAGCGGGAATTGATGGACCGCATCGAGCCGGTGCTAGCCTGCTACAGCGAAGTGGTCCTGCATGTGGGCGAGGACCCCGGCCAGGCGCATCAACTCAAACTGATCAACAACAGCATCAACGCCTGCTATGTCGGCGCCTGGTCCGAGGGCTACAGCAGCTGCCTGGCGGCGGGCATCGAGCCGCGCCACTTGCATGCGGTGGTCTCAGCAGCGGGCTTGAACTGCTTGAATTTCCAGAATTACTCGCGCTTTGTGCTCGAAGGCACCCAGGAGGGGCACAAGTTCACGGTCGCCAATCTGCACAAGGACATGAACTACCATCAGGAGCTGGCGCGGGAGCTGGGCCTGAGCGCGCCGATTGCGGACGCGGCCCTGCAGCTGCTGCGGCTGGCGGTGGCGCGAGGCTATGGCGATGACTATGCGCCGGTGCTCCCGAAGGTGGCGGGCGAGCTCAGCGGGACTCCGGCGGCGGACCTGCCGCGGGGCCGGACGGGAAAATAGCGTATAATATCGGGTCCTATGCCTGCGGTAACTATCAAGGACCACGAGAATTTCGAGGTCGCGATGCGGCGCTTCAAGCGCATGATCGACAAGACCAATCGCATCAGCGACATTCGCTCGCTCAAGCATTTCGAGAAGCCGACGACCCGGCGCAAGCGCAAGCGCCTGGCTGCGGTCAAGCGCCAGCAGCGCAAGGTGCGCCTGCAGCGGCAGCTGTTCAAGAACACCCGCGGGCGCTAGGCCCGGGTACGCGGGCCAGGCATCGTGGCCACCGACATCGAAGCGCGGATCGCCGCTGATTTGAAAGCGGCGATGAAGGCCCGGGACGAGACCGTCAAGCGCACGCTCAAGCTGCTCAAGGCCGCCATCGACCGCGCGCGCATCGACAGCGATCTCGACGAGGCCAAGGTCACGGCCTTGATCGCGACCCAGCACAAGCAGCGCCTGGAGTCGATCGACATCTACCAAAAGAACGGCGACGCGGAGCGCGCGGAGCAGGAAGCGAGCGAGGCCAAGGTCCTGGAAGCCTATCTGCCGGCCCAGCTGGACGCGGCCGAGGTTGCGCAGCGCATCGACGCGGCGATCGCCGCGACCAAGGCGGAGGGCCCGCGCGACATGGGCAAGGTCATGGGCCTGCTGTCGAAAGAGCTCGCCGGCGGGGCCGACATGAAGCAGGTCTCGGCGATCGTCAAGGAGCGGCTGGCGGGCTAGCGCGGCGCGACGGCCAGGGCTGCGGACATGCCGATACCGGACGAGTTCATCGAAGCGCTCAACCGCGATGCGGACATCGTTGCGGTTGTAGGGCGCCACGTCAAGCTGCAGAAGAAGGGCAATTCCCACGTCGGGCTGTGCCCGTTCCATCAGGAGAAGACGCCCTCCTTCAATGTAGTCCCGTCCAAGGGTTTTTACCATTGCTTCGGCTGCGGGGCCTCGGGCACGGCGCTGCGCTTTTTGATGCTGCATGCGCACAACGGCGATTTCCTAGCTGCGGTCGAGGACCTGGCTGCGACGCTGGGGCGCGAGGTACCGCGCACGTCCGGCCCGCAGCGTCCGAAAATCTCCAATGCTCCCTTGGAGCGCATGGCGCGTTATTACCAGGAGCAGCTGTTCAAGCATCCGAAAATCCGCAAGTATCTGAAGGACCGGGGTTTGGACAAGGAGACGGCGCTGCGCTTTCGCCTGGGTTACGCGCCCCCGAGCGGCGGCTTGACGGAAGCCTTCGCCAAGCAGCCGTCCGACGAGGAGCTGGAGAAGCTAGGCTTGCTCAAGCGCGGCGAAGACGGGCGGCGGCCCTGGGCTTATTTCCGCGATCGGGTCATGTTCCCGATTGAGGACGTGCGCGGCCAGGTGGTTGGTTTTGGCGGACGCGTGCTGGACGACAGCGAGCCCAAGTACCTCAATTCACCGCAATCGGCTTTGTTCGACAAGGGTCGCATCGTCTATGGCCTGAGCCAGGCTTCGACCGGCATCAGGAGCGCCGGCCGCATCCTGGTGGTCGAGGGTTATATGGATGTGGTGGCGCTGGCGCGCCATGGCGTCGACTATGCGGTCGCGACCATGGGTACGGCCGCGACCGAGACCCAATTGCGCTCGATCTTGACGCGTACGGATGAGGCGGTGTTCTGCTTTGACGGCGACACGGCGGGCCAGCGCGCCCTGCGCAAGGTTATCGGCAATGTCATGCCGGTGTTGAAAGACGGCAAGGCGGTGCGTTTCGCGCTGTTGCCGGCCGGGGAGGATCCGGACAGCATCGTCAAGGAGCAGGGCAAGGAGGGCGTGCTCAAGGTGATCGAGCAAGCGCGCAGCCTGGAGGACATGCTCTTGGATCCGCAGCTGAGCGAGGATGAAGAGGAGGACACCAGCGCCGCGGCCCGCAGCGAGCGCTGGCACAAGATCGCCGACTTGCTCGAAAGCGTCGACCGCAGCAAGGCGGCTTTTCTCTATGAGGAGCTGTACCAGCGCCTGCATCAAGCCAGCGGGATTGAGATCAGCGCGCTGCGGGAAGCGGCCAGCCGCAGCGCGCGGACCAAGTCGGCTGCCCGGCCGGTCGTCGATGGCCCGCCGCCGCCGGACTTCGAGCCGCCGTGGGATGACAGGATGGAAGAGCCGGTCCCGCGCAATCGGCGCAGGGGGCGCATATCGGCGCAGCATGGCAAGATCGACAAAGCCCTGGCCACGTTTTTCGCCTGCGTCTGTCTCAATCCCAACCTGACTGATGACTTGAAGCAAGACGCTCCCTTGCTGGCGGGCAATGATCAGCTCGAAGCCTACGCTCGCAAGAAGCTAGCGGTAATGATTGAAGGCTATCCGGCCTTGGATGAGGACAAGTGCGTTGCTTGCTTTGATGACAACCAGGACTTTCAGAAGCTGGTCAAGGACGAGCTCAAGCGCATGAAGAAAGTCAAGGAGGATCCCAACGTGGTCTTTGGCAAGCTGCAGCATAGGTTCAACCACACGCTGGCCAGTCGCATCAGGCGGCAAAAAGAGCTCGCAGCGATAGGCAAGAAGTAGCCTGTACGGCTAACTGCCGCAGACTGCGCAGCCCGCAGCTGGCTTGATCGCGAGCTGCCGCATGCGCATCGAGCGGATATCGTAGTTGAGCAACCGGGCGTGCTGACTGCCTTGGTCCATGCCTGCCAGCATCTTGATCGCCGCTGAGGCCATCAGCGTTCCAATCAGGCCGGTCAAGGGAGCATAGACGCCCAGCAGCGCGCAGGGCGTCGCGGGCGGCGTGAATTCCTCTTGCGGATACAAGCAGTTATAGCAAGGAGCTTTGTGCTCGGCGAAGGCAAAGGCATAGACCTGGCCGTCGAAGCGCTCGGCTGCGCCTGCGACCATATTCAGGCGCTGCTCCTGGCAGTAGCGGTTGAGCAGATGCCGGGTACTGAAATTGTCCGAAGCATCGATCACCAAGTTGACGCCGTTGGCTAGTTCAGCTAGATTGGCGGCCTCGGCCCTGGCTTCGATGGCGGTGACAGCGCAGAGCGGATTGGTCTGGCGCAGTCGCGCAGCGGCGGCCGTAGCCTTGGGCTGGCCGAGCTGGCTGTCGTCATAGAGCAGCTGGCGCTGCAGGTTGGCGAGTTCGATCTTGTCATCATCGCAGACCGTGAGCGAGCCGATGCCGGCGGCCGTCAGGTACTGCGCGGCGGGACAGCCCAGGCCGCCGACGCCTATCATCAGGACCTTCGCCTGCTTGAGCTTGGCCTGGTTCTCAAAGCCCAGCTCATCGAGCATGATGTGGCGGCTATAGCGCTCGAGCTCAGCATCGCTCAGCTTGGGCTCGCTCATTTCTGGCAATCCGGACAGAAGAAAGTCGAGCGCTGTCCGAGCACGATGCGCATGATTGGACCGCTGCACTTCATGCAGGGCTTGCCATCCTTGCCGTAGACCTTGTGCTGCAACTGGAAATAACCGAGCTTGTCATCGCCATAGCGATAATCCCTGAGCGACGATCCTCCGGCTTTGATGGCGGCCCGCAGTACGTCCTTGCTCGCCTTGGCGAGCGCGGCGACCTCAGCCGGGCGCAGCTTGTGCGCCGGACGCAAGGGGCTGATGCCCGCGCGGAACAGGGATTCGGACGCGTAGATGTTGCCGATGCCGGCGATCTTGGAGCTGTCCATCAAGAGCAGCTTGATGGGCCGTTTGCTCGCGGAACAGAGCTCACCCAGGCTGCGCGCGTTGAAACCGGCGTCGAGGGGCTCGAGGCCGCTGTTCGCGAGGCGCTCGTGCTCTTCATCGCCTTGGGACCAGAACACCATGCCGAAGCGCCGCGGATCGTTGAAGCGCAGGACGATGCCTTGGGGCAGCAGCCACTGGATGTGATCGTGCTTGCGCCGCGTGCGGTCCTGCTCTTCGATGCGCACGGTACCGGTCATGCCTAGATGAATGCCCATGGTGCCGTGGCGCAGCTTCACCAGGATGTACTTGGCCCGGCGCTCGACGGCCTTGACCAGCTTGTTGCGCACCAGCTGGGGCAGCTCGCTGCTGACCGGCGCGCGCAGGGCGGAGCAATAGACGTCCATGCGCTTGATGGTTTTGCCCTTGAGCACGGGCGCGATCGCGCGCTTGACGGTCTCGACCTCGGGCAATTCAGGCATGGCTTACGTTCGTCTGGCGATGATGACGCGCTTGAGCTGTTGGTAGTCGCGGACGCTCTTGATGGAGTCGAAGCCGTTGGCGGCCAGCATCTTTGCCAAGCGTTCATGCTGGGCGACGCCGTGCTCGCATGCGAGCCAGCCGCCGGAGTTGAGGCAGCGCCGCGCCTGGGGGATGATCTCGCGAAAGCAATCCATGCCGTCCTCGCCGCCGTCGAGGGCCAGGGCTGGATCCTCCAAGGTCCCATCATCGCGCAGCCGCTGGCTGAGGGCTGAGGTCACATAGGGCGGATTGCTCACGATCAAATCGTAGCTGTCGGTGCAGTTGGACCATGACTGATGCTGCACGCTCGCTTGATCCAAATCCAGCTGCTGTCGGTTGCGCTCGGCCGTGGCGCAAGCGGCTTCGCTAACATCGCAGGCCGCGACGCTGACCTCAGGGCGATTGGCGGCCAAGGCCAGGGCCAGGGCTCCTGAGCCGCAGCCCCAGTCAGCGATGTGGCGGCAGTTGTGCTGGTCAATCAGTTCCAGCGCCTGCTCAACCAGGATCTCGGTCTCGTTCCGCGGCCGCAGTACGCCGGCGATGGATGCTAGCTCGATATTGAAGAAAGCGGTTGTGGCGTTCATGATCCAGTTCCTTCGATCTGCGCCGTGCGTTCAGCCTGCCGCAAGGCCTGATGGAAATCGCTCAGGTCGCCGTCGAGTATTTCTTTCAGACGCCTGATTGTCAGGGAGACGCGATGGTCGGTTACCCGTCCTTGCGGGTAGTTGTAAGTACGGATCTTCTCGTTGCGCTCGCCCGAGCCCACCATCTTGCGGCGCGAATCCTCCTGCTCCGCATCGTGGATGCGGCGGAAATGGTCATTGACGCGCGCGGCCAGCATCGCCAGCGCCCGCTCGCGGTTGCGGTGCTGCGACCGGTCATTCTGGCTTTCGGCCACGATGCCAGTGGGCAAGTGCGTGGCGCGCACGGCTGAATCAGTGGTGTTCACATGCTGGCCGCCCGCGCCCGAGGAGCGGAAGGTGTCGATGCGCAGATCGGAGGATTTGATGCCAATCTCAGAACTCTCAGCTTCGGGCATCACAGCGACCGTGCACACCGAAGTGTGGATGCGGCCCTGGGATTCGGTCTCGGGCACGCGTTGTACCCGATGGGCGCCGGCTTCATGCTTGAACAAGGCCATCGCCTGCTTGCCCTCGATCTTAGCGATGATCTCCTTGAAGCCACCTGATTCCCCCTCAGAGGAGGACAGTACCTCGTGCTTGAGTTTGTTGGTCTCGCACCAGCGGGCGTACATGCGCATCAAGTCTCCGGAGAAAATGCATGATTCCTGCCCGCCAGCGCCCGCCCTGATCTCAAGAAAGCAGTTCTTGTCATCATCGGGGTCCTTCGGCTGCAGCTCGGCCAGCAGTTCCTGCTCCGCCGCCGCGAACGCCTCCGTGGCGGCAGCGATCTCCTCAGCCGCCATTTCCTTGAGTTCCTCATCATCCTGCAGTTCCTCAGCGGCCTGCACATCGGCCTTTGCCGCGAGCCACTTGGCGTACAGGTCGACGGCCGGCGCGAGCTCGCTGTGTTCTTTATACAGTTCCTTGAGACGGCGGCTGTCGTTCGCGACCTGGCCATCAGCCAGCATCGCGCTGATTTCCTCCAGGCGTTTTCTCGCGTTGGTCAGCCGTTCCTCGGCCTTGGCGCCAATCTTGCTATTCATCATCCTGTTGGTACCATTCGCTGATAGCTTTGGCGGTCGCAGAGGGGCTGCTGCCGTCCGCCAGCGTGCTGATCGAATCGTGGCTGAGCTTGCTCGTCAGGCGCTGCGCCAATTCCTTGATCGCCTGTTCGGGATCCTTGCCTGCGGCCAGGTCCTTGAGCGCCCGCTGTGCCGCGCGCTCTTCGATGCCCTGCAGCCTGGTTTTCAGCTCAGCGACCGCAGGTGCCCGGCCGTTGCTGACGATGCGCTCGACCATCTCTTCGGTGGCCCGGGCGATGTGCTGCTGCGCTTCATTCGCCGCGCGGCGGCGCTTGTCCATGCTGGCGTTAGTCATGGCGCCGATATCATCGATGGTGTACAGATAGACGTCCTCAAGCTCGCGGCTGTCCGGCTCGATGTCGCGGGGGACCGCCAGGTCGAAGACCGCGATCGGCTTGCGCTTGCGGGCGACGCAGGCTTGTTCCAGGTCGCGCTTGCTGATGATGGGCTGCGGCGCGGCGGTCGCGGCGATGACGATATCATAATTGGAGAGCTGCTCGCCCAGCTGGTCGAAAGGAATGACTTGGGCGCCGCTTTCCTTCGCCATCTCGGCGATGTGCTCCGGCGTGCGATTGGCTACGGCGATCTTAGCGGGTATATTGCTGTGGAGATGGGCGAGGGCGGATTTGATGATAGTGCCGCCGCCGACGCACAGGACGGCGCAGTCTGAGATCTGTCCGAAGATCTCCTTGGCAAGCTTGGCGCACAAAGCGGCAGCCGAGACGGATTCCCGGGCGATCGAGGTTTCGGTACGCACGATCTTCGCGACGCGGAAGGCGCGCTCGAACAGCAGGCTCATGCCTGGCCCGGCGAAACCCGCCTGGCGGGCCTCGGCATAGGCCTGCTTCATTTGTCCCAGGATCTCGGGCTCGCCCAGGATCATTGAATCGAGTCCGCAGGCCACTTCAAAGGCGTGCTTGATCGCATCGCGGCCCTGCTTGTGATAGAGCATGCTGGCATGCTGCTTGAGCGCATCGCTGCCATAGGCCGCATCGAGGTCGGCTATTTCCAGGGGACGCGTGCCGACGCAATACACTTCGGTACGATTGCAAGTGGACAGTACCACCGCTTCTTCGGCCGCGCCGCGGGCGCGCAGCGCTGCGATAAAGCCATTGGCCTCATCGTGCGCGATTGACAGCTGCTCGCGCGCTTCGACCGAGGCCTGCTCATGGGAAACTCCCAGCAGCGACAGGTTTTCGAGCGCCCAGGCCGCCATGGCTCAGGCTGAGGAGGGCAGGCCCCAGATGTCGCGCATCGAGGCTATGCCTGCTGCGCCATGCTGTTGGGCCTGCTGGGCATCGCTCAGCCGCAGTCCGCCCAAGGCGTAGATGGGCTTGGTGTGCTGCGCGACGAGTTCGCTGAAGCCATCCCAGCCCAATGGCGGCGTATCTATATGGCTGAGGGTGCGCTGCACTGGAGACAGTACAGCGAAGTCGGCGCTGGCGTTCTCAAACGCTGCTGTAAGTTCGCTGGCATTGTGGCAAGAGGCTCCAACTAGCAAGCCATCGCAGTCCTTCAGCGGCTGATTCAGATTACGGCTCGGCAAGTGGATGCCGTCGGCTTGCGCTTCGCGTACCAGGGAAGGATCGGCGTTCAGCAGCACGCGGCAGCCATGCGCGTGGCAGAGCGCGATGCAGTCACGGGCGAAGCGGAGCAGCTGCGTTGGGTCCATGCTGCGTTCGCGGACTTGCAGCAGCCGCAGGCTGCCTTGCCGCAACACCTTTTCGAGCTGCTGCAGGAAGGCGGCGGTGCTATCGAACAGGGCCACGGCGCTGATGCCATAGATCGCGGGCAGGTTTGCGGACATGATTATTCGTCTGGGTTACGCACGCGCCAGTCAAGAAAGTACTGCTTGGCGATGCGGCCGTTCTTGGAGCCGCGCTCCCGCGCCCAGTTTAGGGCAGAGGTTTCATTAACGTTCTTGTGTGTAGGTGGAATCCCAAAGTACCTAAACCAACTGTCAACCATCTTCAAGTACTCTTCATCTTCCGGCTCGAACACCGGCAGCCACAAGCCGAAGCGATCGGAGAAGGAAACTTTTTCCTCAGCGCTCTCAGCCGGCTGCAGTTCCCCAGCTTCATTGTGAGCGATGTTGTCCGCATCGACTTCGGGGACCATGCGCCGGCGGTTGGAGGTCGCATACAGCAGCATGGTCGGCACCGCGCCCTCGATGTAATCAAGCGCCACCTTCGCATCGAGAATTCCGCTGTCATCAGCGCTGAAGGACAGCTCATCGCATAGCAGCAGCATCTGCTCGGTTTTTCCTTGATAGGCGTCGGCCAGCAGGGGCAGCAAGCGCAATTGCTGGCGTTCCAGCTTGACGATGGCCAGCTGGTCCTTGAATTCAGCGGCGACCCCATGCATGACGGTGCTCTTACCACAGCCCCGCGGACCTGTGAGCAAAGCATGGTTCGCTATCTTGTTCTTAGCGAAGGAAGCGGTGTTCGCGCGCAGCTGCTCGATGGTGCCCTCAAGGCCGACCAGCGGCTTGAGATCGGGCGCTTGCCAGCCCGCCATGCTCACCAGTTTCGCTGGCTGCTTGGCGTCCGGCATGCAGCGGTAAAAGCCGGGCTTGAGTTTCTTCTCCATCAGCTGCGGTACTCGGCGTTGATCTTGACGTATTGCTTGCTGAGATCGGTGAACAGCACCGAGGCTGCGCCGCGCCCGCGTCCGTAGCTGATCGCAAATTCAACCGGCTCGCGCCGCATCGCGCGCTGGCCGACCTTCTCAGTGTAGCCAGTGCTGCGCCTCCCGCCTGCGAAAGCCGTGACGCCATTGACCCTGATCTTCACCCGCTCGGGGTCGAAGGGGACGCCCGCCTTGCCGGCAGCCATCAGCAGCCGGCCGATGTTGGGATCGGAGGCATGCAGCATCGTCTTGACCAGCGGCGAGCATGCCACGCTCTCGGCGATGAGCCGGCAGGCCTCAGCGCTCCCGAAACCAGTGACGCTTACCCGGGCCAGGCGCGTCGCGCCTTCGCCGTCGCGGACGATCTGCTCAGCCAGCTGCGTGCAGATGTCGCACAGGGCGGCGGTGAAATTTGCCTGGCCCCGCGCTCCCGCTAGGCGTTCGCGGCCGGTTGCGGCGAGAATGACCGAATCGTTGGTAGATGTGTCCCCATCCACGCTGATGGCGTTGAAGGAAACATCGCAGGCCGCGGCCAGCTCGCGCCGCAGTGCGCCCGGCGGGACCTTGGCGTCGCAGGCGATGAACGCTAGCATGGTCGCCATATCTGGATGGATCATGCCCGAGCCCTTGGCGATGCCGGTCATGCTGACCAGTTTGCGGCCGCTCTTGAAGCGTGTGCTGGCGGCCTTGGGCTTGGTGTCCGTTGTCATGATGGCGCGGGCCGCTTGGTGCCAGTTGCTCGCGCTGCTGCGCGTCACCGCCTTGTCGCTGCCGCGCTTGAGCGCATCCAGGTCCAGGGGCTCAGCGATCACGCCGGTGGAGAAAGGCAGTACTTGATGCGGATCGCAGCCGAGCAGCTGCGCGACGTGCCGGCAGGAATGCCGGGCGACGCGCAGGCCGCGGGCGCCGTTGCCGCAGTTGGCATTGCCTGAGTTGACCAGCAGGGCGCGGATGCGGCCGCGGCTGGTCTCTAGATGCTCTCGGCAGATCTCGACCGGGGCCGCCGGAAAGCGGTTTTGCGTGAACACGCCGGCGACGGTGGTGAGCCGGTCGAAGGTGAGCAGGGCGAGGTCCGGGCGGCGTACGCCCTTGATCCCGGCTGCGGCCCAACCCCAGGACACTCCGGCTATGGCATGGAGTCTGCGCTGCGGCATGGGAAGCTAAGAATGAGCTGGAAGTTCTTGAATCAGCCCCTTAATCTGTGCAGCCAAGGAGGAAGCGCGACGGCGCGGCTTGTAGCTGTGCGTCCTCATGCGAGTCATTCTAAATGCAGCCCGCATTGCGGGTGCCCGGGGCCGGATTTGAACCGGCACGTCCAATACTGGACAGAAGATTTTAAGTCTCCAGCGTCTACCATTTCGCCACCCGGGCTCATACAAGTGAAGTGTGGCCGGCCGCACTGGCCGGGGTAGTGGAGGCGGGCGTCGGAATTGAACCGGCGTACACGGCTTTGCAGGCCGCTGCATAACCACTCTGCCAGCCCGCCGCGCTTGGAGCAGCCTCATGCATCCGCAACTTTCGGGGCGTATTCATGGGCAACAGGCACGATATAGCCAATTGGAGCGGGAAACGAGGCTCGAACTCGCGACCTCAACCTTGGCAAGGTTGCGCTCTACCAACTGAGCTATTCCCGCGGAAATTAGGCTTGCGCGAATGCTATTTTACCATTGAAAACCGGCCTCTTAGTTAAAATGGCTTGCTGCGATTATGGATACCGACGCCGCGCCGCTGCAATTGTTCCAAGCCTGGCTTGACCAGGCCCGATCCGCCAACCCCAACAATCCAGACGCCATCGCCCTGGCGACGGCCTCCAAGACAGGGCAGCCCGACGTCCGCTATGTGCTGCTCAAGCGCATTTCCGCGGCCGGGCTGGAATTCTTCACCAACGCCGACAGCTCGAAGGCCCAGCAGCTGGAGGCCAACCCACATGCGGCGCTGGCGGCCTACTGGCGCGAGCTGGGCCGGCAGGTCCGCGCCCGGGGCCCGATCGAGCAGCTGCCGCCGGAGCGGGTGGCGGAGTACTTCGCGACCCGCAGCCGAGCGAGCCAGATCGGCGCCTGGGCCTCGCAGCAGTCCCATGAGCTGGTCTCGATGGAGCAGATGCAAGGGCGCATCGCCAATTTGACCAAGCAGTTCAAGGGCAGGAAGGTGTACTTGCCGGAGCACTGGACGGGCTTTCGCATGCGCCCGCTGGAGATCGAGTTCTGGCAAGAGGGCGAGGCTCGGGTGCATGAGCGGGTCCTCTACAGCCGTCCCGACCCGGACGCCGAGGCTTGGACCGCCAAGCGGCTGCAGCCTTGAGCGGGCCGAGGACGATTGTGCTCCTGGGCATGATGGGCGCGGGCAAGACCGCCGTGAGCAAGCTGCTGAGCGACCGGCTGGGGCTGCCCTGCGTCGCGCTTGACGATTTGATCGCGGCCGCAGCCGGCAAGGACATCCCGCGCATTTTCGCTGAGGATGGCGAAGATGAGTTTCGCCAGCGCGAGACCGAGGTACTGCGGCAGGAGCTCGAGCGCGAGGCCGCGGCGGTCATCGACACCGGCGGCGGGGTGGCGGACCGGCAGGAAAATCGTGAGGCGCTGGCCCAGAGCGGCGCGCAGCGGATTTATCTGCAGGCGCCGGCCGGGGTCCTCGCCGAGCGTGTCGGTACTGAAGCGGGGCGGCCCAAGCTGCAGGAGGGGGACTTGGAACCACAGATCGAAGAACTGCTGCAGCGGCGCGATGGCTGGTACCGGGAAGCTGCTACAATAACATTTGCCACTGTCGGTCTGGCTTCAGCTGAGGAGGTGGCCGCTGCTCTCGCCGCGCAGTTGCAAGAGAGATAAGGGATATGCGAAAGACAGTTGAAATCCGCGCTTCAGGCGTTAATTACCACGTGATAGTTAGCGATCAGTTGCTTCCCACCTTAGAAGATCACTTGCTCGGCGAAGAGTGGGAGCAAGTTGTGATTGTCGCGGACGCTAACGTCTGGCAAACGTACGGCTCGGTGGTGCAGCAGGCTTGCCAAGATCGCTTCAAGCGGGAACTGCCGGTCTATGAGGTCCCAGGCGAGGAAGCGAGCAAGTCCTGGAGCCAGGTCAATCAGATTTGCTCCTTTCTTGGCGAGCACCGTGTCGACCGGCAGGGTTTGATCATCGCTTTCGGCGGTGGCGTGGTCACCGACCTGGCTGGCTTTGCGGCCGCGATCTGGATGCGCGGCATTCGCTATCTGAGCATTCCGACCACGCTGCTGGCCCAGGTCGATGCCTCGGTTGGAGGCAAGACTGGCATCAATATGGTCGCTGATGACGGCTCTATTATCGGAAAGAACCTGATGGGCTGCTTTCATCATCCGCTGCGCGTCATCGCTGATGTTTCCATCCTCAAGCAACTACCGCCGCGAGAATTCAATGCTGGTTTGGCTGAATGCATCAAGCATGGACTGCTTAACCAATCCGTATACGATTTCATGCAGGAGCATTTAGATGAGCTGTCTCAAGGATCGCAGGCACAGCCGGCTGTTCTGATTGAGCTAGTGACAAAGAATGTAGCTTGCAAAGCAGCGGTGGTCGAAAAGGACGAGCGCGAAAAAGGCGAGCGAAGGGTTCTTAATTTAGGGCATACTTTCGCCCATGCGCTTGAAGCGACATGCCATGGCAAGTACAAGCATGGCGAGGCGGTCGCGTTAGGATTGATCGCGGCCTGCCGTCTTGCTGCTCAGCGCGACATGTTGGAGGATCAGGAGCTGGAAGCCAATCTACTGAAGATGATAGAACGCTGCCACTTGCCCACCAAATGGCCAAAGCCGACTGATGAGTTGTTTGCGGCAATGGAGCTAGATAAGAAGGCAGCTGGCGCCAAGCTACGCCTGGTCCTGCCGACTAAAGTAGGAGGCATTAATGTTGAGGAGCCTTATGATCCCCAAGAGCTGCGGCACATGCTAGAGGAGTTGGCATCATGAAACTACCCCAGCGTCCCCGGCGGTTGCGCACCAGCGATGCGATCCGCCGCCTCGTGCGTGAACACCGCCTATCGCCCGACGACTTCATCTGGCCGCTGTTCGTGCGCGATGGCAAGGGCTGCGAAGATGTGGATGCCATGCCCGGCGTCCAGCGCCTGGATGAAAGCGGACTGCTGCGCGCCTGCGAACAGGCTGCGGCCGCGAAAATTCCCTGCGTCGCGCTCTTTCCAGCGACCGCATCCGAGCTGCGCACTGAGGATGGTGCTGAGGCCTGCAATGCCAAGGGACTGGTGCCGCGTCTCATTGCCCGGGTCAAGCAGGAACAGCCCGAGCTGCTGGTCCTCGCTGATGTCGCGCTCGATCCTTACACCAGCCACGGCCACGACGGCGTCCTGGACGACCGGGGCGTGGTGGACAATGACAAAACGGTTGAGATCCTCGCTGAGCAGGCGCTGGTACTGGCCAATGCCGGCGCAGACATCATCGCGCCCTCGGACATGATGGATGGCAGGATAGCCTTCATCCGCAACGCGCTTGAGGATGCGAAATTGATCGAGACCAAGATCATGTCCTATGCGGCCAAATACGCCTCGGCGTTCTACGGCCCGTTTCGCAACGCCATCGGCTCGGACGCCACCCTCAAGGGCGACAAGCGCGGCTATCAAATGGATCCGGGCAACTGCGTCGAGGCCATCAAGGAAACTTTGATGGATGTCGCTGAAGGCTCCGATATGGTGATGGTCAAGCCCGGCATGCCTTATCTCGATATCATCGCCCGCCTCGCTGACCGTCTCGAGGTCCCGCTGACCGCCTATCAGGTCTCAGGCGAGTACAGCATGCTGGTCCACGCATGCGAGCAGGGTTATCTCAATCGTGAGGCCGCGGTGCTCGAGGCCCTGCTGGCGTTCAAGCGCGCCGGCTGCTGCAGCGTGCTGACCTACTTTGCGCTCGAAGCCTGCGAATTGCTCAAACGGGACTGAAAGCCCGCGCTGCGGCTGCGTGTCGCAGCCGCTTTAGTTGTCCAGCGAGATCGTCAGGAAGAAAGGCCGCCGGCCCGCGCCGCGGATGATGCGAAAGCCGATGGTGTCCGCTTCCATGGTGCTGAGCAAATCGGAAAGCTGGACCGCGCTGGTGACCGCGCTGACCTTGCCGCTGACGATGGTCCCGATGATGATGTCGCCGCTCTTGAGCTTGTACAGCTCCTGCGGGACGTCGTCATCGCAGTCTTCGTCAAAGCCACGCAGGCGCGCGCCGCCCGGATGGCCGCTCGCGCGCTTCTGCTCGGCCGTCAGGTCTTCGAGCACCATGCAGTAGGGGGTCTTCGCGTCGCTGGATCCCGGCGTGTCGAGCAGCGCCAGGCGACCGCCGTCCTCGATCGCGCCGATGGTGACGTTCAGGACCATTTCCTCGCCAGCGCGCACCAGCTTGATGGGCACTTCCGTACCCGGCTCGGTGTCGGCGATGAAGCGCGGGAAATCGCTGGGATCGATGATCGGCTTGCTGTCGTATTCGATGATGACATCGCCCGATTCGATGCCGCCGGCATCGGCGCCGGAGCCTTCGATCACCTCATTGACCAGCACCCCGCGGGCGTCGCCCAGGCCCCAGACCTTGGCGTCCGCGTCGGTGATGCCCTCGGGATTGAAGGTCACGCCCAGCATGCCGCGGCGGATCGTTCCGGTCTTGCGCAGCTTGGCCTGGACCTCCATCGCTAGATTGATGGGGATCGCGAAGGAATAGCCGATGAAGCCGCCAGTGCGCCCGCCGAGGATGCGGGAGTTGATGCCGATAACCTCGCCCTGGGCGTTCAGCAGCGGGCCGCCGGAATTGCCGGGGTTGATCGCCGCGTCAGTCTGGATGAAGGGCACGAAGCGGTCGAATGAATCGCCCCCGCGCAGCGAGCGGTTCAGCGATGAGACCACTCCGGATGTCAGGGAGTAGTCCAGGCCCAGCGGGTGCCCGATCGCCAGGACCGCGTTCCCGATCAGCAGCTTGTCCGAATCGCCGATCTTCGCGACCGGCAGGGGCTCGTCGACCTCGATCTTCAGCAGCGCGATGTCCGAGTAGTTGTCAAAGCCAATCACCTCAGCCGTGATGCGGCGCTTGTCGTACAGGATCACCTGGATCGAATCGACCACGTTCTCGCCCGATTCATCGACGATGACGTGCGCGTTGGTCAGGATGTAGCCGTCCGAGGAGATGATGACGCCCGAACCCAGGCCTGAGGAACGGAAGGGATTGTCGATGCCGTTCTCCTCGGGCACGCCGAAGAAGAACGGGAACTCCTGGTTGCTGTCCAGCACCTGCACCGAGTTGACGCTGACCACGGATTTGCGCGACTGCTCGAACAAGGCGGCGTAGTCCGCCGGGCCGTGGGCCGCGGTGGGCAGGGCGCACAGCACTAGCAGCAGCGCGCACAGCGCGCGAGGGAAGCTGGATGCGGTAGTCATTTTCATGGGGTGAAGCCTCTCGGTGAGCCGGCAAGCGGCATATTATAAGAAAAGCCGGGCCAGCTTGCTGTCATCAGCCAGGCTGCCCACGGCCTCGTCTACATGTTCCTTGGTGAATTTGTGCTTGCCGCCCTTGCGCTGGTCGGCGGTGAAGGAGAGCTCTTCGACCAGGCGCTCCATCAGGGTGTGCAGGCGCCGCGCGCCGATGTTCTCATGCTTTTCGTTGAATTCATGCGCGAGCTCGGCCAGGCGCTTGACGCTGCTCTCGGTGAAGGTTACCTCCACGCTTTCGGTCGCGAGCAGCGCCTGGTACTGCCGCAGCAGGCTGTGGTCGGTGTTCTTCAAGATGGCGATGAAATCGTCGACGGTGAGCGCGTCGAGATTGACGCGCACCGGCAGGCGCCCCTGCAGCTCGGGGATCAAGTCGTTGGGCGAGGTGAAGTGAAAGGCGCCCGAGGCGATGAACAGGATGTGGTCGGTCTCGATCGGGCCGAACTTGGTCGCGACCGTCGAACCTTCGAGCAGCGGCAGCAGGTCGCGCTGGACGCCCTGGCGCGAGATGTCGTTCAGGCCGCCCTGGCCCTCGCCGCCGGCGATCTTGTCGATCTCATCGACGAAGACGATGCCGCGCTCTTCAACCATGGCCTTGGCCGCGCGCGCGGCCGCTTGATGGTCGAGATGCTCGGCCAGGTACTCTTCCTTGAAATAAGCCAGGGCCTCGGGGATCTTGACCGACTTGGACTGCGGGCGCTCCTGCTGCTGCAAGCCGCTCGCGAGGCCCTGCATGATGTTCTGCATCTCCTGCGCGAGCTCCGGCGGCAGGTTGCCGGGGATTTCCATGTTGATCTGGCGCGGGCGGATCGGGCGCTGCTCGATGGTGATCTTCTCATCGTCCATGCCGCCGCCTTCGATCGCGATCTCTTTTTGGCGCCGCTCGGCGTCGTCCAGCGGCCTCAGCAGGTCGAGGACCTTGCCGAGCGCGTACTCCTCGGCCTTGGGCTCGACACGCTCGCGCATGAGCTTTTCCGCCATCTTCATGGCCGTGTCCATCAAGTCGCGGATGATGCTGTCGACATCGCGGCCGACGTAGCCCACTTGGGTGAACTTGGTGGCCTCGACCTTGACGAAAGGCGAGTCCGACATCTTCGCGATGCGCCGCGCGATCTCGGTCTTGCCCACGCCGGTGGGACCGACGAGCAGGATGTTCTTCGGCGTGATGTCCGCGCGCAGGGCGTCGTCGTCGACCTGCAGGCGCCGCCAGCGGTTGCGATAGGCGGTCGCGATGCAGCGCTTGGCCTTGGCCTGGCCGATGACGTACCGGTCGAGCTCCGCGACCATCTCGCCGGGCCGCAGCTCCTTGAACTCCAATGCCAGGTTCTTGGCGCTCATGCCAGCTTGAGCAGCGTGATGCGGTCGTTGGTGTAGACGCAGATGTCCGCGGCGATCCCGAGCGAGCGCGTGACGATTTCCTCCGCGCTCGCCTCGGTGTGCTCGAGCAGGGCGCGGCCGGCCGCAAGGGCGTAGCCCATGCCGCTGCCGATCGCGACCACGTCATGCTCGGGCACGACCACGGTGCCGTTGCCCATCAGCAGGAAGATCTCCTCGCGGTCGGCCACCAGCAGCTGCGCGTTGAAGCGCCGCAGCATCTTGTCGGTGTTCCAGGACTTGGCGAACTCCTCGACCGCCAGGCCCAGCTTGCCCGCCTTGGCGTCCAGCTGCTTGCGGAACCTGTCGAGCAGCGTCAGGCAATCGCCGGTCTCGCCCGCCATGCCGGCCAGGACCTTGTCCTTGAGCAGCTCGCGCACCTTGGTCGCGGTCGCCTTGCCGATGACCGCCTCGCCATAGGTGAGCTGGCCGTCGCCGCCCATCGCCACCACGCCGTCGCGGCGCGCGCAAACGATGGTGGTCCCATGCAGCTGCGCTGCTGACGTCATATCCTGCATCGTTACTTGAGCGCGAACATGCGCTCGAGCGCGGTGACCGCGTCGGCGCGGATCTCATCCGGCACTTTGATCTGGTTGACGGTAGTGCCGGATGCGAGGCTTTCCAGGCACCAGGCCAGGTGCTGCGGATCGATGCGCGCCATGGTCGAGCACATGCACACCAGCGGCGACATGAAGCGTACGCTCACGCCGCGCTCCTTCTGCTCTTGCGCCAGGCGCTGGACCAGGTTCAGCTCGGTACCGACCAGCCACTTCGAGCCCGGCGGGGAGGCGCTGACGGTCCGTACGATATGCGCGGTCGAGCCCACTGAATCCGCCAGCTCGCACACGCTGATGTCGCATTCGGGATGCGCGATCACCTGGCCGTCCGGATTTTCCTTGCGCCACTCATGCACGTGCGAGGCCTGGAACATCTGGTGCACCGAGCAGTGTCCTTTCCACAGCAGGATGCGCGCCTTGGCGATCTCATCGGCCGTCAGCCCGCCCTGCGGCTTGCGATAGTCCCAGACCGCCATTTCCTCCCGCGGGACGCCAGCCTGCAGCGCGGTCCAGCGCCCGAGATGCTGGTCCGGGAAGAACAGCGTCTTGGGCCGGCGCTCCCACGCCCAGCGCAGCACCTCCGCTGCGTTCGACGAGGTGCAGGTGATGCCGCCGTGCTTGCCGCAGAACGCCTTGAGCGCGGCCGAGGAGTTGATGTAGGTCACCGGCGTGATCTCCTCATCTGGATCGAACAGCTCGCCCAGCTCTTGCCAGCACAGGTTGATCTTCGGGACCGAGGCCATGTCGGCCATGGTGCAGCCGGCCGCCAGGTCGGGCAGGACCACCGTGTGGCTGTCGTCGGTGAGCATGTCGGCGACCTCAGCCATGAAGTGCACCCCGCAGAAGACGATGAACTCAGCTTCCTGCCGCGCCGCCAGCTTAGCGAGCTCGAGCGAATCGCCATGCAGGTCGGCGTGGCAGTGGACGTCGGCGCGCTGGTAGTGATGCGCGAGCAAAACCGCGCGGTCGCCCAGCTGCGCGCGCGCGGCCTTGATGCGCGGCAGGCACGCGGACGCCTCGACCTTGGCGAACTGGGTGAAATTGATCGGCGCCGGGGCCGGGGATTGCTGCACGGCCATCGCTAGTGCACTGAAGCGTCGTTGACGCCCGCGCTCTTGAGGATCGCCATCAGCCGCGAGGCCATGGCCTTGCCGTTGCCCGCTTCGAGCAGCGATTGCTTTTCCTGCGTCGAGAACGGGCACATCATCGCCAATGAGGTCAGCAGCTCGATGTCGGGTACCTTCCCGATCAAGTCCCAGTTGGCCTCCATGCCGCGGACGCTCAAGTAGTCCTGCAAGCTGTTCTTGAGCACGTCGCGGTCGATCAGCTGCGCCTGTTCGTCCGGCGGCGTCAGGTCATCGCCATAAGGCGTCCAGTCCGGCTTGACCCGGCGATAGCCGTTCTTGCCCTTGAGCTCCTTGCTCACGACGAAGCGGCAATGGCCCTCGAGAAAGACCAGCAGATTGTCGTCCTTGCCCGCCGCGACCGCCTTGATGCGGCCGGCGCCGCCGACCGAGTGCAGCAGCGGCCCGCCTGAGAGGCTGGGCGCCGACGGCTGGATGATGCCGATGAGCTTGTGCTCGGTCTTGAGCGTGTCCTGGATCAGGCTGAGATAGCGCGGCTCGAACACCCGCAGCGGCAGGCGCCCATGAGGGAGCAGCAGCGTGTCCTCGAGCGGGAACAGTCCCAGCGTCTTCGGCAGCTGTCCGAAGTCGCTGGCATCGAAGAGCTCTTCCTTGGTCATGACGCAGCCGGGCCCACGAGCCGCTTGAGTACGTGCTTGAGTATGCCGCCGGATGCGAAGCACTCGGCTTCGTTCGGCGTGTCGACGCGTACGGTCAGCAAGGCTTCCTTGCTGCTGCCGTCGGGATAGCTGATGCGCAGGGTCGCTTCCTGCTGCGGGATGATGGCCGCGCCCAGGCCGTCGATGGCGAAGGTCTCGGCGCCGGTCAGGCCCAGCGACGCGACGCTGTCATTGCCGGCGAACACCAGCGGGAGCACGCCCATGCCGACCAGGTTGGAGCGGTGGATGCGCTCGAAGCTGCTCGCGATCACGGCGTGGATCCCCAGCAGCCGGGTGCCCTTGGCCGCCCAGTCGCGCGAGCTGCCCGAGCCGTATTCCTCGCCCGCGAACATCAGCAGCGGTACGCCTTCCTCCCGGTAGCGCTCGGCGGCGGCGTAGATCGACATCTGCTCGCCGCTGGGCTGGTGGATGGTCACGCCGCCTTCGGTCCCGGGCGCCATCAAGTTGCGGATGCGCACGTTGGCGAAGGTCCCGCGCATCATGACCTCGTGGTTGCCGCGCCGCGATCCGTAGCTGTTGAAATCGAACAGCCGCACTTGGTTCTCTTTCAGGTAACTGCCCGCGGGGGTGGCCTCGCCGATCGCGCCCGCCGGGCTGATGTGGTCGGTGGTAACCGAATCGCCCAAGATCGCCAGCGCCCGCGCGCCGCTGATGGCGCCGTCCAGGTTGTCCAGCTGCAAGAAGGGCGGCTTGCGGATGTAGGTCGAGGCCTGGTCCCAGCCGTAGTTGACCGATGCCTCCGATTCGATCTCGCTCCACATGGGGACCTCGTCCTCGTAATTGGCGTACCGCTTGCGGAAGAACTGCGGGTCGTTGGCCTGGGCCAGCTGCTCTTGGATCTCCGCGTCGCTGGGCCAGATGTCCTTGAGATGCACTGCCTTGCCGTCCACCGTCGCAAGCGGCTCGGCCTCCAGGTCGATGTTGACGGTGCCCGCCAGGGCGAAGGCGACCACCAGCGGCGGCGACATGAGAAAGTTGGCGCGGATGTTCGGATGGACGCGCGCTTCGAAGTTGCGATTGCCCGACAGCACCGAGGCCGCGACCACGCCCTCATCGAGCAGCGGCTTTTCGATCTCGGGCGCCAGCGGGCCGGAGTTGCCGATGCAGGTGGTGCAGCCGTAGCCGACAGTGTAAAAGCCGAGGGCCTCAAGGTCCTTGTCCAGGCCGGTCTTCGCGAGGTAATCGGTCACCACCCGGGAGCCGGGCGCCAGGGAGGTCTTGACCCGCGGATGGACCTTGAGCCCGAGCGCGGCCGCCTTGCGCGCGAGCAGCCCGGCGGCGATCAGCACCGCTGGGTTCGAAGTGTTGGTGCACGACGTGATCGCGGCGATGAGCACGTCGCCATCGCCGACGTCGATGCCATCGAGCTCGGTCGCATGCCGCGCGGCCGTCTGTTCCGCGCTGCGCCCGTAGCCGCCGTCGGGCACTTCCTTGGCAAGCAGCTTGGCGAAACTGTCCTTGAGCTGCGGCAGGGGAATCCGGTCCTGCGGGCGCTTGGGCCCTGCGACCGACGGCGCGACGCTGTCGAGATCGAGCTCCACCACCTGGGTGTATTCGACCTTGCCGCCCGGGTGGATGCCATACATCCCCTGCTCCTGCAGGTAAGAGCGGTAGCGGTCGATGACCTCGGCGCTGCGCCCGGTGCTGCTGAAGTACTCCATGGTCTTGTCATCAGCGGCGAAATAGCCGATGGTCGCGCCGTATTCGGGCGCCATGTTGCTGATGGTGGCGCGATCGGGAACTGACAGCGAAGCGGCGCCCTCGCCGAAGAACTCAACAAACTTGCCCACCACATTGGTTTGACGCAATAATTCAACGACGGTGAGCACCAAGTCGGTCGCGGTCCGGCCTTCGCGCAGCTGGCCCTTGAGATGAACGCCGACCACATCGGGAGTGAGGATGTAGACCGGCTGGCCCAGCATCGCGGCCTCGGCCTCGATGCCGCCGACGCCCCAGCCGACGACGCCGATGCCATTGATCATGGTGGTGTGCGAGTCGGTCCCGACCAAAGTGTCGGGGTAGTACAGGCTCGGATCGGCCGCATCATTGGCCAGGCCGGGCGCGAGATGCTCGAGATTGACCTGGTGGACGATGCCGACGCCGGGCGGGACCACCTTGAAGGACTTGAAGGCGCCCATGCCCCATTTGAGAAAGCGGTAGCGCTCCTCATTGCGCTCGAACTCACGCTTGAGATTCAGGCGCAGGGCCTCCTTGGATCCGTAGTTGTCGACCTGGACCGAATGGTCCACCACCAGGTCGACGGGGACCAGCGGCTCGACGTTGCCGGCCGCGTCCCAGTCCTTGGCCGCGTCCCGCATGGCGGCGAGATCGACCAGCAGGGGGACGCCGGTGAAGTCCTGCAGGACGACCCGGGCGACCCTGAACGGGATCTCGGCGGTGCGCTTGGCCTGCGGCTGCCAGCCGAGCAGGGCCTTGACGTGCTCGGGCGCAACCGCCTTGCCATCCATGTTGCGCAGCAGGGATTCGAGCACCACCCGCAGGCAGACCGGCAGGCGCTCGAGGTCGGCGCCCTCGGCCTGGGCCAGCTCGGGCAGGCTGTAGTACTTGACCGCCGAGCCGTTGCCGCCGGGGATGTTCTTGAGAAAGTCCTGCTTGTCCATGTCGCGGAAGGCGCTCCTTCCTAGAGATTTATATAGTCTCTAAGTAATTATTTTACAACCACAAGCCTTCCTGCGCTTGCGGCCAGGGCTCAAGCAGCGACGCAGGCCGCGCGGCCTGATCAGTCCCGCGCCTGGTCCAGCGCCCGCTGCGTGCTGGCGTCAAAGCCGTCGCTGTCGCCGCCGCGCAACGCAGCCAGCGCCTGCTTGTAGTTGGATTTGCCGAATTCCACGCCCCATTGATCGAAGGAGTTGATGTCCCACAGCCAGCCGAGCGCCGCGACGGTGTGCTCGTACATGGCGAGCAGGGCGCCGATGCTGCGCGCGTCCATGCGCTCGCAGGCGATCAGGTTGATCGGCTGGCCGCCGTGGACCACCTTGTGCTTGGCGAGCTCTGAAGGCTGGCCTTGCTGCAGGGCTGCGGCGCAGGTCTTGAGATCGACGCCGTGATGCATGGCGCTGCTCTGTCCCAGGCAGTGCGCGACGACTTCCTGGTGCCGCTCGCGCTGCTCGGGCCGCTGCGGCCGGCGCGCGTAGATGAAGTCCATCGGCGTCTTGTAGCAGCCCTGCAGCAGCAGCTGGTAGTAGGAGTGCTGGTCGTTGGTCCCTTCGCCGCCCCACCAGATCGGGGAGGTCGGCATGGCCACCGGCTCGCCCGCGATGGTCACGCTCTTGCCGTTGCTCTCCATGACCTGCTGCTGCAGATAGGCGGGCAGCGAGCGCAGCCGGTTGGCGTAGGCGATCACCCCATGGGTCTGCGCGTCCCACAGAATTTGCTGCCAGATATGCACCAGCGCCTTGGCGACCGCGATGTTGCTCCAGCCGTCCTCGGCGAGTACGTGCTCGTCGATTGCCCGCGCGCCCGCGAGCAGGTCGGTGAAGGCGTCGGCCCCGCAGGCCGCGGCCGCCGCCAGCGACACCGACGACCACAAAGAGAAGCGCCCGCCGACGCTTTGCTCCATCGGGAAGAAGCGTCCCGGGCCCAAGGCGTCGCGCATCGCTTGCTCATTGGTGCTGATGTTGGCGAGCTGCGCGCTTGGGTCCGCGTCCAGGGCGGCGCGGAAATACTTGAGCGCCGCCTGTGCGTTTTGAATGGTCTCGGGCGTGGTGCCCGACTTGGAGACCGCTACAATCAAGGTCTGCGCAGGATCGCATGCGGCCAGGGCCTGCTCCATCGCCTCGGGATCGCCGTTGGCGACGAAGTCGCAGGTGATGGCGCCGTCCTTGAGCGCTTCGTACAGCAGCCGCGGGCCGAGATAGGACCCGCCGATGCCGATGTGCAGGATGTGCTTGATCGGCGCGCCGGTGCAGCCCTTGATTTCGCCGGCGCGCAGAGCGGTCGCGAACGCCAGCATCTCGCGCATGCCTGGGCGCTCCTGCCAGCCGGGAGCGCGCTGCGCCATGTGCTCGGCCGCGCGGTCCTCGGTGCGGTTGATCTTCTCGCCCTGCGCCATGGCCTTGAACTTGCCCGGGAGGCCGGCCTCCTGCGCCATGCGCTCGAGCAGCGCGCCGGCGGCCGGCGTGATGAAAGACTTAGAATAATCGAATTCAATCCCCGCGGCCGCGCAACAGCGCAGCTCGGCCGAGCTTGGCGGCTGCGCCCGGGTTGTTTCGGCAAGCGCGCGCAATTGCGAAACAATGCTCATGTCCTTCTCCTCCTGATTCATAAGCGGCATGGATTTTACTGTTCTAAGTTCATCGGCCTGCAGCCTGGGCGAGAGCCCGCGCTGGCATGCCGGCGAGGAATTGCTGTACTGGACCGACATCGACGGCCGGACATTGTGGCGCATGCGCCTGGACGGGAGTGCGGCCGAGAGCTGCGCGCTCGAGCAGAAAGCGGGCTGCCTGGTGCTGCGGGCCGGCGGCGGGCTGGTGCTGGCGATGGAAGACGGCGTCTACGCCGGCGATCCGTTCGCCGGTGGCGAGTTGGAGAAGTTGTGTCCGCATCCTCAGTCTGGGTTCGCGGCCGAAGGAGGGCGTTTCAATGACGGGCGCTGCGATGCCCGCGGGCGTTTGTGGGTGGGCACCCTCGATCCCAAGCGCCAGGGCCGGGCGGCGCTGTATGTGCTCGATCCAGCGACCATGAAGATGGAGCTGCGGCAGGAAGGCTTCACCACCTTCAACGGCCTGGCTTTTCATCCGCATGCCGCCGAAGTCTGGTACACGGATTCGCGGCAGTGGAGCTTGTACCGTTCGAGCTTCGACCTCGAGCAGGGGACCATGGGCCCGCGCGAGCTCCTGCATGCCTGGCCCAAGGAGGACCCCGCGCGCCCTGATGGCGCGGCCTTCGATGTCGAGGGTTGCTACTGGAGCGCGCTGCACGAAGGCGGCAAGCTCGCGCGCGTCGATGGTACGGGCAAGGTCATCGCCACCTACGACTTGCCCCTGCGCTTTGCGACCATGCCTTGCTTCGCCGGCGAAGGGCTAAAAACCCTGGTGGTGACTTCGGGCCTCGGCCGCAAGCCGGAGGAGGAGCTGGAACGGTACCCCGAGCATGGCGGCCGGGTATTGCAAGCGCCGGCGCCGGTCGCAGGCGTGCCCGAGCCTGCGTTCGAGGGCTAGGCCGCTTGCGTCGCGCTGGCCGCGCAGCGCTGCATCGCATCCTTGGCGCGCGCTTCGATGCCGCTCCAGTCCTTGGCCTTGATCATCGCGCGCGGCGCGATCCATGAGCCGCCGACCACGGCGACGTGGGGCAGGGCGAGGGCCTCGGTCATGTTCTCCGGGCCGATGCCGCCGGTCAGGCAGAAGCTCAAGTCGCTGAAGATCGGCGCGAGCTGGGTGAAATGGGACGGCTGCCCATTGGTGTAGGCCGGGAAGAACTTGATGAAGCGGCATTCAAGATCGCGCGCGAGCATGATGTCGCTCGCGGTGTAGACGCCGGGCAGGTAGGGCAGCTTCTCGACCTCGGCCACGCTCAGCAGGTCCTCATTGAGCCCGGGCGAGGCGGCGAAGCGCGCGCCGACCTGGCGCGCATACCGGAACTGGTCCGCTTCGAGCAGGCTGCCGAGGCCGACGATGACTTCCTCCCGCTCGAGGATGTTCTCGACCGCGGCGAGGGCGGCGTCGGTCCGCAGCGTGATCTCAATCACTTTGAGTCCGGCTTTCGCCAAGGTGGCCGCGAGCTGGGGCGCGTCGTCGGCGTTGTCGATCTCGATGACCGGCAGCAATGGGCAGCCATCGAAGAAGTCAACTAGGTTGGTGAGCATGGAACTATTCTACAAGCGAACCGAAAGTCATGGCGCCGGCTTCCGGCTCCGTCACTTGCGCGCGCATGGCCGCGAACAGCTCCCGCCCGCAGCCAGGAGCGTCCGCCGGGGGCGAGGCCGGCTCCCGCGCTTGCAGCTCGGCGTCGTCAAGCTTGACCTCCAGCGTCCCGGCGCGGCAGTCGAACGCGATCATGTCCCCATCCCGGACGCGGGCGATGTTGCCGCCGAGCATCGCTTCCGGCGACAGGTGGATCGCCGCGGGTACGGTGCCGGAAGCGCCGGACATGCGCCCGTCGGTTACCAAGGCGACCTTGCGTCCTTTTTTCTGCAGCACCGCGAGCCCCGGGGTCAGCTTGTGCAGCTCGGGCATGCCGTTGGCGCGCGCGCCCTGGAAGCGCACGACCGCGATGAAGTCCTCGTCGAGCCCGTTTCCGAGCGCTTGCAGCAGCTCGCCCTGGGTGGCGAAGACCTTGGCCGGCGCCTCGACCGTCAAGTGCTCGTCGGCGACTGCTGAGACCTTGCACATGCAGCGGCCCAGGTTGCCTCGCAGCAGCCGCAGGCCGCCGGAAGGCGCGAAGGGCTCGGCCGCGGTCCGGACAATGGATTCATCGGTCGCGGCAAAGGCCGCCGGGCTGAAGGCGAGCTCGCCGTCTTCTTGCATCTTGACGTCCTTGACATAACTGGCGCTGAGCCCGGGCCCGAACATCGTGGTCACATCGTCATGCAGCAGCCCGGCTCCGGCGAGCTCCTTGATCACCCATGCGAGGCCGCCGGCGTCGCGGAAGTGATTGACGTCGGCGCTGCCGTTCGGATAGACCCGGGTGAGCTGCGGGACGCAGCCGGACAGCTCATCGAAATCATCCCAGTCGATGACGACGCCCGCCGCCCGGGCAATCGCGACCAGATGGATGGTGTGGTTGGTCGAGCCGCCGGTCGCGAGCAGCCCGCAGACGGCATTGACGATCGCCCGCTCGTCGATGACGCGCCCGAGGGCCAGCTCATCCTCGCCGCAGGCCGCGACCAGGCGGCGGACCGCATGCTTGGTGAGCTCGTCGCGCAGCGGATCGTCCGGATTGATGAACGTCGAGGCGGGTACGTGCAGGCCCATCAGCTCCATGAACATCTGGTTGGAGTTCGCGGTCCCGTAGAAGGTGCAGGTCCCCGGCGAGTGGTAGGAGGCCGATTCGGCCGCCAACAGCTCGGCGCGCTTGGCCTTGCCCGCGGCAAAGCGCATGCGCACCTCGGCCTTGCTCTTGTTGTCCAGGCCCGAGCGCATCGGCCCGCCGGGGATGAACAGCATCGGCAGGTGCCCGAAGCGCAGCGCTCCGATCAGCAAGCCGGGGACGATCTTGTCGCAGATGCCCAGCAGCAGGGCGCCGTCGTACATCGCATGCGAGAGGCCGACCGCGGTCGACAGCGCGATGACGTCCCGGGAGAACAGCGACAGTTCCATGCCATCCTGTCCTTGGGTGACGCCGTCGCACATCGCCGGCGTCGCGCCCGCGACCTGCGCGGTCGCGCCGCAGGCTTCGGCCGCCGCGCGGATGATGGCGGGAAAGCGCTCATAGGGCTGATGGGCCGAAAGCATGTCGTTGTAGGCCGTGATCACCCCGAGGTTGAAGGTCTCCTCGCCGCTGAGGCGCTGCTTGGCATTGGCGCCACAGGCCGCGAACCCATGCGCGAGGTTGCTGCACGACAGGGAGGTGCGCACCCGTCCCTTGGCGCGGGCGGCGTCGATTTGCTTGAGATAAGCCTTGCGCCGGGAGGACGAGCGCTGGACGATGCGGTCGGTTACGTTGCGCAGGGTCGCATGCATGGCCTCTAGCTGTGATTGTCCCAGCGGCGTCCGTCCTTGGCCAGCAGCAGCTGCGCCTGGTCCGGTCCCCAGGTCCCGGCGGCGTACATCTCCGGCGCCGGCGGATCGGGGAGCACGCCCTCGAGCCATTTCCAAGACTGCTCGACCTCGTCGTGCCGCATGTACAAGGTGGGATTGAGCCGCAGCGCGTCGAGCAGCAGCCGCTCATAGGCGTCCGGCAGCTTGCCGCCGTCGGGCAGCAGGTCGAGGTTGAGGATCTTCGGATCGAGGCGTATCGGGCCCGGGCCGGGCAGCTTGTTGTTGACCAGCAGCTCGATCCCTTCGTTCGGCTGCAGCCGGATGACGATGTGGTTGTTCGCGGGGTCGGCGCCCGGGAAGATCATGTGCGGGGTCTTCTTGAAGGCGACGATGATGTAGGAGCTCTTCGCCGGCATGCGCTTGCCGGTGCGCAGGTAAAAGGGCACGCCGGCCCAGCGCCAGTTCTCGATCTGCGCCTTGAGCGCGACAAAGGATTCGCGCTCGCTGTTGGGATCGCCGACGTCTTCGCGATAGCTCGCGACCTTCTCGCCGCCGATCAAGCCGGCCTGGTACTGCCCGCGGACCACGTCGGCCGGCGCCAGCGGCCGCAGCGACTGCAGCACCTTGAGCTTTTCATCGCGGACGCTGTCGGCGTCGTAGCTGCGCGGCGGCTCCATGGCGGTCAGGCACAGCAGCTGGGCGAGATGGTTCTGGGCCATGTCGCGGATGGCGCCGCTGGCGTCATAGTAGCCGGCGCGGTTGGCGACGCCGACGGCTTCGGCCACGGTGATCTGGACCTGGTCGATGTAGGCCCGGTTCCAGACCGATTCGAAGATCAGGTTGCCGAAGCGGATGCACAGCAGGTTCTGGACCGTTTCCTTGCCGAGGTAGTGGTCGATGCGGTAGATCAAATGCTCCGGGATGTGGGTGGCGACCGCTTCATTGATGGCGCGATAGCTGCTGAGATCGGTCCCCAGCGGCTTTTCGAGCACCAGCGGGCTGTCGTCGGTGAGCAGCTCGGCGCCCGCCAGCGAGGCCGCGATGCCGGCGAACTGCTGCGGCGGAGTCGCGGCGTAGTAGACGCGCCGCTGATAGGGCAAGGTGGCCAGCAGCTTCTTGAGCGCTGATGCGTCCTTGGCGGGATCGCAGCCGGTCAAACACGCCACGCGCGGGGCGAACTTGGCGCGGTCCTTGTCATCGCCGATGCCGCTGAGGACCTGGGTGGCGAAGTCCTCGGTGCTGAGGTCGCGCCGCGTCGTTGCTATAATACGACAGTCATCGGGCAGCCAGCCCTGGCGATCGAGCTCGAGCATGGCAGGCATGAGCTTGCCGGTGCTCAGGTCGCCGCCGGCCCCGAAAATCACCAATGCGAATGGTTCGACAGTACTCTTGGACATGGCTGCGTGGCCTGCCGGGACGTTGCCGGGGCCATGCTATATTATCACTTGCGCTGCTGGCGGCCTGCGCGCCGAGCCTGCCGACGGTGTCCGTGACGCTCGCGGGCCAGGAGCTCGAGCTCGAGATCGCGGCCACACCCGCAGAGCTTGCCAAGGGCCTGTCCGAGCGCGAGGAGCTGCCGCCGGGGCGCGGCATGCTGTTTGTGTTCGCCGAGCCGCGCAAGGCTTGCTTTTGGATGAAGAACACCTGGATTCCGCTGGACGCCCTGTTCATCAACCGGCTGGGCGAGATCGTCAAGATCGCGACCATGACCCCCGAGACGCTGCGGCGCCACTGCAGCGCCGAGACGGTGCTGTGGGTGATCGAGCTGCCGGCGGGCTGGGCCAAGGAACACGGCCTGGACAAGGGCGATTTGATCGCGGCGGAGACCTTGGCCCAGCTGCATCGCGTGCGGGACGAGCTCTAGCAAGAATCCCCGCCGCGCGGCTGTATTTGATTTTTCGGCGTTTTTCGCTTAAAATACGCAGCATGCCCATCGCATCCAAGCTAGCCAGGTTGCTGTGCCTGCCCGTTTTCATGCTCGGCAGCCTCGCAGTCGCCTCCGTCAGCCAGGCGCAGAGCATCGACTATCTCTCGCGGCACACCGGCTGCATTTTCCTCTCCGAGGAGTACCAGCGCATCAAGCAGGCCAATGAAGATGGCATTCCCGGCGAAGGCCTGTACCTCACTATCGTGCGCGCCTTCACTTTCCCGATGTATTTGATGGAGCCGTTCTTGGGCTACAGCGCCCAGCCCTACAGCCCGAATCCCATCGGCGGCCAGGCCAACTTCAGCGGCAGCATCGATGATGTCGAATTCGCCATGCGGCGCAAGAACTGCCTGCGCCCGCTGCAGACGCTCACCGATGAGAAAGCCGCAGGCGAGCTTGCGGGCATGCAGCCTGCTCCGATCGGCAGGCGGGTGCGTGATGACGGCTTCTACTTCGGCCTGCCGTTTATCGACTAGCAGTGTTTGACAACTGGCCTCAGCGGCCGGTTAGTCAGTTTCCCTCTATAAGGATTTGATCGCGGCCACGATGGCCTCGGCATCGCTGGCGACTTGCAGCGGCGCATCCAGCTCGGGAATGGCGTCCGGGTCCTTGAGGCCGTGGCCGGTAAGGGTGCATACCGCCACTTCAGCGCCTTCGAGCAAGCCCGCCTGAGCTTGTTTCGCCAAGCCCGCGACGCTGGCGGCCGAGGCCGGTTCGCAGAAGATCCCTTCATCCGCCGCGAGCTCGCGCTGCATCGCGAGGATCTCCTCGTCGGTGACGCTGACGAACCAGCCATCTGATTCCTTCACCGCCGCCTGGGCGGCGTCCCACGATTGCGGCCGGCCGATGCGGATCGCGGTCGCAGCGGTCTCCGGCTTGGCGACCGGCTCGCCGGCGATGAAGGGCGCGGCGCCCGCAGCCTGGACGCCGAGCATGCGCGGCCGCTTGCGCGGGGGCTGGCCTTCGCCTTCGTGCAGGAACTCGCAGTCGCCCTTGCACAAGGAGCAAGTCGCTACGCCGACTCCCGCGCATTCGCTGTAGCCCATCCAGTGGGCGGTGATGTTGCCGGCGTTCCCGACCGGCAGGGCGTGGATGTCCGGGACCGAGCCCAATTGGGCGACGATTTCCAAGGCGATGGTCTTCTGTCCCTGGATGCGCATGGGATTGATGGAGTTGACGATTTCGATCTCATCGCCGAGCTGCTGGACCGCATGCATGGCATCGTCGAAATCGCCCTTGACGGTGACGACCTTGGCGCCATGGGCCCGGGCTTGGGCCAGCTTGCCCGCAGCCACCTTGCCGGCGGGCAGCAGCACGATGCATGCGATGCCGGCGCGCCCGGCGTAGGCCGCGGCCGAGGCGGAGGTGTTGCCGGTCGAGGCGCAGGCGATGGCGCTCGCGCCGCGCGCGAGCGCGCAGGAAACAGCCACGGCCATGCCGCGGTCCTTGAACGAGCCGGTTGGATTGAGGCCCTCGTACTTGCAGTAGACCTCGCACTTGATGCCGTGCCGCTGCGGCAGGCGCTTGAGATGCAGCAGCGGGGTGTTCCCTTCGCCCAGGCTGAGCGGGCGCTTCTTCGCGAGCTTGGGCAAGTAGGGCGCGTGGCTGCCGATCACGCCCGGCTGGAACTGCGCGTCGCTCATTGCTTGGACCGATGCGGGATGACGATCGGCATGGCGGTCGGCGGCTGGGTGACTTGCTTGAGCCGCGCGATCTTGCGCATGGCCTGCAGCAGGTCCTTCCACTCGAGCTCGTGCAGCAGGATGGCGACATCGACTTCCTCGCCCGAATGCGATTCCTGCTGGAAGATGGCCTCGATCGACATGCCCGCCGCGGCCAGGATGCGCGAGACCGAAGCGAGCACGCCCTTGGCGTCGATGACGGACACGCGCAGGTAGGCCTGGCTGCCGCTGTTGATGCGCCCGCAGTGCTTGGCGACCGCCTTGCCGCCGAAGCTCAGCGGCGGCGGGCCCTCGCGCACCGCTTCGATGATGTCGGCGACCACCGCCGAAGCGGTCGGCAGGGCGCCGGCGCCGGCGCCGACCAGCAGCAGCTCGCCGGCGTACTTGGTGTCCAGCAGCAGGCCGTTGAGATTGTCGTTGACCGCCGCGAGCGGGTGGTCCTGCGCGATCAGTCCCGGCCCGACCTGGGTCTCGATCCCGCGGCGGCCGTGGTCCTTGACCTGCGCGAGAAGCTTGACCACATAGCCGAACTCCGCCGCGCAGTCGCGATCGGCCAGCGTCGCCCCGCGGATGCCCTGGACCGTCATCTTCTCCATGCCCAGCGGCAGCCCGCCCGCCAGCCAGGCGAGGATCGCGGTCTTGTGGGCCGCGTCCCAGCCGTCGATGTCGAGGCTCGGTTCCGCCTCGGCGTAGCCCAGCTCGCTCGCAAGCGCGAGCGCTTCGTCGAAGTTGCGGCCCTGCTGCGCCATTTGCGTCATGATGTAGTTGCAGGTCCCGTTGAGGATGCCGGTCGCCGCGATGATCTGGTCCCCGGCGAGCGCGTCGCGCACGGTGCGGATCGCCGGGATGCAGCCGGCCACCGCGGCTTCGTAGTGAATGCCGGCGCCGCGCGCGCGCGCCAGTTCGAGCAGCTCGGCGCCGTGATGCGCGAGCAGGGCCTTGTTCGCGGTCACCAGCGGCTTGCCCTGGCCCAGCACCTCGCGGGCGCAGGCGAGGGCGTCGTCCAGGCCGCCCATCAGTTCAACGATGATGTCGCAGCCGGGCGCGGCGATCGCCTCGCGCCAGTCAGCGTAGACGGGGACCTTGGTACTGCCCAGCCGCCGCCGCGCGCGTCGGACATTGCGCGCGCAGGCCGCGACGATGTCGATTTTGACTCCAGCGCGTTTTGGCATAATATTGTTCGAGGCCAGCAGCTCGCAGACTCCTGTACCGACGCTGCCGACGCCCAGCAGCGCTATGCCCGTTTTCTTCATGACTGCGTCAATCGATGGAACTCAACCGCGAAGCTGACGCGCCCAACCACATCGTCGGGGCGGGCGACGGCTGGATCAAAGTGGGTGAGAACAAGCATGAGCTGCCGCTGATGGTCACGCCCGCTGAGCTAGTGCCGCTGCCGGCCGGTACCGGCGAGCAGCTGGACATCGACAGTCCCGTCCTGAGCATGGCGGCCGAGCGCAAGCCGACGATCCTGCTGCTGGGGGTCAGCGGTACGATCGAGCCGGCCAAGCTGCTGGGGCAGTTCAACGCCCGGGGCATCGGCCTGGAGGTGATGGATGTGCCTGCCGCCTGCCGGACCTTCAATATCCTCGCCAGTGAGAGCAGGCACGTGATCGCGGTCTTGCTGGCCTAGCCCAGCGCTTCGCAGAGGCGCTGCAGCCCCTTGTCGAGGGTCTCATCGCTGGTGGCGAAAGACATGCGCAGCGACGAGGGCTGGCTCTTGAAGGCCGATCCCTGGACGAGGCCGATGAATTTCTTCTCCAGCAGGTAGTCGGCCAGGTCACTGTCGCCTTTGATCTGGAAGCCGTCAGCGGCGGCTTTCTCCGTCAGCCGCGGCATGGCGGCGGAGATGTCGATGAAGCCGTAGAAGCTCCCGTCGATGGCGCCGATGGAGATGTCCTCGATGTCTTCGAAGGCTTTGAGTACCTTGCTGCGCCGCGCGGCGAAGGCCTCCAGCATGGGCTTGAGGCAGTCCAGCTCGCTGTCGAAGGCGGCGATGGCGGCGGCTTGGGCGATGGTGCAGATGTTGGTGGTGGCCTGCGACTGGATCTTGCTCATGGCCTTGGCCAGGTCCGGATGCGAGGCGCTGAAGCCCATGCGCCAGCCGGTCATGGCGTAGGCCTTGGAGACGCCGTTGATGATGACCGTGCGGTCGCGCAGCTCGGGACAGGCCTGCGCGAGCGAGCAGTGCTTGGCGTTCCCGTAGGTGATATGCTCGTAGATCTCATCACTTGCGATCAGCACCTGGGGATGCTTGACGAGCACTTCGCCCAGGGCCTTGAGCTCATCCTTGGTGTAGACCGCGCCGGTTGGATTGGAGGGGCTGTTGAGCACCAGCAGCTTGGACTTCGGCCCCAGCTTCTCTGCCAGCTGCTCGGGAGTGATCTTGAAGCCGCTTTCGAGCGTGGCGTCTACATAGACGGGCGTGGCCCCGCAGAACATGGTGATGTCCGGGTAGGAAACCCAGCAGGGCGTGGGCATGACGACCTCATCGCCGTGGTTGACGGTGACGAGAAACAGGTTCATGATGGCGTGCTTGGCCCCGCAGGTCGCGACGATGCCGTCGATGCCGTAGTCGAGTCCCTGGTCGCGGGCGAGCTTGCGCGCGATGGCCTCGCGCAGCTCCTTGGTCCCGGGCACCAGGGTGTACTTGGTCTGGCCGGCGGTGATGGCCTGGCGGCCGGCTTCCTTGATGTGCTCGGGCGTGTCGAAATCGGGCTCGCCGGCGGTCAGGTTGATGATGTCGGCGCCCTGGGCCTTGAGTTCAGCGGCGCGCGCGCTCTTGGCTATGGTCGCCGAGGGCTCGATGCGCTGGATTCGCTCGGATAGGGAAAACTGCGCCATGGCGGGTGCGGGGATGATTCTAGCAAGAAAGGCCTGTTTCTGCCTTAAAATGCCGCTGTGCCGGGCTTTATCAGGCGAGCGGTACCGCTAGCGTTGCTGCTAGTCGGGCCTGCGGTTCTAGGGAATGAGGACGCCGTCTTGCCGGACGGAGTCAAGCGCATTTTGAGCCGCAACGGCATCCCGCAGGCGCAGGCGGGCATTTACATGGCGTGGGGCGACGGCCGCCCGATCGCTTTCCACAATCTCGACCAGGCCTTCAATCCGGCCTCGACCATCAAGCTGGTAACCAGCATGGCGGCGCTCGACCTGCTGGGTCCGGACCACACTTGGAACTCCGGCCTGCATGCGGTCGCCGAGGTAGCCAACGGCAGCCTGCGCGGGGATTTGTTCTTCAAGGGCGGCGGCGATCCGTTCTTGACCAACGACCGCCTGGCCTGGCTGGTCAGCGGCCTGCGGCGCCGCGGCGTCGATGAGGTCGCGGGCGACCTGGTGATGGACGACGGCCTGTTCTCGCTCCCGCCACCGGACCCCGCGGGCTTTGACGGCGCCGGGACCCGTTCGTACAACGCCGCGCCCGGCGCGGCGCTGGTCAACTTCGGCAGCAGCTTCATCAACCTGCATTACATGGACGGCAAGCTGACGGTCTTCGCGGAGCCGCCGTCAGCGACCTTCAGCATCGACAGCAGCAAGGTGCGGCTGCTGCGCGGCAAGTGCCCGCGCAATTGGCGCCAGCGCCTGCTCGAGAACCTCGAGCGCGACGAGGAGGACGGCTCGGCCACGCTGACGCTGGGCGGGCGCTATTACACCGGCTGCGGCTCACGCTCCTTTCACATGCTCGCGCAGCCGGATGCGACCGCGCATGCCGCGGGCGGGATCATGCAGCTGTACGCCGAAGCCGGCGGCGCGCACGCCGGCGGCTGGCGGCGGGGCGAGCTCCCCAGCGGCGCGCGCATGCTGGTATCCAATCAGTCGCCGCCGCTCGCCGAGATCATCCGCGGCATCAACAAGTACTCGAACAATGTCATGGCGCGCAACCTGTTCCTGGCCCTCGATCCGGCCAAGCGCGAGCCCAAGACCCAGGCCGGGGCGCGGACGGCGGTCGCGGAGTGGTTCGCCGAGCAGGGCATCGATGCGGCCGGCATGCATATCGACAACGGCGCCGGGCTGTCGCGCACGACGCGCATCACCGCCCGGCAGTTCGGCGAGGCCCTGCGGCTGTACCATGCCAAGCCCTACCGGCACGAGCTGTATGCGTCCTTGGCCGTGCTCGGCCGCGACGGCACGGTCGCACGCTGGAACCGCCGCCAGCCTGCGGCCGGCAACGTCCATGTCAAGACCGGGACGCTGTCCGACGTGCGCGCGGCCGCAGGCGTGACCCACAATCCCGCCGGCGACATCCTGTTCGTGATCATCATCTCCGGCCGCAGTACCGCCAACGCCCGCCGCGCGATCCAGCAGCTGCTCGATTGGAGCTACGGGATCGACGCTTAGAATCTTGCGACGATGGGACCCAAACGACGGCCGGCCGCATGGTCCGAGCGCTTCGACAGCGCGACCAGCGAGCTCATGTTCGAGTTCAACGCGTCCTTGCCTTATGATCGGCGGCTGGCGGCCCAAGAGCTGCGCGCCTCGATCGCGCATGCGCGCATGCTGGGCAAGCAGCGCATCGTCAGCCGGACGGACAGCGCCAAGATCGTCGCGGGCCTGAAAGTGCTGCAGCGCCTGCTCGCGCGCGGCAAGCTCCCGCTCGACGCGCCCGAGGAGGACATCCACACGCTGGTCGAGAAGGAGCTCATCCGCCGCATCGGCGCCGCGGGCAAGAAGCTGCATACGGCCCGCTCACGCAACGACCAGGTCAGTACGGTCACCCGTCTGTGGCTGCGCGACGCCATCGGCGAGCAGCAGCGCCTGCTGCTGCTGCTGCGCCGGGCCCTGCTGCGGCAGGCCGCCAAGCATGCGGCGACAGCCATGCCGGGCTACACCCATCTGCAGGCCGCGCAGCCGACGACGCTGGGCCATCATCTGCATGCCTACGACTGCATGCTGGCGCGCGATCACGAGCGCTTGGCGGACTGCCTGCGACGGGTCAACGTCCTGCCGCTGGGCGCGGCGGCCCTGGCGGGGACCGGCTTTGCGGTCGCGCCGCGCATGGTCGCGGAGGAGCTGGGCTTCGACGCCGTCTTCAAGAACAGCATGGACGCGGTCGCCGATCGGGATTATGTGATTGAGTACGCGCACTGCGCGGCGCAGATTCTTGTGCACCTGTCGCGCCTGGGCGAGGAGATCGTGGTGTGGGCCTCGCAGCCCTTCGGCTTCGCGCGGGTGGCGGACGCGTTCAGCACGGGCTCATCGATCATGCCGCAGAAGCGCAATCCGGACGCGGCCGAATTGCTGCGCGCCAAGGCCGGCAGGGCGCTGGGCAATCTGCAGACGCTGATGGCCATGGCCAAGGGCCAGCCGCTCACATACAACAAGGACAACCAGGAGGACAAGGAGGCGCTGTTCGACAGCGTCGACACCGCCAGCGCATGCTTGGCGGTCGCCGCCGGCATGGTCAAGGGCCTGGCGTTCGACCGCAAGCGCATGCGCGCCGCGGCCGAGCAGGGCTATGTGACCGCGACCGAGGTCGCGGACGAATTGGTACGGCACGGCGCCACCTTCCGGGACGCGCATGCCAAGGTCGCGAAACTAGTGCGCCTGGCGGAGGAGCGCGGGCTCAAGCTGGCGGCGCTGCCGCCGGCGGACATCAAGAAGATCACCGGCCTGGAGCAGCGGCAGCTGCGCGCGGCGCTCGATATCGAGAAGGTCCTGCGCGGGCGCCAGAGCCCGGGGAGCCCGCAGCCGGCCCAGGTCAAGCGCGCGGTCGCGGCCGCGCAGCGTCAGGTGGAGCGCCTGCTCAGCGCCTAGGCGCCGGCAGCCAGGCCTTCGAGTTTGCCCGCGAGCGAGCCGTCCTCATGCATCTGCTTGATGATGTCGGCCCCGCCGATGAACTCACCCTTGATGTACAGCTGGGGGATAGTGGGCCAGTTGGAGAATTCCTTGATTCCCTGGCGGATGTCGGGATCCTCGAGAACATTGACAGTGAGCAGGGAGTCCTTGGCGTCGCCCAGATGACGTTTGAGTACTTCGACCGCCAGGGCGGAGAAGCCACATTGTGGGAATTGTGGCGTCCCTTTCATATAGAGCACGATGGGGTGGCCTTCGAGCTGCAAGCGGATGTTTTCCTTGATATCCATAGCCTGTCTTAGAATCCTGTGCTGTGCTTAATTGTTGCAGGGGCCCGCTGGCGGCATCGATTTTACTATTAGCCTGGGCGCTGCCGCCTGAGGCCCGGGCGCAGGACGCCGCGACGCCCGAGGGCGTCAGCTTGGTGGCCGTGGTCAACGGCGAGCCCATTTTCTCCGACCTGCTCGAGAGCCGCATTGACGAGTTCAGGCGCGGCATGCCGCCCCGCATGCGGGAGCAGATTGACGAGACCAGGCTATACCGGCAGGTGCTGGACCTGGTGATCGACGAGCGCCTGCAGGTTCAGCGCGCCTTGCAGCGGGGCGTGCGCGTCAATGAGATCGAGGTCACCCAGCAGATCGAGCGGATTTTGCAGGGCACCAACCAGACCTTGGAGCAGGCGCTGCGCAATTCCGGCTTGGATGAGGAGCGCTTTCGCGAGGCCGCGGCCATCGACCTGCTGATCAGCCGGGCGCTGCTGGCGGACAACCAGCGCTCCTTGCGCATCGAGGACACCGAGATCAACCAGCTGCTGCGCGAGCGGCTCGGACAGCGCCGCCTGCGGGAGTACCTGCTCGAGCATGCGATCTTCACGCTCGAGCAGCGCGCCGAGGCCGCGGAGCTCAGCGCGGCCTCGAGCGCTGATTTCCTGCTCATGGCCGAGCGCGCGACGACCAGCCTCAATCCGGTCAACCTCGGCTGGCTGCAAGAGAGCCAGGTACCGGAGATGTATCTCGCCGAGCTGCGGGACATGCGTCCGGGCGATGTCTCGGGAGTGCTGGAGTTCCCCAATGGTTTGCACGTCATCCATCTGCTGGCCCAGCGTCCAGTGGTCCCCGGCCAAGCGCGCTCGGGCGAGATCACGGCCAAGATGCTGCGGGTCCCGGTTGCGGAGGCCGACGTCGATGACTTGGAAGAAGAGGTCGCGCTGCTCAAGCTGGCGCAGACGAGCTTTGAAGAGCTGCAAGAAGAGTATGCGGGCGAGGTGGTGACGGTCGAGCGCCTGATCGAGAACATGCCGGCTTCGATCCGCAACGGCCTGCGGCTGCGGCGGGGCGAGATAGCGGGGCCGTTCGCAGTGGGGGACACCCTGGTCATCGTCAAGATTCTGGCGATCAAGCAGATGATCCTCGGCGATGCGAACTATCGCGAGCGCGCGGCCCAGGCCTTGATCAATGAGAACCTGGCGTCGATCAGGCGCAAGTGGATCGAGCATCTTCGCTCGGTCGGTTCGGTCGAGATCATCCGTGCCGAGCCCTAGCCGGCCGTTGCTTGCGGCTACCATCGGGGAGCCGGCCGGCATTGGCCCGTTGATCTACGCCCAGGTTCTGCGCGAGCGCTTGCCCGCCGACCTGGTGCTGCTGGGCGACCGCGGCAGCTTGGAACAGCAGCTCGGGCGCAAGGGCCCTGCCGTTCCCAGTTACAACCCCGCCCGCCGCCAGCGCGTGAGCATGGTGGACGAGCCCGCGCTGCAGGCTCCGACGCGGGCGGTGCCCGGGCGGCCCAAGCCGGCGCATGCGCCGGCGACGCTCGCGTGCTTGCGGCGCGCGGCCAAGCTGGCGTTGCGGGGCGAGGTCGATGGCGTGGTCACCGGCCCGGTCGCCAAGGACATGCTAGCGACGGCCGCGCCGGGCTTTAGCGGCCAGACCGAGTACTTCGGGCGTTTGGCGCGCGTCAAGCACACGGTGATGGCGCTGCTCGGGCCGCGGCTGAAACTGGTACTGGCGACCACGCACTTGCCCTTGGCTGAGGTCCCGCGCTCTTTGACCCGTACGCGGCTGGAGCGCACCTTGCGCATCACCCATCGCGAGCTGCGCGCGCTGCTGCATGTGCCCAAGCCGCGCTTGCTGGTCTGCGGGCTCAATCCGCATGCGGGCGAGGGCGGCTTGTTGGGTACGGAAGAAGAACGGGTGATCAAGCCCGTCATCGCGAAGCTGCGCCGGGCGCGGCTGCCAGTCGAGGGCCCGTTTCCAGCGGACACAGTATTCCTGCCGAAAAAGCTGGGCCCGTCCGACTGCGTGGTGGCGATGTATCACGACCAGGCCCTGCCGGTGATCAAGCGCGATGACTTCGAGCGCACGGTCAACGTCACCTTGGGGCTGCCGTTCATCCGCGTCAGCGTCGGGCATGGAACAGCCTATGACCAAGCGCGCCTGGGCCGGGCGAGCAGCCTGTCCCTGCGCACGGCGATCGCGACCGCGGCGCGAATGCATCGCAAGCGGAGAAGAAGCTGATGGCGCGCCGGCCGAAGCTGGGCCAGCACTTCTTGGCGGACGAGGGGATGCGCTCGCAGCTGCTGGATGCGATCGCGCCTCGCAGCGAAGATGTCTTTGTCGAGATCGGTCCGGGCAAGGGTGCGCTCACGCTGCCACTGCTGACGGCCGGCGCGCGGGTTACGGCGATTGAGCTGGACGAGCGCCTCGCGCAGAGCCTGCCGGGGCGCGCGGGCAAGGATGCGGAACGCCTGAGCGTCATCCATGGCGACGCGGCCAAGCAGCTGCCCATACCGGACACGGGCCGCTGGCGGCTGGCGGGCAATCTGCCCTATGCGATCTCCTCGCCGGTGATCGAGCTGCTGCTTGCGGCCGAGCCCAAGCCGGTCGATGTCCATCTGCTGCTGCAGCTGGAATTCGCGCAGCGCCTGGTCGCGTCCGCCGGGTGCAAGGACTACAGCAGGCTGACGGTTGCGGCGCGCAGTTTTTTCGACGCTGAGCTGCTCTTCGAAGTACCGGCTGGGTCCTTCGCACCTCCGCCCCGGGTGGAATCGGCAGTGGTGCGCCTGACGCCCAACAACGCCGCGGGCGCGATCGCAGATCTCGATCTCTATCGCGACCTGCTGCGGCGGGCGTTCGGGCAGCGACGCAAGCAGCTGCGCAACACCCTCGACTTCAAGGGCATCGCGGCCCTGGCGCCGTACGCCGCGCGCCGGGCCGAGGAGCTGGAGATCAAGGATTATGTTTTCATGGCCAATGAGCTCGCGCGGCGATGATCCTCTATCTGCACGGCTTCAATTCATCCTCGGCCTCGGGCAAGGCCCAAGCGACGCTGGCGGCGGCGCGCGCGGCCAGCATCGAATGCGTCGCGCCCGACTTGCCGGACCGGCCGGCGGCGGCGATGCGCATGTGCGCTGAGCTGTGCAAGGGGCGCCGAGTATTAGTCGCCGGCAGCTCGCTCGGCGGCTATTACGCCACCAGCTTGGTGGAGCAGGGCCTGGCGCAGCGCGGCGTGCTGATCAATCCGGCGGTGGCGGTGGCGGCCAAGCTGCGCGGCGAAGTGGGCAAGCAGCAGCAGAATTTCCACAGCGATGCGACCTACGTCTTCACGGCCGATCATTGCCGCGAGCTCGAAGATATGGAGCTGGCTTCAGTGAAGGACGCCAGCCGCTATTTGCTGTTGGTGCAGCAGGGCGATGAACTGCTCGATTACCGCGAGGCGGTGGCGTACTACGCCGGCGCGGAGCAGGTGGTCGAAGAGGGCGGGGACCACGGCTTTGTTGACTACGAGCGGCACCTGCCGCGCATTCTGGAGCTAGCGCGGCTGGTTGAGGACGTCGATCCCGAATGACGCCAGCATCTCACCCAGGGCGATCAGCGGCAAGCCGATGACCGCGGACGGATCGTCGCTGCGCATGGATGCGAGCAGGGCGATGCCGAGTTTCTCGAGCTGCGCGCCGCCTGCGCTCGCGCAGGACGGCTCCCGCTTGACATAATTGTTGATTTGCCGCGTGGTCAATTCGCGCCAGATGACGCGCGTGGGGATGCATGCCTCGCGCCGCTCGACCTGATGAGCGACGCACAAGGCGCTGTGGAAGACGCCGCGCTGGCCGCTGAGCTCAGTTAGCATGCGGCGGTTGGCGGCCAGGGTGCCCGGCTTGCCATAGATGCGGCCGTTCGCGGCGAGGGTCTGGTCGCCGCCGATGACGATCGCCTGCGGGCGGCTCTGCGCGACGGCCATGCACTTGGCCCGCGCGAGCCGCTGCGCGAGCGCGCGGGCGCTCTCGCCGGGCCGGGCCGTCTCATCGACGGCGGGGGCCATGGCGCTGAACTTGACGCCGACCAGGCGCAGGCTGCGCTGCCGGAAAACCGAGGTCGAGGCCAGGATGATTTGGGTTGAGGGCATCAGGCAGGATATAATTATGCGATATCAGCCATGAAAAAGAAGATCCATCCCGAGCTGCATGAGGTCGAAGCGACCTGCACCTGCGGCGAAAAATTCTCGCTGCGCACGGTGCGTCCCGGCGCGCTGCAGCTTGAGGTATGCTCCAAGTGCCATCCTTACTACACCGGCAAGCAGAAGCTGGTCGACACTTCGGGCCAAGTGGAGAAATTCCGCAAGAAGTTCGGCGGCGCAAGCTAAGCGCCTGCCGTCACCCCAGCGCTAGGGCAGCGCGATGAACGCAGGTCTCCTCGACGCGAGCGAGCAGCGCTTGGTGCAGTTGCCGCGCATCGCGAGCGGCAGCTACGCGCCGTCGCGGCAACTGGCCCTGTGCGTGCTGTGCCTCTTGTGGTTCTGGCCGGGCATCATCGACCGCGGGCTGTGGAAGCCGACCGAGACCATCATGGTCCCGTTGGCGGCCGAGAGTTTCGCGGCCGGCTTCGCTCCGATCCTGCAGCAGCTGGGCAGCCCGCATCTGGCTGAAGCACCTTTATATCTCTATCTCGCGCATCTCAGCGGTGAGTTCTTCAGTTTTGCGCTGGACCCGCATGAGGGCATGCGCCTGGCGAACCTGCTGTGGCTGATTGCGGCCCTGCTCTTGATTGGCTGGCACAGCGGCGGCATGCACGGCTCGCGCGCGGGCTGGCGGGCGGTCCTGCTTGCGCTGGGATCCTTCGGGCTGCTGCTGTCGGCGAGTACGGTCAATCCCGACCTGGCCCTGCTCACGCTCGGCGCGGCCACGCTCGCTGGCCTGCAGTTCTCTGCGGCCGGCCGCGGCCGGGCGGGCGCTGCGCTGCTGGGCGCCGCCGGCTTGCTAGGGCCGTGGACCGTAGGATCCCTGGCGGTTTGGTATGTGCTCCTGCTGCTGCTGCTGCCGCTGGCCTTGCCCCGCGCATTCCCGGGCTGGCGCTGGCAGCATGCTCACATCCTGGCCTTGAGCGCGACGCTGCTGTCCTGGAGCGCTTGGTGGCTGAGCTTGGCCGCGCAGGACTTGGAAAGCGCTTATCTGCCCGTGCTGGCGGCGCCCCTGCATCCACTGACTTTGATCGCCAATCTGCAGGGCATCCTGCTGGCGGCCGTATGGATCACCTGGCCGGCGCTGCCGTTCGCGAGCATGGCGATCTTGCGCTGGCGGCATCGGCGCACGGACAATCCGACGTTGACGCTGGGCCTGGCGGGCCTGGCTGCGGGCCTCGGCGCCTTGCTGCTGGCGGGCCATGCGCGGGAGAGCGGGGCCTTTTTGCTGCTCCCGGCGGCCGCCTTGATGGCGACGCAGACGCTGCGCGATCTCGCCCGGGGCTGGGGCAAGATGCTGGACTGGTTCGCCGTGCTGGTTATTGGCTTTGGGATGATCGGCTTTTTCTGGCTTGCTTGGATTGCCCAGCAGCTGGCGGCCCCGGCGCCTGTGGTCGCATGGCTGGACAGCATCGGCCTGGCGAGCGGCGCGGCCCTGCCCGCGGTGGTGCTCGCCGGGCTCGCGAGCATCGCCTGGGTGGCGTTGATGCTGCGCATCGGGCGCTCGCCCGAGCGCGCGGTCCTCAACTGGATGGCGGGCCTGACCATGGCGTGGCTGGTGTTCGCGCTCCTGTGGATGCGGCCGTTGGACGAGGCGAAGGGCTATGAGCGCGTGGCGGCCGAGCTGCGCGCGGCGGCGGGCCCTGCCGCTTGCCTGCGATACAGTGATTTGAGTGTAGAAACAGCAGCTTTGCTCGCTCATTTGACAGATTTGGAGATTGTCCGGGATGGTTCCTGTCCCTGGCTGCTGCGGTCGGAAGCGGGCGCTGCGGGCCAGGGAATCTGGACGGGCGGGCGCCCCGGCGACGGCCCGGCGGACCGCTTCGCCCTGCTGCGGAACTGAGCATGCGGCCGAGTGGCTTATAATATAACTTCAGAGACTTGCGACGGATACGAAGATGACTGCGCTACGAAGAACGCCCGGCATTCATGGAAGTGCCAGGTCTTTGCTAGTCTCGTTTGTGTTCCTAGGAAGTTCAAGCTCGCGCTTTGGCCGCAGTCATCCAGCTATGCCAGCGGCAAACAGGCGTATAGCATCTGAGTTTGCTTGCTCATGAAATCCAAGAAAGCTTCCCAACACCAAGCCGCGCGCGGGGCGAAGGACTCCGGCCGCCGTGCAGCGCGCAAAGGCTCGGATGCCTCGCACAATGACATTGGGGTACCCGAGGATTACATCAAGTCTTTTGATCGCACGTCGATGCCGCGCACGCAGCTATGCCAGGTCATCGAGGCCGCCAGCTTGATGTCCGCCTTGTGCTCGTACATCCAGCGCAACGCCGCCAATTTATTCGCGGACGACAGCGTCAAGACAGCGAAGGCCAAGTCCCTGCTGGTCCAGGATATGCAGTCCGAGTTCTTTCCGATGCTCGATGCCAAGCAGTACGGGACTATCCAGGACTGGCTAGCGGAGACCTGCAGCGAATCACTGGAGAAATATCTCAAGGAGCATGCCAAGGAAGACACCACCATGCGTCTGATAGGCTATGTCGGCCGGCTGTTTACGCATGCCAGCGAGGACAAGCTGGCCGGCTCGATCGACCGGGCGCGATGTTTCCTGGGGCTGCTGGATCCAGCGCACAAGCAGCATTCGGCGCTGGCGGCGATCCTGCCGCTGGAATTCAGCGCGATGGCCGCGGGCGATATCCAGGAGAGCGGCCAGATTGTCCATCCCCATCAAAAAATGCTCGAGCCCTATGCGGTGCTGGAATCCAACATCGAAGACCTCTTGATCAAGGAAGTGATGGCGGCCTGCGCGGCGGCGGCGGTCGCGGGCAACCGGCCGCTGTATGCGCGGCTGATTGAGCACTTGCGCAAGGTCGAGCTGGCCCAGACCAGCGGGACCAAGGCGCATGACCGCATCAAGGAGTACTACGGCCAGCGCATGCGCTCCGGCCCGATGCTGCGGCCGGCGGCCGAGACCCAGCCGGCGGGACCGAGTCAGTTCACCAAGCTCGACGGGCTCGAGGTCCTGGCGTTCTGCCAGAAAACGGTGCTGCGCCGCGACATGCCCAGCTATGGCTTTTCCCGCGTCATCGCGGTACGCGAGCAGGGGACCGAGCAGTGGTTCGAGCTTGCCAAGCCGCAGGCGGAGGAGCTGTTCCCGCTCAACGGCAGCTTGATGCACTTCGAGGGCAAGCAGTTTCCGCAGATGCCGGAGTACGGCAGCTATGCGGTCTGGCAGGCGAGCGAGCAGCAGATGTCCGACCAGGATGTCCAGAACCTGCAGAACCGCGTCTTTGTCCAGCGCAAGATCGAAGTGGTCCACCGCGTCCATCAGATCGAGCATATCAAGTCGCATCAAAAGAGCCAGGCCCGGCAGTGGTTCGAGAACATGCAGGAGTTCGACCGCGACCATCCCGGCGGCAACCGCCTGCTGGTGTTCGAGGACCTGCTGTTCATCCGCTCGATCCATTCGGTGGTGGAGATGCTGGAGACCGGCTTCAGCGAGGAGATCAGCTCGTGGCGCGACCTGCCGCTGCTGCAGCTGGCGAACGGCCATCTGCTCTATGTCGGCCCGTTGCCGGACAAGGCTGAGCCGTACAACCTCAATGAGCCGCTGCGCGAATTGGCGAAGATGCTCGACAGCAGCGGTACGGATTCAGAGCAGCAGCTGACCCGCAGCGAGCGCGACCAGCTCGAGAAGATCCTGCTCGAGGATTTCAGCGCGTGCCACGCTTATAACCAGCGCTTGCAGGACATCGACTGCGCGCAGCTGGAACTGACGCCCGAGCGCGTCGAGGCGCTGGCGCCGCTGCTCTCGAACAGCGCCAGTTACCGCAAGCGTCGCAATACCGAGCGCGCCGGCAAGCTGCAGGGCAGCCAGCAGGCGCTCAAGCATCTGCAGACAGCGGCTGCCGAGTGCGCGACAATGATGGATGAGATCAAGCAGTCCGACCAGGACAGCGACAGGCAGATGAAGAAATTCGATGAGCTGCTGAACAACATCTCCAAGGATGAGGACCGGGGCCTGGCCGATGACCGGGCGCTGATTGCTGAGATGTTCAGTTTCGACGACCGGCGCATCGCCGCGCTGCAGAGGCGCCTCAAGGCCGCGGAAGAGGGCAGCCTCGAGATCTTGAATGTACTGCAGCAGTGGGCGGCCCAAGAGGGCGGCGCCAAGCAGAAGCAGATCGAGGATGTACAGCGCAAATTCAAAGAGAGCGGTCCGGAGGGGAATGGCAGCCATGAGTGACGCGCCCGAACAGGTAAGCAAGGAAGAATACAGCCGCCGCTGCCGCTGCATCATCAGGGCGCTTAACTATGGCGGCCTCGAAGAGGCCTTTCACGGCTACATCCACAAGAACCGCCGCCAGATGCTCGCGCGCGGGCTCAAGGGCAACAATCCGCTCGAGGTCGTGACGCGCACGGCGCCGGACAAGGGCTTTCCGTTCCTGCTCGACTATCTCAAGACCATCACCGGCGGCGAGGTCGACAAGTTCCTCGCCGAAGACAAGGGCGCCACCCGCGAAGACCTGGGTGAGATGCTGCACTGCTATGGCGCCGCCTCGAGCGCGGAGCTGGGCAAAGAAGCGGGCGACAAGCGGCGCTTGGCCCTGCTGTACCTCGATGCGTGGCTGCATGGCGACAAGTATGCCGCCGAGCTGCATGCGGCCGATGGCGTCAACGCGCCGAAAGCCAACAGCGGCTCGGACAGCCGCGATGCTTTCCTGGACGCGCTGCCGTTGATCGAAGATCCCCTGGGCCTGAACAAGATCGGGACGGATGCAGATCCCCTGCGCCAGCTGGAGATCATGCTGACGGTGTTCTTCGGCTCGCTCCGCTTCGCGACGCCGCCGGTCGCCGAGCTCGTGGCGAATTCCATGGACAGGTACTTCAAGAGCACCAACTGGGAACAGCGCGACATGATGCGCAAGGAAATCGCGAACATCTATGAGAAGCATCGCACCCAGGGCGCCATGCCCGCCCGCCGCATCCTGACGGCCAAAGCAGGGCAGCTCAACGACGTCGAGAAGCTCGAGGTGCTGGTGCAGTGCGGCGTCTGGCACAGCGAGAACTCTGAGGGCAAGGCGTCGGTGGCGTTCTCAGACGTGCTCGCGGCCCGGGAGTTCGGTTCCGACGAGTGGCTGGAGCTCAGCAAGGATGAGGCCGTGCGGCTGTTTCCGCCCCGCGGGCGCATCGTGCATTTCGACGGGAACATGTATCCGACGCTGCCGTTCAAGAACGAGTGCGCGGTCTATCAGGTCAAGGCCCACAACGTCAAGCCCGAGAACGTCGACCGGCACGACAAGATCCATGCCGAGCGCCGCATGATGCCGGTCCAGGTGATCGCGAGCCTCGAGGACATCGGCCTGGCCGACATCAATCAGCTGCGCACCAAGCTGCGCGATCTCGCCACCGACGAGCGCGACCATGAATACAGCGAGCGGATCATTCATCTCAAGGACGGCACTTTCGCGCGCCCGCGCGAAGGCCTGCGGAACCTCGCAGCGAACGATTTCAAGGACGCGCTGCCTGCTTGGGGCAGTCTCAGGGACATCATCCAGATGGCCAGCGGCCGCAATTTCCACCTGGGCGAGTTGCCGGACACCGAGCGGTACATCGACCTGGGCTTGGATTTCGACATTGTTTGTGACGCCATCGAGAGCCACAACAACATCAGCCCGGACACGCTGCGGCGCATGAAGCGGTTTCTGGAGACGGCCGCGCAGGACGAGCGCACGCCTGAGCTGCTGCGGCAGATGCAGATGACCGAGCTGGCCTGGCCGACCGACAACGTCGAGCGCGTGATCGACGAGCTATGCGCCCGGCCGGAGGTCGCCCAGCAGCTGGAAGCACTGGACGCGGGCCAGGGCGTAGCTGAGGAAGCTGAGGTGATGCGGGAGCAGATCAAAGAGCAGGAACAGCTGTTCGCCGAGCTGGACAGCAGGCACGAGGCCTTCATCAAGCGCATGCAGCAGCGCCTAGTTTCGATTGAGGACAAGGTCGAAAAGCGCTTTTTCGAGCGGCGGCGCAGCAGGCTGCTGCGGGCCTATCGCAACCAGGAGGAACGCTTCCAGGGCGTACACAAGTCCATCCCTGAGATGATTGCCCAGTTCGAGAAGGCCATCGAAGCCGCGGCCCAGAAGATCGAGGATATGCAGTCCCGGCGCAAGCGTCTGATCCAGGATGCGGAGAAGGAGCTGCGCATAGCCCAGGACAAGCCCTCGGGCTAAGCCCCGCCTGGCTAATTCCTCTATTTTACATAATGATGATTATGCGAAATAAAGGAATAATAAGGAACTGGCCCGGGGCCTAGCCTGGCCTGGCCAGCAGCACGTCCAGCACGAACACGGTGCCCAGATAGCTGAGCACTAAGAAGATATTGCAGGTCAGGAACATCTTGAAGGCGATGCGCCCGCGCCAACCGCGCCAATGCCTGCCGGCTAGCAGTCCCAGGGCGAAAATCCAAGTAAGTACCGCGAACAAGTTCTTGTGATTGAACTCGATCGGCTCGTCATTGAGCCAGGACAGCGTGAAGCCGGTCCCGATCGTAAGGGTCAAAATGGCCAAGCCCAGGCCGATATTGCGGAAAACCACCGCTTCCTGGGCCAATAGCGACATGCCGCCGCCCTGCTGCGCTGCTTTGTCTGGCAACTTCAATGGCCGGCTCTGGACCTCCATCATCTGGATAAAAGATAGCAAAAACAAGGCGTAGGCCAAAGTTGCGAGGATGAGATGTACGTTGGCGGCCGCGCCCGCAGCCTGGCCTTCGCGTCCAGCCAGCGGCAGCAGCGCGATCAATGAGGCGCATGCCGCCAAGGCGCACAGCGTCATCCAAGTCCGGCGGAAGACGCCGGTACGGTCGAGCAAAGTATTGAGAATCAAGGCCGCCAGCACAAAAAAGGCCAAGGCGGTGACCAGGCTGTAGTGCCGAAAGGCAATCTGGCCGTCTATGACCGTGAGCAAGGTCGCGCTTTGGCATAAAATTCCGAGGATGACGGGTGCCGCGGTTCGCCATCTCAAGGCCGAACCACGCAAGCTCGCGACACCCCAGCCATAACAGGCTGCGGCCAGGAAATGCAGGGCAATCGTCATGCCAAGACACACACGATGCGAACGACGAGCATATGCTTGACAAGGTAACCGGCGGCTTCAGCGCGATTTTATCCAAAGTGCGCGGCTACAGCCGCATCACCGAGGAGCAGGTCGCCGAGACATGCGGGCTGATTCGCGATACGCTGATCGATGCGGACGTGGCGCTGGAAGTCGTCGAAAGCTTTGTCAGTACCATCCAAAAGGAAGCCCTCGGACAGAAAGTCCTGCGCTCGCTCAATCCAGCGCAGGTCATCACCGCCCTCGTCCAGAGCGAGCTCACCAAGCTGCTGGGCGAAGAAGGAGCTCCCTTGGCCAAGGCCAAGAACGACCCGGTCGTGATCATGCTGTGCGGCCTGCAAGGCGCGGGCAAGACCACCACGGCGGCGAAGCTCGGCGCCCTGCTTGCCAAGGACCGCAAGCGCGTGCTGCTCGCTTCCACCGACGTGCGGCGTCCGGCCGCGATCGAGCAGCTGCGCATTCTCTGTACTGAAAACAAGCTCAGCTTCCATGAGCCGGCCAAGGACGAGGACAAGGCGAACCCGCTGCAGCGCGCGGTCCAAGCGCAGGCCGAAGCGCGCCAGAGCCTGGCCGACTACCTGCTGATCGACACCGCGGGACGCAGCACCATCGACGCTGAGCTGATGGCCGAGCTCGCTGAGCAGGCGACGGCGACCAAGCCGGCGGAGGCCCTGCTCGTCATCGACGCTTCCCTGGGACAGAAATCCCTGGAGGTCGCGCGTGGCTTTGGCGGGCAGCTGCAGCTCACCGGCATTTGCTTGACCAAGCTCGACGGCGATGCGCGCGGCGGCGCGGCCATCTCGGCCCGTACCGTGCTGGGCGTACCCATCAAGTACATCGGCACGGGCGAGAAAATCGCTGACCTGCAGAGTTTCAATCCCAAGCGCATGGCGATGCGCATCCTCGGCATGGGGGATATCGCCTCGCTGGTCGAGCAGACGACCGCGGGCATGGGCAAGGCCAAGACCGAGCGCCTTGACCGCAAGCTGCGCCGCGTCAAGTCGCGCGGCCTCGAGCTGGGCGACATGATCGACCAGATCCGCCAAGCGCAGAAAATGGGCGGGCTGGAGAAGATCGCCGAGCACCTGCCCACCCAGATGCAGGGGCGCATCAAGGCCAACAGTCCCAGCCCGAAGCTGTTCGCGCACATGGAAGCCGTCTACCTGTCGATGACGCGCTTCGAGCGCAGCAATCCGCAGCTGCTCAAGGCCTCGCGCAAGGCCCGCATCGCGGCGGGCGCTGGCGTTGAGGTCGCGATGGTCAATCGCCTGCTCAAGCAGCACGCCCAAGCGAGCAAGTTGATGAAGACCGCGGCCAAGAACCCGGCGGCGGCCATGAACGCCATGCGCGGCATGCTGGGCTGAGGCGCATGCCTGACTCTGACACGGCGATCGAGATTGCCAACCTGACCAAGACCTACGGTACTGACCTCAAGGCCCTGGACGATGTTTCCCTGAGCATCAAGCGCGGCAGTTTCTTTGGCCTGCTCGGGCCCAACGGCGCGGGCAAGACCACGCTGATCAGCATCCTCGGCGGCCTGACCAAGGCGACCGCCGGCAAGGGCTCGGTCATGGGACATGATATCGTCGCTGATGCCCTGGCCGCGCGGCACAGCATCGGCATCGTCCCGCAGGAAATCGTCTTCGATCCGTTCTTCAACACCCGCGACTATATGCGGCAGCAGTCCAGCTACTACGGCATCTACGACAACGACGCCTGGATCGACACCCTGCTCGACCGCCTCGGGCTCGCGGACAAGGCCAATGAAAACACCCGCAAGCTGTCCGGCGGCATGAAACGGCGCATGATGGTGGGCATGGCCTTGGTGCACAAGCCGCCCGTCGTGGTCCTGGATGAGCCGACCGCCGGCGTCGATGTCAGCCAGCGCCGCAGCTTGTGGGAGTTCATCCGGCAATTGAACGCTGACGGGACCACCATCATCCTGACCACGCATTATCTCGAAGAGGCCGAAGAGCTCTGCGAGCGCATCGTCATGCTCAACCATGGCCGCGTCATCGCGGACGAGCGCACCGCCGACCTGCTGAGCTCGGACAAGCACCATGCCCACTGCCTGTATTTCCGCCTGCCTGACGGCGGGCAGCCGCCCGCGGACCTGTTCGCGCCGGCCACGGTAGCGGGGCCCGACAGCCAGGGTCGCTTTCGCGTTGATTTCGACGACTACAGCGAGCTCGAGCTGCTGCTCGCGAAGCTCAATGGCAGCGGCCTCGCCTGCAGCGGCATGGAAATCGCCGCGCCCGATCTGGAGTCGGTCTTCGTCTCGCTCACCGGCCAAGCGCAATGATCGCCGCCTTGCGCAGCGCCAGCCAGGCCTTGCTGCCCGGCTTTCCCGGCCTGTTCCATAAAGAATGCACGCGCTTTCTGTCGGTGTCGATCCAGACCGTCTTCGGCCCGGTGCTGGCTTCGTTGCTGTTCCTGATTGTGTTCGCCCATGTGCTCGAAGGACGGGCCGCGGCCTTCCAAGGGGTCAGCTATGCCCTGTTTCTGGTACCCGGCCTGGCCGCTATGACCATGATCCAGCAAGCGTTCGCCAACGCCAGCTCCAGCTTGATCATCTCCAAGATGATGGGCAATCTCGTCATGATCCTGCTCACGCCCATCACGCCGTTCGCGTTCTTTCTCGCTTACTTGATGGCCTCGCTGCTGCGCGGCGTCATCGTCGCCCTGCTCATGATCGCCGCGGGCGCCCTGCTGGTCGACATCAAGCTCGAGCACCCGCTGTGGATGCTGGCCTTCCTGATCTCCGGCGGGCTGTTCTCCTCCGCGCTCGGAGTAGCCATCGGCATCTGGGCGGAGAAGTTCGATCAGATCGCTTTGTTCCAGACCGTGCTCTTGCTCCCGCTGACTTTCCTGTCGGGCGTGTTCTACTCGCTCGAGACCCTGCCGCCGCTGTGGCGCTTCCTGTCGAAGCTCAATCCCTTCACCTATTACATCGACGGCTTTCGCTACGGCTTCGTTGGCACCGCCGACATTCCGGTCTGGCACTCCCTGCTCATCACCCTGCTCTTCGCTGGCGGCGTTTCCCTGATCGGCTATCTGATGATCAAGAACGGCTACAAGATCAAGAACTAGCGATGACGACCGAGCAGGACGTCCACAGCTGGCTGCAAGCGGGCATCGACTGCGCGCACCTTGAGGTCCACGGGCCCGACGGGGTGCATTTCCAAGCGCTGATCGTCAGCGATGAGTTCATTGACAAGAGCGTGGTCCAGCGCCATCAAATCGTCTATCGCTGCCTCGGCGACCGCATGGGCGGCATCATCCATGCCCTGTCGATGAAGACTCTTACGGTCGCTGAATGGAAACAATGAAAGACAGCACCCTGGTCATCGACGGCTGCCGGCAGCTCGCCGGCGAGATCGAGATCGTCGGGGCCAAGAACGCCGCCCTGCCCTGTCTGTTCGCGTGCCTGCTGGGCTCGGACAAGATCACGCTCGCCAACCTCCCGCAGGTCTCCGACATCATGACCAGCATCGACGTGCTCAAGCACCTCGGCCTGGACATCAAGCGCAAGCAGCGCCAGGTCACCATCAAGCCCGCCGGCGGCCAGGCGGACAATGAAGTGCCGCTCGAGCAGGCGCGCGCCATGCGCGCTTCGATCCTCGCGCTCGGGCCCCTGCTCGCCAAGCGCGGCGAAGCTGTCCTGCCCCTGCCCGGCGGCTGCGACCTGGGCAGCCGGCCCATCGACATCCACTTGCGCGGCCTGCGCAAGATGGGCGCTGAGATCGAAATGCGCGGCGGCGTACTGCACGCCCGCGCCAGCAGCTTGACCGGCCAGAACCTGACGCTGGACTTTCCCAGCTTCACCGGGACCGAGAACCTGCTGATGGCCGCGTGCCTGGCCAAGGGCGATACGATCATCGACAACGCCGCGCGCGAGCCCGAGATCGCCAACCTCGCCGCGATGCTCAATGCCATGGGCGCGCGCATCGAGGGCGCGGGCAGCAGCCGCATCACCGTCGCAGGCGTACACAGCCTCAAGGGCTGCGAGCACACGATCATGCCCGATCGCATCGAAGCCGGGACCTATCTAGCCGCCGTGACCTGCACCCAGGGCGATCTCACCCTGCGCAACTGCCCCGGCGAGCACCTCGCCGTCGCGATCGAAAAACTGCAAGAGGCCGGCGCTGAGATCGAAAGCGGCATGGAACAAACGAACATCATCATGGACCGCCGACCGCAGGCCATCAGCGTCGCGACCGCGCCCTATCCGGGCTTTCCCACCGATCTGCAGGCCCAGTTCCTCGCGGTCAACAGCATCGCCGAAGGCTCCGCGCGCGTCGTCGACAACATCTGGGAACAACGCTTCCGGACCGCGGATGAACTGCGCCTCATGGGCGCGGACATTGCCGTCAGCGGCAACACCGCCACCATCACCGGCATCCCCCTGCTCGCCGGCGCCCATGTCCAAGCCAGCGACCTGCGCGCTTCAGCGGCTTTGGTCATCGCTGGGCTGTGCGCCAGAGGCACCACCGTGGTCCACAACGTTTGGCACCTGCGGCGCGGCTACGAGCAGCTGCCCGCCAAGCTGAACGCCGTGGGCGCCCGGATCAGGGAAGAAGAAACGTAGCCAGGGCCCAAGAGAGCAGCAGCAAGCTGCTCGCGATCGCCGTGGTCCCCAGGCCGATGCTGCGCAGCTGCCCGCGGCTGTACTCGGAAAAACGCAGCAGGATCTCCTCAAAGGCGCGGGGGACTATCAAACGCAGCAGGCCGTAGATGATCAGCGGAAAGCCCAGCGCCGGCAGCAGGACCTGCGCGGTCAGCGCTTCTTGCTGCGTACTCAGGTACATCAAACTGCCGCCAGCCGTGACAAAAGCCAGCGTTACCGCCGGGCGCCGCTTGCGGTTCTTGAAGATCGCGATCGTGAGCTGCCGCGCTTGATGCGGGAGCGCCAGCAGCGCCAGGCCTTCGCACAGCAGGTACAGCAGGATGCCGAACAACACTGCCACGGCCTATTCCTCTAGGTTGTCTCCGAACTGGTTGCGGAAGTACTTGAAGAATTCGGTGTTGGCGTCAAGCACCATGAAATCGCTGCCGGTCCCGAAGGAATTGGAATAGGCGTCCAGGCTGCGATAGAAAGCGTAGAACTCCGGATGGCGCCCGAAGGAATCCGCGTAGATGCGCGCCGCTTCGGCATCGCCCTCACCCTTGATGATCTCGGCCTGGCGCTGGGCGTCGGCGATGATGATGGTGCGGTTCTTGTCCGCTTCGGCCGTGATCTTCTCTTTTTCCGCATCTCCGGTCGAACGGCGCTCGTTCGCGATGCGCCGGCGCTCCTCGGTCATGTTGCGATAGACGTTCTCTGAAACCTGCTGCGGGAGCTCGACCCGCTTGATGCGTACGTCGACCACTTCGATGCCGAGGTCGCTGGCGGGCCCGCTCGCTAGCATGCGCAGGGTCTGCATCAGCTCATTGCGCTCGCCCGAGACGATGTCCTTGACCTTGAGCTTGCCAATCTCATCGCGCAGCGAGCGGTTGATGATCTGCAGCAGCCGCACCTGCGCCTGGGTCTCATCACCCCGTACCGAAGTGTAGAACGCTTCCGGATCATTGATGCGCCACTTGATGAAGGAATCCACCAGCAGATTCTCCTTCTCCGTCGTGATGAAACGGTCGGCGTCCAGCGTGTCGATGGTCTGGATGCGCGCTTCGAGCCTGAGGACATCGTCCCACGGCAGCTTGCCGTGCAAGCCGGGATCGGAGGTGACGTCGACGACCTGGCCAAAGCGCAGCACAATGATGTGCTCCCACGGATAGGAGATGAACAGCGAGCGCGCGATGACGATCAGCAGCGCGAGCACGCCGGCCACCAGCATCACCAGGCCTATCGGCTGGCGGTTCATCGTCCCTGCTCCAGCCGCTCTTCGAGGCGGCGGCGCACGCCGTCGGGCAGCAGCTCGCTCAAGGAGCCGCGCTGGCCGTTGTCGGCGTTGCTGGAGTCCTCATTGCCGTTCGCGCCGGACAGCAGCCGCGAGGGCGAGCCCGCGCCCACCAAGCGGTCCAGCGGCAGGTACAGCAGGCTGTTGGAACCCTCGCTCTGGTCGACGATGATCTTGTTGGTGCGCCGCATGACGTCCTCAAGCGTGTCCAGATAAAGCCGCTGCCGGGTCACCGCCGGGGCCGCGTCGTACTCCCGCGCCAGGTTGGTAAAGCGCTCGGACGCGCCCTGGGCGAGCGCGATCTTCTGCTGCCGGTAGGCCTCGGCGTCCTCCAGGATGCGCGAGCTCAGCCCCCGCGCCCGCGGGACGATGTTGTTGGCGTAGGCCTCGCCCTCGTTGATCTTGCGCTCGCGGTCCTGCCGGGCCTTGATCGCGTCCTCGAAGGCCGCCTGGACCTGGTCGGGCGGCTGGACGTTCTGGATCGCGACCTGCTGGATCAGAATGCCCGTCTTGTAACGGTCGAGCGCTTCTTGCATCAGCGCCTGGGTGTCCGCCGCGATCTGCTCGCGCCCTTCATACAGCACGAAGTCGATGTTGCTGCGGCCCACCACTTCACGCATGGCCGTTTCCGCCACCTGCTTGACCGCCTCGTCGGGACTGCGGTTGTTGTACAGATAGTCCTCGGGATTCTTGAGCAGGAACTGCACCGCGAACTGCAAATCGATGATGTTGAGATTGTCCGTCAGCATCAAGGATTCGCGGTCGATCTTGCTGGTCTGGCTGCCGCGGTAACCGATCTCCACCGTACGCACCTCAGTGAGGTTGACGCGCTTCTGGTGCGCGAAGAACGGCATGATCCAGCGCAGTCCGGGCTGGCTCACGCCGCTGGGCTTGCCGAGCCAGAACGTGACCGACCGCTCATACTGCTCGACCGTGTAAAAGCCGGAGAGGCCCAGAAGGCCGATGACCACGGTCGCCGCGATGGCGCTGATGGGACCGAGCGGCAGCTTGATCTTCTCGCCTTCCGGTCCGGCGCCGTTGTTGCGGAACGCATCGAGCTTCGAATTGCGGTTGCCGCGCAGCATCTTGACGATGCGGCGGAACAGCTCGTCGAGATCGGGCGGCTCGCCGCTCTGCTGCTGCAGGACGCGTAAGAACAAAGAAGATACCATGATATTGCGATGGGCGGGAAAACTAGCGGATGGCCGGTCCAGAGGCCGGGAAAAGTTTCGCGATATGGCGGCGCAGCTCCGGCAAGCCTTCGCCGGTCGCAGCCGATATATTGCGAAACGCTATTTTATCCCAGCGCAGGCGTTCGAGCAAGGTCGGGCTGCGGCCCAGGTCGATTTTGTTGAGCAGCAGCAGCTGGGGGACCTCGCCGGCGCCGATGGTACGCAGGGTCTCCTGAATGGTGCGCAGCTTGGTGGCGGCGGCCGCATCGCTCCCATCCAGCAGCAGCAGCAGCAAGTCGGCCTCGACCGCCTCATTCAGCGTCGAACGGAAGGCGTCGATAAGCTCATGCGGGAGATTGCGCACAAAACCCACCGTGTCCGACAGGGCCGCGCAGTGCCCCTCGCCCAAGTGCAGCTGCCGCGTCGTCGTGTCCAGGGTCTCGAACATCCGCGCCGAGGCCGGGACCTTGCTGCTCGTCAATGCCCGGAACAAGGTCGATTTGCCCGCGTTGGTGTAGCCCACCAAGGCCAGGGTCGGCAAGCGCCGCTGCCGCTTGGACGCAACCAGCTTGGCATGAGTGTGATGCTTCTTGAGTCTGGCGCGCAACTGCTTGATGCGACGCGCTATCATGCGGCGGTCCAGCTCAATCTGGCGCTCGCCGGGACCGCCGGTCGCGCCCAGGCCGCCGCGCTGGCGCTCCAGGTGCGTCCACGCCCCGCGCAGCTTGGCGCGGCCGTAGACCTCCTGGGCGAGCTCAACCTGCAGCTTGCCCGCCGCGGTCTTGGCCCGCCGCGCGAAGATGGTCAGGATCAAGCCCGGATAATCAAAGACCTCGCAGTCCAGTTCACGGCTCAGGCGCATGTGCTGCCCGTCGGTGACCGCATGGCTCAGCACCAGCGTTCCCGCCCGTTCCTGCTGCATCAGCTCCTTGAGCTCGGCCAGCTTGCCCGCGCCGATGAAATGGCGCCGGTCGGGCGTCTCCCGCTTGGCCTTCAAAACCGCGGGGACTTCCAGACCCGCCGCCAGGGCCAGGGCGCGGGTTTCCTCGCACAGGTCCTCGTACTCAGCATCCCGCTGCAGGTCAACTGCCAGCAGGACCGCAGTCGCAGGCCGCGCGCCGTTGGTGCCTATGGCCTGCTCCGCGCGACGGATTCCTTGAGCCTGATATGCACTGGCGCGCCCTTGAAGCCCAGCCGGCTCGCGAACTGGTCCGCTAAATAACGCAGGTACGGCTCTTTGATCAAATCGACATGGCGCCCGTGAATCACCACCAGCGGCGGATTGATCCCGCCTTGATGCGCATAGCGCAGCGCCGGACGCCGGCCCTGGCTGCGCGGCGGCGTGTGCTCAGCGGTTACCGCCTTGAGCACGTTGGACATGCGCTGCGCGCTCACCCGCTGGCTCGCGTCTTCCAAACTAGCCAGCGCCAGATCCAGCACCGCTCGCGGACGAAAGGTCTTGGCGGCCACGCTGCACATCAGCAGCTGAGCGTGCTTCATAAAGCCCAGGTCCCGCCGCGCCTTGGCCTTGAGCCGACGGCGCTCGTCCTGGTCGATCAAGTCGTCCTTGTTCAGGACCACCACCGTCGCGCGGCCGTAGCCCGCGACCAATTGCGCCAGCAGCTGGTCTTGGTGCACCACGCCCTCGGACGCGTCCACCATGAAGATGACGATGTCCGCCTGCTCGGCCGCCTGCCGCGCATAGCGCCCGCTCTCGCGCTCGACCACGTCATCAACCCGCGCGCGACGGCGCACGCCAGCAGTGTCGACCAGCTCCAAAGTACGTCCCCGATGGACCAGGCGATTGGAAACCGTGTCGACCGTCGTGCCCGGCAGGTCCGAGACGATCATCCGCTCCTGCCCCAGCAAGGCGTTCGTCAAGGTCGACTTGCCGACGTTCGGACGGCCCAGCACCGTGATGCGCACCAGCGCTTCGGGCGCCGCGCGCTCCGCTGGCTCCAGCCGCTCGCGCAGATAGGCTGTCAACTGCCGCAAGCCCTGCTTGTGCGCGGCCGCGATCGCAAAGGTCTCGCCAAAGCCCAGGCCGTAGAAATCGGCGCAGGCCGCCGCTGGCTCCTGGTTCTCGCTCTTGTTGACGATGGTGATAACCTGCTCCGGCTCCTTGACCTTGCGCAGCACCTGCGCGAACTCCTCGTCCTGCGCCGTCAGGCCCGCGCGGGCGTCGACCACGAACAGCACCAGGACCGCCGCCTTGACCTGCTCCACCACGCGGGCGGAGGCCTGCGCATGCAGCTCTTCGGCGGTTTTGGCGTCAAAGCCCGCGGTGTCGACCAGATCAAGCTCCAGGTCGCCCAGGCCCGCTTCGATCCAGTCGCGCGTGATGTTGGGCCGGTCATGCACCAAGGCGCGCATCTTGCGCGTCAGCTGGTTGAACAGCGTCGACTTGCCGACGTTGGGCCGGCCGCAGATGACCACCCGGCTCATGCTCAGCCAAAGACGATTCTGCTGAGATAGCCGTCAGCAGTCAGCAGCAGCAGTCCGTCCTCGGTCTCGATGTAGTCCAGCACCTCGCCGTCGAGTTCGAGGCCGCCGGCCAGCTGGCCGTCTGCCGCCGCGTAAAAACTCAGGCCGATGAAGCCGTTCTCAACCACTATCAACCTGCCATGCGCGGCCACCATCGGCGAGCGGTGCGAGCTCGCGCCCTCGCTGCGCCAGAGCTCGCGTCCATTCTCCGCTGACAGCGCCAGCAGCGTTCCGCTCGCTGAGACCAGGTGAAGGTTGCCGTCGATGATGCGCACGGTCCCGGCTGAGGAGATCTCTTTCTGCCACAACTCCCTGCCCTGCTCGTCGAAGCAGCCCGCGACGCCGTTGTAGGCCACGCCGCAGGTCGTCTCATCCTCAACGTCGGGCCCGGCGATCAGCGACAGGTTGGCAGTCGGATCCGGATCGCGCTGGTTGAACAGCCGCCCTTCCCAGCTGATGAAGCCGTCGATGGTGTCGATGTGATACAACGTGCCCTCGGGCGTACCGAAGACAACATAATCATCGACCAGGCGCGGCTTGAACTTGCCGTCGTAACGGAACTCGCTCTCATTCAGCTCCAGGCGCCAAAGCTCGTCGCCGGTGAACAGCGTGTAGGCGATCACCGTCCCGTCGGTCATGGCCGCCAGCAGCGTGTTGCCCACCTGCAGCGGCGCGCCGAGCAGGTTGCCTTCCAGCGGCTTGCTCCAGCCGCGCTCGGGCGCGTTCCAATCAATCGCATGGATGCGCGCGCCGCTGTCGATCACCGCCGCCTTGCTCGGCGTGCAGCCTCCGCTCCCGCTGATCTCTGCGGTGAGCTCGAAAGCGGCCGGATTGGCTGCGTCCCCGGTCGCGAGATCGACCAGCAGCACCTCGCCATCGAGATTGACCACGCAAGCGGAATCCCCGACCAGCTGCAGCGCCTGGCGCTTGCCCACCGGTCCGACGCTGGTCTCCCACAGCACCTCGGCGCCGCCTTCATCCCAGTCATCGCCGAAGCCCGCGCCAAACTCGCTGGGCCCGCAGCCCGCCAGGAGCAGCGCGCCGCATGCCAACAGCAATGGCAGCCTGAAGATCATTCGACCGGATCCGGCTGCTCGCTGCCGACCGGCGGCAACAACGGGAGCTCGAGCACCGGCGCGCCGGGCTCCGCTGCGGGCGCGGCGTCATCATCCGCACTGGGCACTCCTTCCCTGATGCGAGCTGAGAACATAGCGCCTACTTTGTACCGCACGGCGCTCGAGAGATTGCGGTCCCCTATGTTCTCAGCAAAAGATAGGGCATCGCTGTAATAGCTGATGGCGTCATCGTATTCGCCCCGGGCGGCATAAACATCGCCCAGCAGGGAGTTCAGCGCCATGCGAGCATAAGGATCGGGACTCTCGTACTCCAGCGCCAGCCGCTGGATGTTGCCGTCCTGATCGTTGACCTCGAAGGCGACGTTGATCATCGCCAGCCGCGCCAAGTCGCGCGCGACGACATCTTCGGCGTCAGCAACCACCTTTTGATAAACACGAATGGCCTCGCCGTAGTTTTTTTGCTCGAACAGCCATTTGCCGTAGGCCATGGCGCCGTACGGCAGCTGCTCGCCGCTGGCCACGCTTTCGAATTCCCGGTACGTTCCTTCCAAGAGCCGCTCATTGCCTTCCTCGATGTTGAAGGTGAGCTCATAGAGAAGGTCGCTGACTTGGGAGTTGCGCTCGTCGAAGTAGTTGCGGATCAGCGTGTAGCCCACCAAGACGATGATGACGACGAGCAGGACGCTGATCGTCACCGGCCAGAAATAAGGCCGGTAGCGCGGCGGCAGGAAACTAATTGCCAGTCGCGGTGCCCGCTGCTTGTCGTTCATCGAATTCTCAGGTGTCGCAGCCCAGCCGCTGCGCAAGTTCCGCAACGCCGGCGTCGGCCCGCAGGCTGAACTGCTCGCCGCCGTCCCGCAGCGGCTTGATTGCAATCGAGCCGGCCGCGCGTTCCTTGGCGCCGACAAAAGCGGCAAGCCGCGCGTCGCTGCTGTTCGCTGCTTTCAAGAAGGCGCCTATTTTATCCTTGTGCAGGTGCGCCTGGACGCTCAGGCCGGCTGCGCGCCAAGCCGCTGCCAAGCCCAGCAGCCGCGCCTCGCTGTACTCATCCCCGAGCAGCCCGAGGTATACGTCGACCGCCTGTCCTGCATCCCGCAAGCGGGCGTGGCGCAGGATGCGCTCCATGCCGGCCGCCATGCCGGTCCCCGGACAGTCAGTGTCGCTGATGCGCGCCAGCAAGCCATCATAGCGTCCGCCGCCGATCAAGCTGTTCTGCCGGCCGCTGGCCGCCGGATCGATCCACTCGAACACCGTGAGGTTGTAGTAATCCAGCCCGCGCACCAGCAGCGGGTCGAGCCGCCACTTGATCCCCAGCGCCGCCAGGCTCTCGAGCACCTGTTCGAAATAGCCCTGCGCCTCGGGCGCGAGAAAGTCGCGCAGCTGCGGCGCCGATGCGATGATGTCGGCGATGCCCTCTTCCTTGCTGTCGAGTACGCGCAGCGGATTGCGCTCGAGGCGCTCCCGGTCAATCGCGCTCAGCTGCGAGCTCTTGCCCCGCAAGTAATCCTGCAGCGCCGCTTGATAAGCCTGGCGCTCGTCCGGCCGCCCGAGATTGTTCAGGCGCAGCTCCGCATCCTTCAAGCCCAGGCGGGACAGGATGTCAGCGCACAGCGCGATGACCTCGCAATCGGCCGCCGGCGACGGATTGTTGAGGGACTCGCAGCCGAACTGATGGAACTGCCGCTGCCGGCCGGCCTGCTGCCGCTCGTGCCGGAACATCGGACCCATGTACCAAACCCGGGGCCGGCCCGAACGCAGCAAGCCCGCTTGGGCCAGGGCGCGCACCGTCGCCGCCGTACCCTCAGGGCGCAAGCACAAGCCCTGACGCTTGTCTCCCGGCCCGGCCGAGCAGCGATAGAGCTCCTTGGCGACGATATCGGTGTCCTCGCCCACCGACTCGACGAACAATTCCTCGTGCTCAAGCAGAGGCGTACGAATCTCCTGATAGCCGAACGCGTCCATGGCGGCGCGTACTTCGGCCTCAAGCAGCCGCCAGCGCCGGCTTTCCTCAGAGAGGATGTCGGGCATGCCCCGCACGCCCTGTACCGACAGCTTCATTGCCGTTATTTTATATTGCCGTTGCTGCGTTTCTCAATGATTGGCAAGCACTGCCGGGGCATTGCCCGCGCCGCCAGGCCGGCCGGACTCTGTTTTAGAATCGCATGCCGCCAGTACGACAAGGCGCGCGGAGAACAAAACCGATCAAGAACTACCTGGAGCTGCTCGAGGACGTACTCACCAACGGCCGGGAGCGTGCCGATCGGACCGGCGTGGGCACGCGCAGCGTCTTCGGGCGCCAGCTGCGCTTTGACCTGCGCGCCGGCTTTCCGCTGCTCACGACCAAGCGAGTGCATGTCCGCTCGATCGTACACGAGCTGCTGTGGTACCTGCGCGGCGACACCAACATCGCCTATCTCAAGGAAAACGGCGTCAGCATCTGGGATGAATGGGCCGATGCCAACGGTGAGCTGGGCCCCGTGTATGGCAGCCAGTGGCGCGCCTGGCGCGGCAGCGACGGCCGCGTCCACGACCAAGTCAGCGAGCTGGTCAAGCAAATCAAGACCGAGCCGCATTCGCGCCGCATGATGCTGTCCGCCTGGAACGTCGGCGAGCTGGACCGCATGCAACTGCCGCCGTGCCACGTTCTCGCCCAGGTCTGGGTGGCCGATGGCGAGCTGTCGCTGCAGCTGTACCAGCGCAGCGCCGATCTGTTCCTGGGCGTGCCCTTCAACATCGCCTGCTATGCCCTGCTCGCGCATATGCTCGCGCAGGTATGCGGCCTGCAGGCCGCTGAGTTCATCCACAGCTTCGGCGACGTGCACCTCTATCGCAATCATCTTGAGCAGGCCCGGACGCAGCTGGGGCGCGAGCCGCGTCCCTTGCCCCGCCTCGAGCTCAACCCCGCGATCGACGACATTTTCGCCTTTCGCTACGATGACATCAAGTTCCATGATTACAAGCCGCACCCGCGCATCAAGGCCGAGGTGGCCGTATGAGCAAGAAGGCCGAGCTGCGCATCATCGCCGCGATCGCCGCCAACGGCGTCATCGGCAAGCAGGGCAAGCTGCCGTGGCACTCGCCCCAGGACCTGCGGCACTTCGCCCGGACCACCACCGGCGGCCATCTTGTCATGGGCCGCAAGACCTATGAATCCATCGGCAAGCCCCTGCCGGGACGCACCATCTATGTAGTCAGTCGCAACAAAAGCTTCCAGGCCGCGGCCAAGCCGGTCGTATGCAGCGAGCTCAAGCGCGCCATCGACATCGCCGCGAACGCCACGGATGAAATCGTGTGGATCGCGGGCGGCGCTGAGATCTTCGCCCAGGCCATGCCGGACGTCAGCCGCATGCTGATCACGCACTTCGACGATGCCTTCGAAGGCGACGTCGTCTTTCCGCCCATCAATAAAGATGACTGGGACATCGCTCCTGTCCACCGCTGCGACGACAGCCCGACCTTTGAGGTGGTGGAGTACCGCCGGCGCTCACTGGCTCATTGACCGCTAGGCTATGGGCATGCTAGAATGCGCGCCCTAATAGCAATCCACCAAGGCCCCCCATGAAAAAAAGCATACTCATCGCGTTGCTGCTCGTAGCCAACGCCGCCCACGCCAGCGGAGTACGCATAGCCTCCACCATGGTCCCTTTCCATTCTCTCGTGGGTGACCTGATTGCGGGTACCGGCGGCACAGTCGAGCTGCTGACTGACAATCCAGCCGACCTGCACGGGGTGGTGCTGACGCCCAGCAAGGTGCGCATCCTGCAAGAAGCCGATTTGGTCCTGGCATTCAGTCCTTATGAAGCCGAGTTCCTGCGGCCGGAGAAGCTGGATGACCTGCGCGAAGATGATGCCGCGGTCATTTACGCCCTCAACGAGATTCCCGCTGGCAAGCTGCAGCAGGTTGAATGCCATGAGCATAATGGAGACGATGATCATGATGACCATGATGAGCATCATGACAAGGATGACGACCATGACCATCATGACGACCACGATGAACATGATGAGCATGACGACCATGATGATGACCATCATGATGAGCACGACGAGCATGATGGCCATGACGACCACGACGACGACCATGGGGAAGCTGATGTCAGCTGCCTGGATGAGCACATCTGGCTGGCGCCGCAGCTGACCGCCGATCTCATGGCCGTCATCGCGGCCGAGCTCAGTCGCCTGGATCCCGCCCAGGCTTCAACCTATCAAGCCAATCTAGCCAACATCAAGGAACAGATCGATGCGCTGGTCGCTACGCTGGAGCAACGCCGCCAGCAAGCAGGCAGCGATTTCGATTACGCTGTCTTGCACAATGCCTACCGCTATTTCTTCTCATCCCAAGGCAAGTCAGGCTATCACGACGCCGGCTTCGGACACGTGCACGGCAATCTGGTTTCGGGCCAGCGCCTGGTCTACCTGCGGAGGTACCTGGCTACGGTCCACAATCCCTGCGTGGTGTACGGCTCAGCGGAAGGCCGCGATGAATTCCTGCCTGCGATCGGGGACATCGCCCAGATGGCGCAGCACGCGGTCGTGCCGCCGTACAGCACGGATTTCAGCCAGAGCTACTACGAGTATATCGAGGAAACCATCACGGCGCTGCTTGAGTGCCGCGACGTCAACTAAGAAATCAAGAACGCTCGATCAAGTCGCGGTCGAGCAGCAGCTCCCCTATCTGAACCGCGTTGAGCGCGGCGCCCTTGCGGACATTGTCCGCCACCACCCACAGATGCAGGGTGTTGCGATCTTCCAAGTCATCGCGGATGCGCCCCACAAAGACCGCGTCCGCGCCCGCAGCATGGCCGCGCGCGGTCGGATAGCCGCCCGGCTTGCGCTCGTCCACCACCTGGACGCCGTCCGCATCAGCTAGCAGCTCGCGCGCTGCTTCCGCGCCGAGGTGCTTGCTAGTCTTGATGCGCACCGCTTCTCCGTGGCCGTGAAAGACCGGTACCCGTACCGCGGTCGCCGCGATGTTGAGCTCCGGCAGGCTTAGGATCTTGCGGCTTTCCCAAACGATCTTCATCTCCTCGCGCGTGAAGCCGTTGTCCTGGAAGGTGTCGATGTGCGGAATGGCGTTGAAGCCGATCACCGCCTCATCGGCAATCTCCTCGCCCGCCAGAATCGCTTGCGCTTGCCGCTCAAGTGCCTCAATCGCGGTGCGGCCCGCGCCTGAGACCGCCTGGTAGGTCGCGACATAGACCTCGGCCAATCCAGCCGCTTCTTGCAGCGGGGCCAAGACCAACAGCAGCTGGATGGTCGAGCAGTTCGGATTGGCGATGATGCCGCGGACGGGCAGCTCGGCGACGGCCTCGGCATTGACCTCCGGCACTACTAGCGGGATGTCCTCTTCTTGCCGGAAAGCCGAGGAATTGTCTATGACTATGCAGCCCTGCTCAGCCGCGCGCGGGCCGTGTTCCAAGGACAAGCTGCCGCCCATGGAAAACAACGCCAGCTGCGCCGTACTGAAGTCGAACTGCTCGACCACGCCGACCGGAACCTCGCGCCCGCGGAAGGCAATGGTCCGCCCGGGCTTGCCGCTCGAACCCAGCGGGTACAGGCTCCGCACCGGGAAATGCCGCTGCTCAAGTACGCACAGCATCGCCCGGCCCACTTCGCCGGTTGCGCCGGCAATCGCGACATCGATGCCCTGCTCGTCGAAAATCTCGCTCATGATGAATGCTTATTTAAGCATTTTCTGACAGCGGGCAACTATCGCCGCGCCCATCTCGGCGCAGCCGACGCTGGCCTCGCCTGCTGCGGCTATGTCGGCCGTGCGCATGCCCTCAGCTAGTACTTCCTGCACCGACGCGCGAATCGCGGCCGCCAGCTGCGGGCGCTGCAAACTGTGCTCGCATGCCAGCGCCAGCGACAGGAAGGCCGCGCAGGGATTGGCGCGGTCGGCGCCAGCGATGTCCGGGGCGCTGCCGTGCACCGGCTCGAAAATGCCCGGGCCCTCGCCTACCGCCGCTGACGGCAGCATGCCGATCGAACCGACCAGCTCCGCCGCCAGGTCCGAAAGAATGTCGCCGAAGATGTTGCCCGTGACCATCACGTCGAACTGCTTGGGATTGGCTACCAGCTGCATGGCCGCGTTGTCGACATACAAATGACGCAGCTCGACGTCCGGATAGCCGGACGCCATCGCCGTGACCGTCTCGCGCCAAAGCATGCTCACCTCCAAGACATTCGCCTTGTCGACCGAGCACAGCTTCTTGTCCCGTCGCTGCGCGGCCTCAAAGGCCACCTTCGCGACGCGGCGGACTTCGCGCGCCGTGTACTTCATGGTGTTGAAGCCCGCGCGCTCATCGCCCTCGCCCTCAAAGCCGCGCGGCGTACCGAAATAAATGCCGCCGGTCAATTCCCGCACCAGCAGGATGTCCAGCCCGGCCACCACTTCCGCCTTCAAGGAAGACGCGCCCGCCAGCTCAGCGAAAGACATCGCCGGGCGCAGGTTCGCATACGCGCCGAGCCCGGCGCGCAGGCCCAGCAGGCCCTGCTCCGGCCGTTCCCGCGCTGGCAGCTCGTCATAACGCGGCGCGCCGACCGCGCCGAGCAGGACCGCCTTGGACTGCTGCGCGCGCTCCAAGGTCGACGCCGGCAAGGGACTGCCGTGCTTGTCAATCGCTATGCCGCCGAAGTCGGCCTCTGCTATCTCTAAATCCGACGTCGCCTGCAGCAGCGGCCGCAGCTGGTCGATCACTTCGGGGCCGATGCCGTCGCCCGGCAGCAGCAGCAGGTCCAGTCCCATGGCCTACTGGCCGATGTCGAGCCAGGGCTCCTGCTGCCGGCGGCGCTCCTCGTACTCTTGGATCTGGTCCGCCAGCCGCTCGGTCGCGGCGATGTCGTCCAGGCCCGCCAGCAACCGCTCGCGGATGCCCGCGTCGATCGCGAATTGATGCTTGACGCCCTTGGCCGCAACGTAGGGCTCAGCCGCTGACAGGTTGACTTCGATCGCAAAGCCCGGCTCGTCCTCACACTGCTTCGCCAGCTCCAAGACCGTCGCTTCCGGCAAGGTTACCAGCAACAGGCCGTTCTTGCTCGCGTTGCCGCTGAAGATGTCGGCGAAGCCCGGCGCGATGATCGCCCGCAAGCCAAAGCCCGTCAGCGCCCAGACCGCATGCTCGCGGGAACTGCCGCAGCCGAAGTTGCTCCCCGCCAGCAAGACCTGCGCGCCTTCATATCGCGCCTGGTTGAGCGGGAAATCAAGGTTCGGCGCCAGCTGCTCGCGCGTGACCTCCGCATCGCGCGCCGGCTCGAGCCAGCGCTCGTCGTTGAACAGAAACAGCCCGTAACCCGTCTTCTTGACGCTGGTCAAAAACTGCTTGGGTATGATCTGATCGGTGTCGACGTTCTCCCGCAGATAGGGAACCGCCAGGCCCGTGAAATCCCGGAACCTCTCCATCAAGAGCCGGGATAGTTCGCCCGCAGCAGCTTGCCGATCTCAGCCGGGTTCTTGGTCGTCGGAATGCCCGCCTTCTCCAGCGCCGCGATCTTCTCGTCCGCCGTGCCCTTGCCGCCGGCGATAATCGCGCCCGCATGGCCCATGCGCTTGCCCGGCGGCGCCGTGACTCCGGCGATGAAGCCAACAATCGGCTTGGAGACCTCGCTGCTGGCGTATTCAGCTGCTTCCTCCTCGTCGGTACCCCCAATCTCGCCAACCATCACGATGGCCTTGGTCTCTTCGTCCTCGTTGAACAGCTTGAGCACGTCCTTGTGCTTGAGGCCGTTGACCGGATCGCCGCCGATGCCGACGCAGGTCGACTGGCCCAGGCCCAATTGCGAGACCTGATGGACCGCCTCATAGGTCAAGGTGCCCGAGCGTGAGACGATGCCGACCGCGCCCGCCTTGTGGATGTAACCCGGCATGATGCCGATCTTGACCTGCTCCGGCGTGATCACCCCCGGGCAGTTGGGCCCGACCAGCAAGGTCTTGGAGCCGCGCATCATGTCGCGCACGCGCAGCATGTCGATCACCGGTATGCCCTCGGTGATGCAGATCACCAGGTCCAGCTCCTCCTTGACCGCGTCCTCGATCGCGCTCGCCGCGAACGGCGGCGGGACGTAGATGACCGAGACGTTGCAGCCGGTCTCCTTCTTGGCCTCGCCCACGCTGTTGAACACCGGCACGCCCTCGCATTCCTGGCCGCCCTTGCCGGGCGTAACGCCCGCCACATAGCACTCCCGCCCCTGGGCGTACGCCAGGCTGTGCTTGGTGTGGAAACTGCCGGTCTTGCCCGTGATCCCCTGGGTCACAATGCGCGTGGAGGCATCAATCAAAATCGCCATGGCCGCTGCTCCTTCCCCTCCCTGTCAGCTCGCGGCGGCCACGGCTTTGGTGGCGGCGTCGTCCATGTCGTCGGCCGAGGTGATCTCCAGGCTCGACTGCGCCAGGATCTCCTTGCCCTTGCCCACGTTGGTACCCTCGAGACGCACCACCAGCGGGACCTTCATCTCAATCTCCTTGGCCGCGGCCACCACGCCCTCGGCGATCACGTCGCAGCGCATGATGCCGCCGAAAATGTTCACCAGAATCGCCTTGAGCGAAGGATTCTCCAGCATGATGCGAAAGGCCTCGGTCACGTTCTCCTTGGTCGCGCCGCCGCCGACGTCGAGAAAATTCGCCGGGCTCCCGCCCTTGAGCTTGATCGCGTCCATCGTCGCCATCGCCAGGCCCGCGCCGTTGACCATGCAGCCGATGTCGCCGTCGAGCGCGATGTAGGACAGGCCGAACTTGGCCGCACGGGCCTCGGACTGGTCCTCTTCGTCCTCGTCCTTGAGCTCGAGCAGCTCCTTGTGCCGGAACAAGGCGTTCTCATCGAGATTGACTTTGGCGTCCAAGGCCGCCAGCTCGCCGCTCGCCAGCAGCACCAGCGGATTGATCTCCAGCAACGAGGCGTCGATCGCCACAAAAGCGGCATGCAGCTGCTCGACCATCTGGACAAACGGCGCGCGGGCCGATTCAGGCAGCTCCAGGCCCGCAGCCAGCTTGGCTGATTCATCCGCGTCCACGCCCTTGGCCGGGTCGACCCAGGCCTTGAGAATCTTCTCCGGGGTCTTCGCCGCAACTTCCTCGATCTCCATGCCACCTTCGGCCGACGCCATGACCACCACCTGCTGGCGCTGGCGGTCGACCACCATGCCCAGATACAACTCGCGCTCGATCGCCGCGCCCTGCTCGACGAGCAGCCGCCGCACCTGCTGGCCCTCCGGACCGGTCTGATGGGTCACCAGCTGCATGCCGAAGATGCGCTCGGCCGCTTCCTTGACCTCGTCCATGCTCTTGCATACCTGGACCCCGCCGCCCTTGCCGCGGCCGCCCGCATGGATCTGCGCCTTGACCACCCAGACCTCGCCGCCGAGCTCGGCCGCGGCCGCGCTCGCTTCAGCAGCGCTGAAGCAGGCCTTGCCCGCCGGCACGGGGACCCCGTGCGCGCGGAGCAGCTCCTTGGCCTGATATTCGTGGATTTTCATGAAGTTGCAGCGACTATATTATAAGTTGTCACCAGTATTTCTCGACGGTGACATTGCCCGGACGGGCCCGGCGATTGCGCTCCAGCCCCCGCTCCTGCAAGAGCGCGCAAACCTCCTGGACCATGGCCGGATTGCCGCAGAGCATGAACTGGCAGCTCGCATCGAGCTCCGCCCGGGCCCGCCGCGCGAGCTCGCCGTTCGCGATCAAGGCGGTGACCCGCTCGTTCGCCGCGCCGGCCACCTGCTCCCGCGTAACCACCGGGATGTAGGTGAACTGCTGGCGCCGCAGCTGCGCGAGCTCGGCGAGGGTGTCGTCATAAACCAAATCGCTTCGATGACGCGCCGAATAGACCAGCACCACGCTCTCGTACTTCTCCCACACCTCGTCGCCGGCGTTGAGAATCGAGATGAACGGCCCGATGCCCGTGCCGGTCGCGATCATGAACAGATTGAGCGCCGCCGGGATGTTCGCCAAGGTCAGCAGGCCGTTCGGGCGCATCGAGACCAGCACCTCGTCGCCCGTACCGAGCCCGTCGAGCCGCGGCGTCAGGTTGCCGCCCTCCGGCAGCACGTCGTAGCAGAACTCCAGCAGCTCGGTCGCCGGCGGATTGACGAAGGAATAAGCACGCCCCAGCGGCTTGGCCGCGCCGTCCGGCAACAGGCCCAGCTTGGTGAACTGCCCCGCCTGGAAACTGAGCCCCGCCGGCCGCTCAACTTGTAAAATACGCAGTTGGGCCGTGGGCGAGCGTTGATTCGAGACCCTGGCGGGCTGATACTCCTCTGGCATGCAAACCTCTAGGCTGAAGCGTCTGCATTTTACAATCTGCCTCATGCTGGCCGCGGCCGCAGGGGCCGCCGCCGATCCCCATGTGGCGGCGGCCAAGGCCATCCTGCCAGCTGGCCTGACGCTTGAAGTCATGGCCACCGGCCTCAAGAAGCCTCGCGCCATCGACGTGTCCGAAGACGGCCACGTCGCCATCAGCTCCAACAGCGACACCTTCCATATCCTGCTCGCGCAGCCCGGCAGCGACGACTACCTCCTGCGCTCCTACAACGGCCTGACCCGCCCTAGCGGCGTCGCTTGGGCCGGCAAGAACCTGCTGATTGCCGATGCCGGAGACCTCATCTTGGTCGGCGACCCTTCCAGCATGACCGACAGCAGCTCCATCCAAATGAAAAAGCTAGGCACCTATGTGGATGACGACCGCGGCTACGGCTCGCCCTTCATAGACTATACGCCCGATGGCAAGCTCTTCCTGTCGCTGCCTTCGCCATGCAATTCCTGTCCGCCGGGCAAAGACCACCAGGACTGGCACGGCGTGATCATCTCCTTCGACACCAAGAACCCCGCAAACGCAGCCGAAATCCACGCCCGCGGCATGCGCAATTCGGCCTTCTTTGACTTTCATCCCGTCACCGGCGAGATGTGGGCCACCGACACCGGCCGCTACGGCATGGAGCCGCAGCCGCAGGACGAGCTCAACCACATTCCGCACAAGAACCTGAACCTCGGCTTTCCGTTCTGCCACCAGGGCGACTTGCCCGACCCCCATTACGGCCAGTACTACAAATGCGACAGGTTCGTCAAGCCCAAGCTGCTGCTCGGCGAGCGCGTCCAGGCCCAGGGCATCCACTTCATCCGGCGGCCGGGCGGCATCCTGCCGCTGGGGTCCGCGCTGGTCGCGCTGCGCGGCCACTGGAAAAACGACACCGAGCGCGCCGGCTTCGCCGTGCGCAGGCTGCACTTCTCGGCTGACGGGCAGCGCGTCATCGCCAACGAGCCCTTCATCGAAGGCTGGCTCGATGATGAAGGACGCTACTACGCCCGGCCCTACGACATCGCCGAGCTCCGGGACGGATCGATCATCATCACCGACGAGGCCAACCACGCCATCTATCGCATTCGCATCGCACCCGATGGGCAAACCCAACGTCAAGACGCCGGCGCAAATTGAGCGCATGCGGCGCAGCGGCGCGCTGGCCGCTTCCCTGCTGGAAATGGTCGCCGAGCGCATCGCGCCGGGCACGAGTACCGGCGACATCGATGACTGGTGCGCGCGCGCGATCGAGGACGCCGGCGCGATCGCCGCGCCCCTGAACTACGCGCCTGCCGGCCACAAGCCGTTTCCCAAATCCATCTGCACTTCGGTCAATCACCAGGTCTGCCACGGCATCCCCAGCCACGAGACCAAGCTCAAGGACGGGGACATCGTCAACGTCGACGTGACCGTCATCCTCGAAGGCTATTACGCCGACTGCTCGCGCATGTACCAGATCGGGACCGCTTCGCAGCGGGCGCAGGAGCTGTGCGCGACCACCGAGCAGTGCCTCAAAGACGGCATCGCGGCCGCGGTCGCCGGCAATGACATCAGCGCTATCGGCGAGGCGATCGAGAGCCGCGCCGCCGCGGCCGGCTGCAGCGTCGTGCAGGAATACTGCGGCCACGGCATCGGCGCATGCTTCCATGAGCCCCCGCAGGTGCTGCATTACGTGAGCAAGCAGCCGCCGCTGACCCTGCGCGAGAACATGACGTTCACCATCGAGCCGATGATCAACGCCGGCAAGCAGCACATCAAAGTACTGGCCGACGGCTGGACCGTAGTGACCAGGGACCGCCAATTGTCGGCGCAGTGGGAGCACACCATCCGCGTGACCGACGGTCCGGCTGAGATCCTCACTCAATAGGGGCCATGGCGAAAAGAAAGAAGCGACGCCAGCAAGCGGCGCGGCAAGCGGAGCAGACAGCGCCGGAACCTGAGGCGCAGCAGCCCGATCCTGAGCCAGCGCCCGCCGCCAACGGCAAGCGCAGCTTCTTCAAGGGCTTTCTCCTGCCGCCCGTCACCGATGAGGGCGCTGTCTGGAAACACTTGTGGACCTGGCTGGGCATCGCCTTCATCCTGCGCGCCGGCGTCGCGCTCGGCGGCGATTTCCTGCTGCACCCCGATGAGATCATGCAGTACCTCGAGCCCGCCCACAAGGCGGTCTTCGGCTATGGCGTCTCCTATTGGGAGTACTATTACGGCGCGCGCAGCTTTCTGATCCCGGGCTTCGTCGCCGCGTTCCTGTGGCTGTGCAAGATCACCGGCCTCGACCATCCTGGCTTTTACGTCTATGCGGTCAAGCTGGTGTTCTGCGCGCTGGCGGTGATCATCCCCTGGGCCTGCTATCACATCGGCCGGCGGCTGTTCAACGAGGACTGCGGACGCCTCGCCCTGATCCTCGCCGCGCTGTGGCCCTATCTGATCGTCTTCGCGCACAAGCCCTTCACCGAGTTCACCGCCGCGCCGGTCTTCTTCACCGCCTTCGCGCTCGCATGCAGGCCAGCGGCCGATCGCGCCGCCGGCGCAATCGGCATCGGGCTGCTGCTGGCGCTGACCGCGGCCCTGCGCATGCAGTACCTGCCCACCGCCGGCCTGCTGTGGCTGGCGCTCGCGCTCGCGCGGCCCTGGCGCTGGACCCTGCTGTCAGCCGGCGCCGGCATCGTGATGGTCGCGCTGGTCGGCGCCTATGAGGCCCTGACCTGGTCCTATCCCTACCAGTCCTACTACGTCAACTTCCTCGCCAACCAGTTCATCGCCGAGAACCGCGAGGCTGAGCCGCTCAGCTTCTTCATCGAACGACTGCCAGTCACCACCGGCCTGCTGTTTCCCGCGGCCATCTACATGGCGTTCAAGAACTGGCGCGCATGCGCCCTGCTGCTGCTGCTGCTGCTCGGTACGCTGCTGCTGCACAACATCCAGGTCCATAAGGAAATGCGCTTCATCTTCATCATCCATGCCATGTTCCTGCTGCTGATCGCCGCTGGCCTCGTGCACTGGCTCAACGACCTGAAGCTGCCGACGCTGCGCTTGGCCGTCCCCGGCGCCTATGCGGGCGTGTTCGCGGTCATCATCTGCTTCAACATCTATGATGACAGCTGGCTGCACACGGCCAACTCCCGCGAGCGCGGCGAAACCCTCTACCTGACCGACACCAGCAACCTCTATCGCACTTACCTGAAGCTGCACGACGATCCCGACCTGCGCGGCCTCGCCCATGTCGACGATGCCTATTTCAACACGCCGGGCTATTACTTTTTGCATCGGCCGGTGCCCTTCTACGACGGCGGCAGCATCGGCTACGCGCTCCAGCAGGTACCGGCGCAGGACATGCAGCTCGTGGCCAGCCACGTCGTGACCAGGCAGCGGCTGCCACAAGTCCCGGGCTTCACCCTGCAACCCATCGATGGCGACTACCTGGTCTATGTCTCCGACTCGGACGAGCCCGTCCGGCAGCTGAAGGATCTCAATCCTTATATCGCATCAGCAGGCATGCACCAGGCCTTCGTCCTGAGCGGCATCACCGAGCTGCCGATGCCGCCGGCGTTCCCGCAACTGGTGCTCGACGAGCAGTAAGCGCGCGCTCAGGCCGGCGCGCGCACGGGCTCGACCAGATACTGCTGCGACTGCATCTCGCGCAGGCGCGACAGCGTCCGGCCCGCTTCGCCACCCTCCTCGCCGGCGTACAGCTCCGGCAGCGGCGCAGCCGCGAGCAGCAGCAGCTTGGCGCGCGCTTCATAGAGCACATCGACCAGCCAGGTGAAGCGCCGGGTGGCCTCGGCGTTGTCCTCGGCCCCGAGCCGGGGGACGCCTGATAAAAAGACGGTCGCGAAACGGGAGGCGATGCTGAGGTAATCGCCCTGGCCGTAGTTGCCCCCGCAGGCCTCGGCGAAATCCAGCCACACCGCGTCGCCGGTCCGCCGCAGCGCCGGCATGCGCCGCTGCGCGTCGACCTTGACGCTGCGCTTGAGATTCATGCCCTTGGCCAATGCGCTGAAGCGCTCGCCCAGCCGCTCCATGTTCTCGTCATTGAGCGGGTGGTAGTACAAGCTGAGCTGCTCGAGCTCGCGCAAGCGATAGTCGTACGGCCCGTCGAGATCGAAGACGTCGAGATGCTCCTCGAGCAAGGCGATCGCCGGCAGGAAGCGGTCGCGCGCCAGGCCGTTGGGGTACAAGCCGGCCGGCGGATAGTTGGAAGTCGCGACGATGACGACGCCGTGGCCGATCAATTCCCGCAGCAGGCGCCCGAGGATCATCGCATCGGCGATGTCGCTGACGTGGAACTCGTCCAGGCAGAGAATCGCATGGCGGTCGGCGAGCCGCGCCGCGAACTGCGCCAGGCCGTCCGCGCCGTCGGACGTGGCTTCCATCGCCGCATGAAAGCGCCGCATGAAAGCGTGGTAATGCACCCGCAGCTTGTCCTGGCGCTGCAGATTGAGAAAGAAGCCGTCGACCAAGAAGCTCTTGCCGCGCCCTACTTTCCCATGTACGTACAGCCCGCGCACCTGCGCGTGCTTGTCGCGGCGCAGCAGGCGCGCCAGATAGCCATGCTGGCGCTCGCCGCGCTTGGCCATCAGGTCGTCCGCCAGGCGCTGCAGGCGTTGGACCAGCAGTTCCTGCGCCGGGTCATGCAGGAGCTGCCCGACCTTGAGCCTGCGTTGATACCAGCGGATGACCGCGTCGGTGCCAAGCAGGCACTTCGACCGCGGCTCCTTCTCCGCGCCGGTCAAATGTCCCTAGGCGTGGATGGCGCGCTTGGCCAGCGCCAGCGCCGCCTCCTTGGTCGCTTCCGACAGCGTCGGATGCGCATGGCAGATCAAGGCGATGTCCTCGGCCGAGCCCTGGAACTCCATCGCCATCACCGCTTCAGCGATCATCTCCGAGGCCGCGTTGCCGAACATGTGCACGCCGAGCACCCGGTCGGTCTCCGCATGCGCGAGGATCTTGACCATGCCGGTCGCATCGCCCACGCTGAGCGCGCGGCCGTTGGCCGCGAAGGGAAAGCTGCCGGCATGGTAGGGCGTGCCGCTCTCCTTGAGCTCGCGCTCGGTCTTGCCCGCCCAAGCGATCTCCGGATGGGTGTAAATCACCCAGGGAATCGCGTCGAAATGGACCTCCGTCTTCTTGCCCGCAATCAGCTCGGCCACCATCACGCCTTCCTCCTCCGCCTTGTGCGCGAGCATCGGCCCGCGGACCACGTCGCCCAGCGCCCACAGGTTCGGGATGCCGGTGCGGCACTGCGCATCCACCGCGATGCGGCCCTGCTCGAGCTTGAGCCCGGCTTCCTCAGCGCCCAGGCCGGCGGTGCAGGGCACGCGCCCGACCGCGACGATCAAGCGGTCGAACTTGCCCTTGCGCTCGGCGCCGTCCTCTTCCCAGGTAACTTCAACTTGCTTGCGCCCCGGCTTGGTCCCGGTCACCTTGCAGCCCAGCTTGATGTCCAGGCCCTGCTTGGCGAAGACCTTGGCCGCGGCCTTGGCGATGTCCGCGTCGGCCACCCCGAGAAAGTCCGGCAGGGCCTCGAGCACCGTGACCTCCGCGCCCAGCCGCCGCCAGACGCTGCCGAGCTCCAGGCCGATGACGCCGGCGCCGATGATGCACAGCCGCGCGGGCACCTCGTCGAACTCCAGCGCGCCGACGTTGTCGACGATGCGGTCGTTGTCCACCGGCGCCGCCGGGATCGGGCGCGACTCCGAGCCGGTCGCGATGATGACGTGGTCGGCCTGGACCGTACCCGCGCCTTCGATCTCGACCTCATGCGGCGGGCCGAGCTTCGCCAGGCGCGCCGAGCCCTCCAGGGCGGCGATCTTGTTCTTCTTGAACAGCATGCCGATGCCGCCGGTCAATTGCTTGACGACCGCGTCCTTGCGCCCGAGCATCGCCGGCAGGTCAAGCGCGACCTTGCCCGTCTTGATGCCGTGGGCCGCGAAGCCCTCGCGCGCCATTTCATAGTGGTGCGAGGACTCCAGCAAGGCCTTCGAGGGGATGCAGCCGACGTTCAGGCAGGTCCCGCCGTAGGCGATGCCCTTGCCGCCGGGCGCCGGGCGCCGGTCGACGCAGGCCGCCTTGAATCCCAGCTGCGCGGCGCGGATCGCGGCCACATAGCCGCCGGGGCCGCCGCCTATCACCAGCACATCGTATTTGTCCATCGCTTCGCTCTCCCTTGCGGTAGAACGGGGAATTTTAACCGCAGCATTTAAAATCACCGCCTATGCGCATTGTCACCGCCCTCGCGCTGCTGCTGGTCCTGGCCGCCTGCAGCCCGCCGCCGCTCACGCGCAACGTCATCATCGAACAGGGCAATCCCAAGCTCGAAGAGCAGCTCGACCAGATCCAGGGCCTGAGCAAGAGCGAGGTGCGCAAGCTGCTCGGCCCGCCGCAATCGCGCTGGAACATCGACCACGAAGTATGGGTCTATGTCCGCTTCTACAAGGACCAGGATAAAGAGCGCCGCTTCAGCGCCGAGGTCCATTTCGACCAGGACGGCAACGCCGCCTACGTCTTCGCGAACTGATTGGTTGTGGCAACAGCCGTACGCATCGGCGTCTGGGGCGCGGCCGGACGCATGGGCCAGGCGCTGGTCGCGGCCATCGCCGCTGAGCCCGGCGCCGAGCTCGGCGCCGCTTTCGAGCGGCCGGACCACCCGCAGCTGGGGCAGGAAATCCCCGGCCAGCCGGGCGTCGCTCTCGAAGCAGCGGGCGAAGCATCTGACTTGAACGGTCGCATCGACGCCCTGATCGCCTTTCCGCTGCCCGCCGGCCTGGCGGGTGCGCTGGCTGCGGCCCGGCAGGGCAAGGTCGCGCTGATCGTCGGTACGACCGGCTATGACGCTGAGGCCGAAGCAGCGCTCAGCGCCGCCGCCGCCGACATACCCCTGCTCGTCGAGCCCAACATGTCGCTCGGCGTCAATGTCCTCAATCGCCTGCTGCGGACCGCTGCGGCCGCCTTGCCCGGCTGGGATGTCGAAATCCACGAGGCCCATCACGCCGGCAAGAAGGACGCGCCGTCGGGCACCGCCAAGCTGATGGTTGAAACCGTGCGCACAGCCCGCGGGGACAAGGATAAGGTCGTCGCCGGCCGCGCCGGCGATGACTGCAGCCGCGCAAAAGATGAAATCGGCGTCGCTTCGAGCCGCGCCGGCGACATCGCCGGGACCCACACCGCCTATTTCGCCGCGCCGGGCGAATGCCTGGAGCTTACCCATCGGGCGTTCTCACGCGCCAATTTCGCCAATGGCGCGCTGTGGGCCGCGATCAAGCTAGCCGGCGCCAAGCCCGGCCGCCATCACCTCGCCCAGCTGCTCGAGGACTAGCCGCCGGCCAGCCGGGCCCGGCACTCAGCGACATCGGCCGCGATCGCGGCGCGCAGCTCCTCCATCCCGCTGTACTCCCTCTCGGGATGCAAAAACAGCCGCGGCTGCACCCGCAGGCGAGCGCCATAAAAATCGGGACCGGCGTAATCGAGCAAATGAGCCTCAATCGTCAAGCGCTTGCCATCGACCGTCGGCCGGCGCCCGACGCTGAGCGCCGCCGCCCATTCGCGCTCGTCGGAGCCGAGCTGGGCGGTCGCCGCATAGATGCCGTGCAGCGGCGGCGTGCCCTCAAACCGCAGATTGGCTGTGCGACAGCCGAGCTCGCGCCCGAGCTTGTATCCGTGCACTACTCTGCCCTGCAAACAATAACTTCGTCCTAGCATCTCAGCTGCCTTGTCAAATTCATGGCTCTGCAGCGCAGCTCGTATGCCCTTGCTCGCGACCCGGCTGTCAACGGCGGTTACATCCTCAATAAGCAGCAGATCAAAATCCAGCTCAGCGGCCAGTTCCCGCAGCATGGCGACGTCGCCGGTACGCCGATGGCCGAAGCGAAAGTCCTCGCCCACCGCCAGGATCTTCATCTGCAGCTCGGAGCACAGGCGCTCGACGAACGCCCGCGCCGGCAACTGGGACAGGGACGGGGTAAAGCGCATGACATTCAGCTGCGCAGCGCCCGCCTGCGCGAGGAGCTCAGCCTTCCCGCGCAGGTCAAGCAGCCGCGCTGGCGTCCGCCGCGGATCGAGCAGCGCCAGCGGATGGGGCTCGAACGTCAGCGCCAGGATCTCCAGCCGCTGCTGCTCGGCGCGGGCCCGCAGCTCGCGCAGCAAGGCCTGGTGCCCGCGATGGACGCCGTCGAAATTGCCGATGGCGATCGCTACAGGACCCGCGGGCGGCGCCCAATCCAGCTTGATTCTCATTTGCTAAAATCGGCATTCTATTACCGCTCCCTGCCGGCATCATTAGGAGAACACCTCACATGGCCCTGACTTTCAACGACCTGCCCTACGCCTACGACGCCCTGGAGCCGCATATCGACGCGCGCACCATGGAGATTCACTACGACCGCCACCACCGTACCTACTTCGGCAAGATGCAGGACGCGCTGGCCGGTTCCGCCATGGCTGACAGCGACGACATCGCCGCCATCCTCGGCAAGGTCGGCGAGCTGGGCCCGGCAGTGCGCAACAACGCGGGCGGCTACTACAACCACAACCTGTTCTGGGCGTGCATGAGCAAGGACGGCGGCGGCGATCCCGACGGCGCCCTCGGCGAGGCCATCAACGCCGCCTTCGGGAGCGCGGACAAGCTGCGCGAGGCCATGAACGCCGCCGGCGTGGGGCGCTTCGGCTCCGGCTTCGCCTGGCTCATCCTCAAGGATGGCGAGCTCAAGGTGGTGTCGACGCCCAATCAGGACAATCCGCTGATGGACGTGGCCGAGGACGCGGCCAAGGGCACGCCGCTGCTGTGCATCGACGTGTGGGAGCACGCCTACTATCTCAAGTACCAGAACAAGCGCCCGGACTACCTGGCCGCCTTCTGGAACGTGGTCGACTGGGCCGCGGTCGCAGCGCGCTACGACGCAGCGAAGTTCTAGGAAACGGGCCCGGCGGACATGGACGCCGATTTCGTACTGCTCTTTCTCATCCCGATCATCGCCCTGGTGATCGGAATCGTGCGCTTGATGCTCTAGCTGACGCTCGGGGCTGGATCCATGTCCGGCGCCAGCACCAACTGCGGCGAACGATCGCCCTTGACCTGGTCGATGCGGCTGACCGGCGGCCAATACTTGTCGTCCTTGATCCACGCCAGCGGATAGGCCGCTTCCGCAGGGGTGTAAGACCGCGCGTTCCCGTCCAGCAAGTCCGCCGCAGGATGCGGGGCGTTGACCAACGGGTTGTCATCGCGTGGCCACTCGCCCTGCGCGACCTTCTCGATCTCCGCGCGGATCTGCACAAGGGCCTCGCAGAAACGGTCAAGTTCGGCGACCCCTTCGGACTCAGTGGGCTCGATCATCATGCAGTTCGCTTGCGGGAAGGAAACCGTCGGCGCATGAAAGCCCATGTCGATCAAGCGCTTGGCGACGTCCTCGACCGTGACCCCGGCGCTGTCCTTGAACTCGCTCAGGTCCAGTACGAACTCATGCGCGCACCATCCGCTCGAGCTCTTGAACGCCAGCCGGTACTTCTGCTCTAATTGCCGCTGCATGTAATTGGCCGCCAGCACCGCGGTACCGGTCGCGGCGCGCAGGCCGGCCGCGCCCATCATGCGGATGTAAGCCCAAGAGATCGCCAGCAGCATCCCCGAACCCAGCGGCGCGGCGCTGATGCCGCCGTCGGTCCGTCCGTCCACCGCGGTCCAGTGCCCCGGCAGGAAGGGACGCAGCTTGTCCGTGCACACCACCGGCCCGGCGCCGGGACCGCCGCCGCCATGCGGGATGCAAAAAGTCTTGTGCAGGTTGATGTGCATGATGTCCGGGCCCAGCTTGCCAGGCAACGCGATCCCCACCAGGGCGTTGAGATTGGCCCCGTCCATGTAGACCAGGCCGCCGGCTTTGTGGACCAGCTCGCAGGCGGTACCCAGGCTCTCGTTGTAAATGCCGCAGGTCGAGGGATAGGTGACCATCATCGCCGCCAGCCGCGCGCCGGCCGCGTCGATCTTCGCGCGCAGGTCGTCGAGGTCCACGCCGCCTTCTGCATCGACGGCGATGTTTTGTACTTCCATGCCGACCATCGCCGCGCTCGCCGCGTTGGTACCGTGCGCCGATGCCGGAATCAAGCAGACGCAGCGCTCGGCCCCGCCCTGCTCGCGGTGCCAGCCGCGGATCGCCAGCAGCCCGGCGTATTCGCCCTGGGAGCCGGCGTTCGGCTGGAAACTGACCGCGTCAAAGCCGGTGAGGCGCGTCAGGAACTCACCCAGCTCGGCTGCGAGCGCATTCATGCCCGCGAGCCGCGCCGGCGGCGCGAAGGGATGCTGCTCGTTCCAGCGCGCGGACGCCAGCGACTGCATCGCGGTCGCGGCGTTCAGCTTCATAGTACACGAGCCCAGCGGGATCATCGAGCGGTCGAGCGCGATGTCCTTGGCGGCCAAGCGGCGCAGCAGGCGCATGAACGCATGCTCGGAAGTGTTGGCGTTGAAAACCTTGTGCCGCAGCGGCGCGGCGGTACGCGCCAGCTCGGCATGCGGCGAGGAAACGCCTTTAGCAAGCCCTTCCCACTTGCCCCCGCAAGCCTCGGCCAAGCGCGCGGCTTCAACTTCGCTGACGGTCTCATCACAGCTGAGATAAAGCCGTCCGTCAGCGCAGCGCAGGTCAAAACCCGCCGCCGCCGCTTGGTCAGCCAAGCGCTGCGCTTGCGGATGTTCGAGACAAAGCGTGTCGAAATAATCCTGGTGGACTAATTTGCAGCCGCCCCCTGTCAGCGCCTCAGCCAGGCCTCGCGCCATACCGTGGACGCGTGCGGCGATGCTACGCAAGCCAGCGGGCCCATGATAGATGGCATAGGCCGCGGCGATCATCGCCGGCAAGGACTGGGCCGTGCAGATGTTCGACGTCGCCCGGTCGCGGCGGATGTGCTGCTCCCGCGTCTGCAGCGACAGGCGGAAGGCCATGCGTCCTTCGGAGTCCGGCGCGATGCCGACGATGCGGCCGGGCGCCTTGCGCATGTATGCTTTCTCCAAGGCGATGAAGCCCGCATGCGGTCCGCCCGCGCCCAATGGCAGGCCGAAGCGCTGAGCGGATCCAACCGCCACCGACGCGCCAAGGGCGCCGGGAGATTCCAACAGCATGAGCGCCAGCAAATCAGTACAGGCGACCGTCGGGACCTTGCGCTCGCGCAGCTCGGCGATGAGTCCGCGCCAATCGACGATGCGGCCGGACGAGCACGGATAACTCATTAGCGCTCCGAAGGCCTGGTCCGCATGCTTCTGGAAGTCAACTGCGTCCGCGCAGATGCGGAGGTCGATGCCGCAGGGCTCGGCGCGGGTCCGCAGCACTTCGATGTTCTGCGGATGAGTGTCCGCGTCCACCAAGAAGGCCGCGCGCTTGGCGTCCGGCGCCACGCGCCACAACATGATCATCGCTTCGGCCGCGGCCGAGGCCTCGTCAAGCAGGGAGGCGTTCGCCATGTCCAGCCCGCAGAGGTCGGCGACCATGGTCTGGAAGCACAGCAGCAGCTCCAGCCGTCCCTGCGAAATCTCCGCTTGATACGGCGTATACGCCGTGTACCACGATGGGTTCTCGAACAGCAGGCGCCGGATCGGAACGGGCATCACGCTGCCGTAAAAGCCCAGGCCCAGCAGCGGCTTGTGCACGCCGTTCTGACTCGCATACCGCTCCAGTTCCCGCAGGGCCTCCTGCTCGCTCAGCCGCTCCGGCAGCTCTGGCGGCGGCGCGAGGATGCTCGCGGGTACCGCCCGCTCGATGAACTTCTCCAAGCTGGCCCCGCCATCGACGGCCGCCAGCATGCGCTGCAGCTCAGCGGCGTCCGGCCCGATGTGCCGGTCCCGGTAATGCGGGCGCTCAGGCATCCAGGCCCGCTTGATAGGTCGACAGGTCCATGAACTCCTTTAAATCGACCTCGCCCTCAGCCTTGATCTCGAACAGCCAGCCCTCGGACGTGGGTGATGCGTTCACCTTCTCCGGAGAATCCTCCAGCTGGTCGTTGACCTTGACGATCGTCCCTGCGATCGGCGCGTAGATGTCGCTCGCTGACTTGACCGATTCGAGCACGGCGCATGCCTGCCCCGCTGTCACTGCAGCGTCCGCCGTGGGCAACTCGACCGCGACGATGTCGCCCAATTGCTCTTGGGCGTAGTCGCTGACGCCAACGCGCCAGACGCCGTCGCCGACCGGTACCAGCCACTCATGCTCCTTGGTGTAACGCAATTCCTCGCTCATGGTTTGCTCTCTCCTTTGCTTGCGGAAACAGATGCTTGGGTGAAATACTTGTGCGGAACAAACGGTAGCTCGGCTAGCTTGCACGGCAGCTCCCGTTCGCGCACCACCGCTGCATAAGCGGCCTTGGCGTCGATGCTGTCCCGCCGCAACTTCGCCAGGGCGATGGGATGCCCCAGGCTGGGCGCAAAACCTCCGCTGGTGATCACGCCGACCTCCTTGCCCTCGCGCTGGATCTTCGCTCCCGCCCGGGCGGGCGTCCGGCCTTCCAATGTCAGGCCGACCAGCCGCTGCTCGCAGCCGTCCGCCAGCTCAGCATGCAGCCGCTCCGCACCGATGAAGTCGCCATGCTCCCGCAAAGCGCGCGGGACAATCCACTCGAGCCCTGCGGTACAGATGCTGGTCTTCTCATCGATGTCGTTGCCGTACAGGCACAGCCCGGCCTCCAGCCGCAGGACGTCGCGCGCGCCCAAACCAGCCGGCAAGCAGCGCTCGTCAGCAAGGATCTCCCGGGCCAAGGCCTCGGCGACCTCGCCCGGCGTGGAGATCTCAAAGCCGTCCTCGCCGGTGTACCCGCAGCGCGCGATGCGGCACTGCTGCCCGCGATAGTCAAACCATGCGGAACCCATGAACCGCAGCTCGGTCGCCGCAGGAAAAAACTTGCTGCAGATCTCTGCCGCTGCCGGCCCCTGCACCGCCAGCAGTGCCCGCCCTGCCAGGTACTCCAGCGCTTCAGCATAGCCGAGCATCGTCGCTATATGCCAGTGAACATCGACGCGACGCGAAGCGTTGCTGACGATGAAATAGTCGTCCTTGCCCTCGCAGCCGACGATCAAGTCGTCGATGATGCCGCCTTGCTCGTCGCACAGGACGGTGTACTTGCACCGCCCGGGCTTGAGCGCCTTGGCGCGCAGCGGCAGCAAGTACTCGATCGAATTGCAGGCATATTGAATCCGCATGCGGAACTGCGCCATGTGGGAGACGTCGAACAAGGAGCAGTTCTCGCGGGTCTGGCGATGCTCGGCCAGCGTCCCGGCGAAGCTCATGGGCAGCTGCCAGCCGGCGAAGTCCACGAGCTTCGCGCCCAGCTCCGCATGCAGCGATGCGAGCGGCGTGGTCTGGAGCGCGGTGTCTGTGGTCATGCGTCTAGCGGAGCGTGGCCTGCCGGCCACCGCCCCATCTGTCCGCTTACCTGAGAGTTTCTCGCCGCAAAGCGGCGGTTACCCCTTCGGTGAATGCCCTACGCCGCGAACGGCGCGCATTGCTCTCCAGATAATCCCACCCTGCTGCAGTACCTTGGCCTGAGAGTTTCCGAGGCAGTTGCTCCTTCGGCTGGGCCGCGCCCTAGGGCGCGATCCCTTCTCCTGCGGCAGCGACGGATTGCCTCAATTCTAAACTCTTGGGCCATAACAGGTAGAATCAAAGCCCATCAATGGCGAAGAAAGCGGCAGACCAACCCAGCGACGGCAGTCGCAGTTTCGAGGAAGCGCTCGCCGAGATCGAAGAGAGCGTGAACGCCATCGAAGGCGGCAGCTTGCCGCTGGATGAGGTCGTCAGGCGCTTCAAGCGCTGTTCCACGCTCATCGCCAACTGCAAGGACATGCTCAAGGATGTCCAGCAGCAGATTGAAGTACTTGAGAGCAAAGGAAAGTAACGACGCCGCAGCCCGCCCGCCCGCCGCATGGCGGCGCTGGCGCCTCCAAGCAACGCAGGCCCTCGAGCGCGAGCTGCGCGCCCTGCTCCCCCGCGACCGCAGCGGCCTGGGCCAAAGCATGCGCTACGCTACCGGCGGCGGCAAGCGGCTGCGCCCGCTGCTGTACCTCGCGACCGCCGCCGACCTCCGCGCGCGCCGCCCCGACATGCGCATCGCCTGCGCCCTGGAGCTGATTCACAGCTATTCGCTGGTGCACGACGACCTGCCCTGCATAGACGACGACCGCATGCGCCGGGGACAGCCTTCCTGCCACGTCAAGTTCGGGGAGGCGACCGCCCTGCTCGCGGGCGACGCGCTGCTCACTCTCGCTTTCGGCTGCTTGGGCGGAGCGCACCCATCAGCGACCGCGCAGCTCGGCGCGGCCGCCGGGCACCAAGGCATGATCCAGGGCCAGGCCATCGACATTGCCGACTCCGCCGGCTCACTCGCGCAGCTGCGCGCCATGCACACACTCAAAACCGGCCGCTTGATCGAAAGCGCCTTCGCGCTGGGCGCGCAGCAGGCGCAAGCCCGCGGCCGGCGCCTGGCGCAAATCAAGCGCCTGGCCGCGTCCTTCGGGATATGCTTTCAGATCGCGAACGACATCAATGACCGCACCGGCACCCTGGCAAGCACCGGCAAGTGCCCCGGCGGCGACCGCAAGCGCGGGCGGCGCACCTATGTGACCGTACTCGGATTGCGCAAGGCCAGGCAACGTTATCAAGCTGAGCAAGCAACGCTGCGCGCCGAGCTGGACAAACTGCCGCAGGACAGCTGGCGCCTTGCTGCCCTCAGCACCGAGCTGCTGCCCGTCTTTTGATGAAGAAGCAAACCTATCCGCTCAAGGATCTGGGGATTGAAAAATCCCTCGAGCGCAGCGAGCACGCCCAGGCGAGCATCGCCATCGTCAAGAAGCTGCAGCAGCGCAAGCACGAGGCCTACATCGTCGGCGGCGCGGTGCGCGACCTGATGCTCGGCATCGAGCCCAAGGACTATGACGTCGCCACCGACGCCTCGCCCGAGGATATCCGCAAGATCTTCCGTCGCTCCGCGCGCATCATCGGACGACGGTTCCGCCTGGTCCATGTCCGCCAGGGACACAGCATGGTCGAGGTCAGTACGTTCCGGCGACGGACGCCGAAATCCGAGACCGAGACCGTCGGCGGCCTGCAAGCGGACAACACCTACGGGAACGCGGCCGAAGACGCCCAGCGCCGCGACCTGACCATCAACGCCTTGATGCTAGATCCAACCCAGCGCATCGTCGTCGACCATCTCGGCGGCAAAAAAGACATCGACGACCGCCTGCTGCGCGTGATCGGCGATCCGCCCACGCGCTACGCGGAGGACCCTGTGCGCATGATCCGCGTCCTGCGCCTGGCGGCCAAGCTGCGCTGCGACATCGATCCGGCGGCCGAGCGCCCCATCGCGCGCTCGGCAAAGCTGCTCGACGTCATCTCGCCCTCGCGGCTGTTCGACGAGCTCAAGAAGACGGTCAACTCCGGCGCAGCCTATAAGACCTTCGAGCTGATGCGCAAGCACAAGATCCTGGGCGCGACCTTGCCGGGGGTCGAGGAATTCGATCGCAAGCAACTGGACTACATGCGCGATGCCCTGCGCGCCAATGACGAGCAGTTTCAGCAGGGCGAGCGCAATTCATTGTCAGTGCTGATCGCCTGCATCTACTGGAGCCGCGTCGCCGAGCAGTGGCGGCAGGCCTGCGCGGACGGCGAGGGCGTCATCGAGCTGATCGAGGAGCTGCTCGCGAACTCGGGACTGGAAGACAACAAGGTGATCACCCGCTTTGTCAAGACCCACGTCCGCAATATCTGGGAATATCAATATCGGTTCCACAAAATCGTCGCGGAAGGGCGCGCGTTCCGCTTCAATCCAGATTCCTACAATGTCACCAAGGCCTTGTGCTTGTTCAAGCTGCGCATCAAGCACGGCGAGATCCCGCGGGAGGAGCAGACCAAGCTTGAAGAGGCCTTTGCCAGCAGGCCGGCCCAACCCCGCACCCGCCCGCGACGGCCGCGGCGGCGTGGCGGCAGGAGATCTCGGCGGCCCGCCGCGGACGAATGAGCCGCGGCCTGGCAATCGACTGCAGCTTCGGCGGGTTCAGCGTCGCTGTAGGCGGCGAACAAGGCATGCTAGCCGAGCATCATCCGGAGGTCCACGCCAGCGCGGGCCTGATCGACTGCATCGACCGGCTGCTGTCCGAAGACGGCTGCGAGCTCAAGGACCTGGACTTTCTCGCCTGTGGCATCGGCCCGGGCAACTTCACCGGCATCCGCACCGCCTGCGGTACGGTCCAGGGCTTCAGCTTCGTGCATCAGACTCCCATCGCCGGCATCGTCTCGACCCATGCCCTCGCTCATGCCAGCGGCTGCCAGCAGGTTGTGGTCGCCTATCGCGCCCATCGCGGCCACTGCTACCTGGCGACTTACGCGACCGTAGATGGCAACTTATGCGAGCAAGCCGCGCCGGCGCTGCACGCCCTGGATGACCTGCCGCAGCTCGCAGGTGCGTGGGAGCTGTGCCTGCATGCCAATCTGCAAGACGAATACGAGTGCTTCGCCGAAGCAGTCGCAGGTGATGCGCGGCAGATCGACTGTCACGCGGGATCGTTGGCCGAAGCGGTGCTGGAGCTTGCATCGCAGGCCAAGGAGCGAGGTGAGTTTCTGGACGCCCGAGCCCTCAAGCCGCTGTACGTGCGCAACAAGGTAGCCTTGACCAAGGCTGAATACCAGCAAGGAATGCGATTGTGACGCGGGAGAAATTCAAGGAGCTGGGCCTGGACAACTGGCACGACTGGGCCGAGCGGATGGCCACGCCCGCAGCCGACCCCGAAAGCAAAGCTGAGCCTGCAGCCAAGCCGGCGGCGGCTCCCAAACCGGCAGCCACGGCGAAGCCCGCATCCCAAACCAAGCCCTCCTCCAAGCCTGCACCCAAACCAGCTGCTCCCAAGCGCGCCAAATCATCTATCAGCAAGATAGACATCATTGAGGCCGAAGTCAAAGAATGCACCAAGTGCGAGCTGAGCAAGGGTCGCACCCACACCGTCTTCGCACGCGGCGACTGTGTCTCTAATGCCGTGATGTTCATCGGCGAGGGCCCGGGCGAGGAAGAAGACCTGCAGGGCCTGCCCTTCGTCGGCCGCGGCGGAAAACTACTCGATGCTATGATCGCCGCCCTGCCCAAGCTGCGCAACAAAGACATCTACATCACCAATATGGTCAAGTGCCGTCCCCCCAAAAACCGCGATCCCAAGCCTGAGGAGCTGCAGGCCTGCAGGCCTTACCTCGACCAGCAGATTGACCAGATCCAGCCCGAGATCATTGCCACCATTGGTAAGATAGCAGCGAACGGCCTGCTTGAGAACAACGACGCCATGCGCGCCCTGCGCAATGCCGTACACGAGTACCGCGGCTGCAAGCTGGTCTGCCTGTACCATCCAGCCTACCTGCTGCGCTCGCCGCAGCAAAAGCGTCAGGCCTGGCTGGATTTGCTGTTCTTGGGCAAGCATATTTCCTGATCTGGGCAACCCGTCTTAGAAACCAATTTGGATCTATAGATCTAAACTGATAGAATGAGAGATCATTTTGATCTAAGGACTTGCCATGCCCCGGAACGTTCTCAGCCTAAAGCATATTAAAAACAACACCGACAGTCTGGAGAGAATCCTAGGCTTGGGCATGCTGCAGGTACCGAAATTCCAAAGAGATTACTCCTGGAAGGAGGATCAATGGCACGACCTGTGGACAGACATTGTCGACACAATCAAGACACCAGAGCAACCAGAAGACCATTACATGGGCTACATCGTCCTGCAGCAAAACCAGGACAAGGACAAAGTCTTTGACATTATCGATGGGCAGCAGCGCCTTACCACCTTATCATTGCTACTGCTCGCGGCAATCAAGCTAGTGCGTTCTCAAGACACTGAAGGGGGCATTCTTCTCTACAACGAATATATTGGCCGCACGGTACCTTCCACTAGAGAAGTACAAAACAAGCTATCTCTGAATGGCAAGAACAGAGAGACTTATGAACAGCTATGCAAGCATGGCGCGTTAAACAAAAAACCCCGGGAAGCTTCCAATAGATTGTTGATGAAGGCATTCGATTTCTTCCATAAAACAATAAGCGACCATCATGAGAAGGATGTTGCCGCCATTACGAAATTTGCAGAAGATATTGCGAATAGCATGCATTTCACATACATCACTGTGCTGCGCGACATGAACATCTATAAGATTTTTCAAACGCTCAACGCTACTGGAAAACAACTATCAATCAATGATCTTCTCAAGAATTATCTGTTCTTGACAATTGATAGGCAGGAAAAATTGTCGGATGTGGATGCCGCTGAGCTGCAGAATAAGTGGAATCACATTGAGAAGACCGTGGGAGATAAAAATTTGGCCAAATTTATCTCTGTTGAATGGAATCGACGCAATCAATTTGCTCGCAAGAAAGAGTTGTTCAAAAAGATTAATGAGAATCTGACAACTTCAACGGAAATCTACAATTACCTTGAAATACTGCAGAGCAGCGGCGATTTGTACGCCAAGTTGCTGACTGGCGCCAAACACAAGTACTGGAACAGTCATCATCGAAAAGTGAGTAACGAGCTGAGCGAATGCCTAGAGTGCCTGGACATCCTGAAAATCAAAAGCCCTTACGGACTGATGCTTTCTGCTCTCGAGAAAATGCAGGACGCCCCCACCCTGAACAAGCTTCTACGCATCATAAGAATAATCTCTATCCGGTACAACGGCATCTGCCACAAGCAGGCGAACAAGCAAGAGGTTATTTACAGCGAGCTGGCCAATGAAATCTATCATGGTAGGTTTTCCTTCGACGCAAAGACCAAAAAGAAGTTCGCCGAGCTGTACCCCTCAGATGAAGAGTTCATTAGCGAGTTCAAGAACATCGAGATAGATAGTAACAACAAGGCCAAATATATTTTGCTGTCAATCGAGCGTCATCTAGATTCCAAAAGTCTTGTAGGAATGGAAAGACTGCAGTTGGAGCATATTCTGCCGCGCAAACCCACCCTTGCATGGCAACGTGCTGTACCCGACCATACCAGCTATGTTAACAGGCTTGGAAACATGACTATTGTCTCCGGGCCCAGCAACAGAGGGATGAGCAACAAGCTTTTTGCAGAGAAGAAAAAAGAACTTGCCAAAACTAACTTAGCATTGAATAGGCGAGTATGCAGTTACCCAAATTGGGATGCGGGTATTATCGAATCATTCCAAAGTTTCCTAGCCAAACAAGCCCCCAAAGTCTGGAGCATTGACTGGAAGAAACTCTAGCCGCCGCGAAGCATTCTCTCTAGAGAGCACTACTAACCACCGCTGACAATATAGCTTGCGGGGTGCAGCACCATTGATGAATCCCAAGATGTCAGGCAAACATTCGAAAAACCTGAGTTGCGGACGAGCAAACTATAAGCAAGTAAACGAGCGTTGAAATGAGTGATTCGGATCATGCAAGCTTATTTTCACTCATATATCTGCAGAAATCTTTCTCCTCTGTGAAATGAAAATCTTTTTCTTTGATCAATGACGACTGCAAGAACTTCCCAATCCTAGGAAGGATTTTCACATGCTGCCTCTTTAGTTTATTGGAGAAAAGTAGCACGTACAATACTCTTCTGTACTTCAGGATACAGCGCAAATCGGGATTGAACTCGCACTGGCGCAAATGTTCCGAGATGTACAATGTTGCCAGTGCTTTCCCGCGATGTTCCGCACAAATTTTATTGTAAACAAGCTCCCGGTAAACCGGGTTGTTTGCGGTGTCCATGAAGCTTTCATGAATGTTGAATTTGAAGATCTGCAACAACCTTTTGGTAGACTGGTCTTTCGGTTCCTCAATGGAGCTGGCTAGGTCAGTCTTTTCAATCAGCACGAGAATATCGCCATCCTTAGCGACTAGGTAATAATCGCAGCGAGGCAGGCTTCCGAACTTATCTCTGAGCTCTTTAGGGGCATGCAGGCCGCCATTCTTATCTAGCGACACGGCCTTTACGCAGCAATCGGATCTCGCTGTTTCCGAGCACTTCCCAATGAGGCAATCCTTAGGCATTTACCTCACCTCTTAGGAATATATCCATGTATCTCGCATCTAAATCATCTTCAATTTGATCTAACCTATCATAATTGCTCATTTTTTCTTTCACACCCTTGTTGATGCCTTTGTCGGCAAAGTGATTCACTGATAGGATGGAGTTGAATTCTTTATCATGTTTTGCCCCATATTTCAAGTACTGCACAATGTATGGGCTATGCGTGGCCATTACTATATTAACCTTTCCTTTAAATGCTAGTTCGGCAAGCAAACCTGACATCAATGTCTGCCAAGCAGGATGGAGATGTGTCTCCGGCTCGTCAATGAACAGGAAGGAACCTTCGCGCAATAAACCCTTTTCCAAAACCAAGCCGAGCCATCCTAGTTGCAGAATGCCGGAAGAAGTTACAGAGGCAGCATGAATGCCAACGCCATCTTCATGGAATTGCAGTGCCCCTTTGTCGTACTCCAACCTGCCTCCTATGCTCTTAGCTATGTTTGATATCACCCCTTCTAGCGGCTCTTCAGGCACAAGATTTACCGCCTCTATAGTATTAAGCAAATCAGTATGATAAGCGGGAACTTCAGGAATCATCCGATACCTTGATCTCATTTTGCTGAAACTCCGGAGCAGCCGGCTATTTATACTATGTTCCGCTCCATCCAGGTAAAAAAGCGAAGGAATGTCTTCAATCTTGGAAGAGGGTTTCCAACCTAACACAAAGTTGTCCTGGATGTTTGATATTTTTATGCAATCTTTTATCTCGAACCTGAAGCCCTTGTCACTTTCCGCAGTCAGGCTGGAGAGCCTTCTAATCCTGAAGTTCCCTAGGAGGGCATATTTCACACTTGGGCTAACACCCTCATTGACAATATCTTTTGCTGAAAGTTTAGCAAAATGTTTTATATTATCTATGGCATTTTCAATCCTAGCTACTTCCCTTGGAGGATCAAAGAATTTTTCTGACGACGCAAGGTCCTTTATCATTTCCTCGCGTTCTTGTTTGTTGTAGACATCATCTATGTCCGAAGCGATATCGCGTACCTGCTGTGCATACTCACTTCCGTCCTTGTCCAGGAAGCTGAGAAATTGAGGAGGAGTGTCCGCAAGGTTGCGAAGTTCCTCTAGCACCGGGGGTGAGGTTTCATTTTCCCGATATAGACGGGAAAAAAATCTATGCAGGATGTTCACCTCACCGCCAATCAGGTTCCACGCATGGTTGGAGCTCGCCCCCTTGAGCACAGAGTAGATGGCTTTGGACACAAAAGTCTTGCCTGTGTTGTTGCGGCCTGCGAACACAGTAAACCCCTTGAGGTTTACCTTTCCCTCGCTGATCTTGCCCAGCCCTTCCACGCTAACTTTCAGATTCATTTAGCGTGATTCTAAACCAAAACTGCCCCTCTCCCCCTAGTTTTGCCCGTTATTTCGGATTTCACCAAGGTTTTTTTCACGTTGCTTAGTAAAATTACAGCCTTTGTGAGCCCTCATGGGCAGTCAGCCAAGCAAGGAAATGCAGGAAAAGTACGACGCCAAGCAAATCGAACAGTCCGTCCGCCAGCGCTGGGAGGACCGGCAGGCCTTCATCGTCGACGATGAGAACTCCCGCCCGAAATACTACAGCCTGTGCATGTGGCCCTACCCTTCGGGCGATTTGCACGTCGGGCACCTGCGCAACTACTCGATCGGCGACGTCTGGGCGCGCCACAAGCGCATGCAGGGGCACAACGTCCTGCAGCCGATGGGCTGGGACGCCTTCGGCAAGGACGCCGAGCTCAAGGCGCGCAAGGAAGGCATTCATCCAGCCGCCTGGGTCAAGGCGAACACCGACAACATGCGGCGCGAGCTCAAGGAGCTGGGCTACATGGTCGACTGGAGCCGCGAGCTCGCCACCTGCCACCCACAGTACTACCGCTGGGAGCAATACCTGTTCCTGCGCATGTGGGAGGCCGGACTGATCTACCACTCCCCCACCAAAGTGCTGTGGGACAAGGCGACCGAGACGGTGGTCTCGCGCCGCGACGTCGACGACGGCAAGGTGGAGCGCAAGGATGTCGAGGTCAAGGAGTTCCCGGCCTATCAGATGCGCCTGCGCCAGTACGGCGATGAGCTGCTCACTGGCCTCGACAAGATCGCCTGGCCCGACAAGATTGTCAAGGACCAGAGCTACCTCATCGGCCGCAGCGAGGGCATGAGCATCAAGTTTGCCCTGGAGCAGCCGCTCGCCGAGGTCGAGGAGATGGAGGTCTACACCACCCGGCCGGACACGCTGATGGGCGTGACCTACATGGCGGTCCACGCCAACCATCCGCTGGCGGTGGCGAGCGCTGAGAAAGATGACAAGGTGCGGGAATTCTGCCAGGCCGCGCTGCAAGTTCTGCCCATCGACGCCGGCAACGCCGACAGCGAGAAGAACGGCGTGCTGCTGGACGTGCGCGTCCTCAATCCCATCTCGGGCGAGGCCATCCCAGTATGGGTGGCGGATTACGTCATCGATGACTACGGCAGCGGCGCCCTGATGGGCGTGCCCGCCCACGACGAGCGCGACTTCAACTTCGCGCGCAAGTACGACATCCCCATCATCCGCGTCAACGCCATGCCGGGCGCCGATCCCAAGGCGCCGCTCGAGCAGGCCGAGATCGCCAAGGGCATCGCGGTCAACAGCGGCCCGCTCGACGGGCTGGACCTGGCCGGCTGCATCGCCAAGCTCGAGAATCTGCTCGGGCCCAAGGGCAAGGCCAAGCGCGACCGCAACTTGAGCCTGCGCGACTGGCCCATCAACCGGCAGATGTACTGGGGGACGCCGATCCCTATCGTCAAGTGCGCGGCGTGCGGGCTGGTTCCGGTGCCCGAGAGCGAATTGCCGATCGAGTTGCCGCTGAACGTCGATTTCCTCAAGGAAAGCCTGGCGGCCCATCCGGAGTTCGTCGCGACCAAGTGTCCCAAGTGCGGGGCCGACGCCGAGCGCGAATGCGACACCATGGACACCTTTGTCAATTCCGCCTGGTACTACGCCCGCTTCCTGTGCCGCGACGCCACCGAGCAGATGGTGGACGAGCGCGGCGCGCCCTGGCTGCCGTGCAACCACTACTTCGGCGGCGACGAGCACGCTCAGGGGCACCTGGTGTACGCGCGCTTCATCCACAAGGTGATGCGCGACCTTAAGATCCTGCCGCCCGCCAGCGGCGACGAGCCTTTCGAGGCCCTGCTGTGCCAGGGCATGGTGCTAGGCCACGACCGCAAGAAGATGTCGAAGTCCCAAGGCAACACCGTTATGGCCAAAGACATCCTCGCGCAGTACGGCGCGGACACCGCGCGCATGTACATCATCGGCATCGGCAATCCCAAGGACGCCTACCCCTGGAACGAAGAGCACGTGCATGCGCACTCCCTCTTCCTCGACGCCCTGTGGAGCCTGGCGCGCGAGCGGCGCGATCAGGTCAAGGCCGGCGCCGGCCAGGAACCTCAGCCCGCGCAGCTGCGCGAGCTGAAAAAACTGATGGCGGCCATCGATCGCAACATCAAGGAGCAGCGTTTCAACAACCTGGTCTTCGGCGGCATCCACTCGATCCGCAATCTGCTGCGCGACCATCCCGACGACGCCGGCTTGCAGCACCACGGCTTCGCCGCCCTGCTCAAGACCATGAACCTGGTCGCCCCGCATGTCGCCGAGGAACTGTGGCTGCAGCTGGGCTTCGAGGGATTGCTGCTGGACGCGCCCTGGTGGGAGCAGATCGCAGCCAGCGAGCTGCAGGGCGACGAGCGTTTGTACGTCGTCCAAGTCAATGGCAAGCGACGCGCTGAAGTAACCGTCGGCGCCGAGCTCGACGATGCGGCGGTGCTCGCGGCGGCCCAGGAGAGCGAGAACGTCGCGCGGCATCTCGAGGGCAAGGAAATCGCACAAGCGAAAGTCGTGCGCAAGGGCGAAGGCCACGGCATCGTCTTCTTCGTCGCCAAGGAATGAGCGTAAGCAAACTCCAGCGCCGCTGGCGGCGGGAACGAGCACGGCGCAGCAGCCGGAGCGGCTCGGCGCGCTGCCGCTCGGCGCCACTGATCCTTTCCGAGGAGATGCATGCGGGCTCATGCCGCAGCTTGCTGCTCTGCGACATCGTCGCGCGGCTGCGCCACATGAATGGGCAGCCCGTCGAGCCAGGCTTGTGCTGGGACAGTTTCGGCGCTGGCGTGCACATCGCGGCCAAGAGCCAGAATTTGGCGCCGGCGGCCTACGCCCAGCGCATGATGAAAGCACACCGGCAGACAATCGAGCGCCTGGGGCTGCTGCTGGACACCGATGCCATCTTAGACACCAGCGAACCCGCTTATGTCAAGTGGGTCCAGGAACTGTTCCTGCTGCTGTGGAGCTCCAAACCCTCGCTGATCAATCCGGACAAGCAGAAGAGCTTCGCTTATTGGGATCCGGGCACCAAGAGCAATCTGGCGCTCAAGCAGATCGTCAACGGCCGCGGCTTTCATTCGGGCATGCTGATTGAGATCCACGAAGCGGACTCGTATGTAATACCGGTTACAATCAAGCATTGCGAGCGCCTGTTGCTAGGGTTAGACAGCCTGCAAGGTTGGGATGGTTTCGTAAAAAACATGCAGCGGAAAAGCATCGGACTCGAAGATGGCATTGAACTGAAGTTCCCGCTTTTTGATCCGGCGGGACGTAAACTCGCCCCGCTGCGAGTGTTTAGTTCGCACCCGGACACCGTGATGGGCACGACCTTCCTGGCGGTGGCTGCTAATCATGCCCTGGCCCGGCGCATAGCTGAGGACAATGCGGCGGTTGCAAATTTCTGCCATGCGGTGCAGCAGCCAGAATACGCTTATCAGCGCCTGAGCGAGGACAAAAGTCAGGACGGTATCGAGCTGGGCGTCTACGCCATCAATCCGGTCAACGGTGATCACCTGCCGGTGTGGGTGACGAACTTCATCGTCTCGAGCTATGGCACCGGTGCGGCCCTAGGTGTACCTGGACATGATCAGCGAAATCACAACTTTGCGATTAGACACCACCTGCCGATTCGACGCGTCGTGCTAGAGCCGGGAACCGAGGCCGGAGATCCCATCCGGGCGCCCTACACACAACGGTATGGGGAAGCCATCAACAGCGGCGACCTCAACGAGGCCATTAACAGCTGCAAGCAGCAGATGCGGCACGACAACGATACTGAGCCCGGCTTGCGAGCGAAGCGGAAGTGGGACCGCGAGCTTGCGGACGCGGTGATTGAGTTTCTCACCAACCACGGCATTGAAGCGCAGCCAGCGGAAATGGCTCAACTACGCGGATGGAAGATCAGTCAGCAGGATTACTGGGGCCATCCGGTCCCCCTAGTGCATTGCGGTAAGTGCGGGACGGTACCGGTGCCGGTCCAGCAGCTACCATTGCAATTGCCAACTTATCAAGCGGGCAAGGAGCTGTTGAGCAACTACCCCTCCTTCGTAGTGTGCAAGTGCCCGCACTGCGGCGGCAAAGCCGAGCGGGACACCGACACATTATCGAATTTCTTCGACACAGCACTTCAGCATCTCATCAATCCTGACAGGAAACTATCATGGCAAAAAAGGGAGGCCGAGGCGCTCAGTCACTATTGCTGCGGGGTTGAGCGTGCAGCCAATCAGCTGCTGGCAGCACGCATTATTAATCAACTGCTACGAGATTTGCAGCGCCTTAGCGGCAAGATAGAGCCTTTCAAAAACCTGTTGTGCCAGGGAACTGTGCTCAACTATGGCCTACCGATGGCGCCGGGCTATGGCAACGCAATCGGGGCCGCCAGCCTGCTGGACGCATACGGCGCCGACCTGCTGCGCTTACATCTCGCGACTGCGGCCGATCCACGGCACCCGCTACACTGGGACGAAAGCAAGCTGCTGGAACTGCAGGGCATACTCTCAAATGAAGACCTCACACTCCTACGTCGAGGCAAATTAGCCGGTCTTAAGGCCGACAAGGTGATGAGCATGCTGAGTACACGCGAACTACGACGCTTGCAGCACGGCCTGTTGAGCCAAGAAGAATTTGCACTGCTGCGAAAGGATCGCCTGCCCGCAGAAAGGCTACTCAAGGTGAAGGAAATCACTCGCGCTAGCGATCTCGTACGGCTGCAGCAAGGCTTTTTCAGCGCAGCGCAGATGCGCCGCTTGCGCCGGGGCGCCTTAACCCCGAGCGAGCAAACGCAGGCCGAAAAGAAACTAACGCGGATGGAATTGCAGCGCCTGCAGCATGGCCTGCTTAGCCGGCACGACCTGGAGTTGCTACTTCAGGACAAGTTCCCGGCCAAGCGCATGGCCCAAATTCAAATCCATTGGCCGGTCTCCATCATCAAGAAAATGCAGAAGCAAGCCATTGGCCCGCTTACCCCGAAAATGATCTTTGATCTGCAAGAGCAGTACTTGACCAAGTGGGAGAAACAGCAGACCGAAAAATATGAGGAGTTGCTAGCAATTGAACGCAAAGCACGGAAAGTGCTGGATGATTACGAAATCAAGCGCCTGCGTGACGGCCTGCTCAATCCTGAGCAGTGGCGAGAGCTGCGCCAAAACAAGCTCAAAGGAACGACACTGAGACGTGTCAAGGAATTGCTTAGCGCAGAAGAAATCCGCCATCTGCAAAAAGGACTACTGGATGAAGATGAGTTCGCTGCTCTGCTAGCAAGACGCTTGCCTGCGGCCAAGCAAGACAGGGTCGAGCGGATGATAGGCAAAGACGGTGTGCGGCTGCTGCGCAAGGCGCGTGTCGTTTGGGCGAAGCTGGCGTGGTTGGAGCAGGTGATGCCTATGCCGCAACTGTTGGCTTCGCTCGCACAAGATGAGTTAACCCCGGCGATGCACAAGTTACTGTTACCTATCATCGACAAGGACGAGTTAGACAATCTGCGACAGGTGGCCGTCGCTATACGCTCGACACAGGGCTGGCAGCATCTTACCGCTTTTCTGTCGCAGAAGCGCATGGCGCAGTTGCTGTGCTTTGTCCCCAAGGTTAAGCAAAAAAGCTTGAGCAATCTGCTGGACGATGCAGAAATCAAGAAGCTGAGTCAGACGCCGAGCTTGCCGCCGCCGCTGCTGGGCTTTCTCGACGCCGGACGCATGGATTGGATCTGCAACTTCATTGACGAAGCTACGATGGATCAGTTGGTCAATTACCTCGAGCCCGACAGAATGGAGCAGCTGCTTGGCTTCGAAGGTTTCATGCGGGACTTGTTCACGCGCAAGCGCGCCATCATCAAAGCGGGAGCCGGCAGCCGCGGCGGCAAGGATCTACGTCGGCAAACCCTGCATCGCCTTCTGCAAGCAATCAACTCTGGCTACGGCCTGAGCAAGGATAAAACGGCATTGGAGCCGCAGCGGGTACTGCCACGCCTGCGCGAGATGCTGGCGCTACTGGAAACAGCTTGTGACGCCGATGACACCGCAGATGTCAGTTTCGCCTATGAAGCTGCACAGATTATCCTGCAGGTGGCACACCCTCTGCTGCCACATTTGACCGAAGAACTGTGGGCCGGCGCCGGCTTCAAGGGTCTGCTACTTGATTCGAGCTGGCCGCAGCCGGATGCTCGCGCCTTGCAGCTGCGCACTCAGCAAACTTACATCATTCAGGAGAACGGCATCAAGCGTCTGGCAATCGAGCAGCCTGCCTCGCACAGCCCAATTGCGGTCGAGAAAGCCGCGTTAGACGCTTTGGCCGCATATGTGCATGCACGCGGCTATCCAAAAAGTTACCCGCGTCCGAGAGAGCGCATCCTGCGCGCTGAGCACGTCGAGCTACCCCAGGGGATAGTGCTCAATTTCGTACTGGCACCTGCATCATGAAGCACTTAGCCGTCTGGCTGCTGCTGCCGCTGCTGGCGAGCTGCGGGCTGCAGGCGCAGGCGCCGCGCGGCCTGGCTGCGGGCCCCTGGGAACTGCAATCCAGCAGCCCGGCGCTGGAGGCCGTACTGCGCGCGCGCATCGCGCAGCTGGGCGCAGGCAGCGGCCGGCCGGTACTGTTGGAGCTGGACGAGCGCTTTGACCGCACCTTCCCCGCCGTGGCCACCAAGGGCCATGCATCCAAGCGCGAGCTGCGCTACGAGCTGTCCTATCGTCTGCTCGAGAACAACGCCGAGCTGCATCAGGGCGGCTTCACCACGAACCAGGCCTTCGACAACGACGAGACCCAGCACCGCGCCAACGAGCTGAGCGACGACCACTTTGTCGAGCGCGCCCGCGAGCGCGCCATCGACTACATGCTGCTGGATCTGCAGCGCCAGCTGGAGCGATGACGGCCATCGACAGTTCCCGCCTGCCGCAACATCTGGCCGGCGGCGAGCCCGCTGACGCCTATCTGCTGACCGGCAGCCAGCCGTACTTGCAGGCCCAGGACCGCGACGCCTTGCGCGCCGCCCTCGCCTGCGAGGAGCGCAGCATCTTTTTCGGCGACAGCAAGACGGCGGTCGAGGACGCGACGGCCGCGGCCGCGACCGGCAGCTTGTTCAGCTCATCAATCCTGATTGAATTGCTGTATGCGGGCGAAGTGACCCAGACCGCGGCCGGCGGCCTGCTAGAGCTCGCGCAGGCCGCGCGGGACAACAACGCGCGGCTGATCGTCGCTTGCGCCGGGCTGCAGAACGCCTTTCGGTGGAAGGATGAAAGCCGCTTGGAGCAGAGCTACACCCGCATCGACCAGCCCGAGATCGACGCGCACCGGCTGCCCGGCTGGATCGAGGCCCGCGCGCGGCGCCTGGGCCTCAAACTCGAGAGCGAGGCCGCCGGCTTTCTCGCGAGCAGGACCGAGGGCAATCCGGACATGGCCGCCATGGAGCTCGAGATGCTGCTGCTGCGGTACGGCGAGGAGCGGGAGATCGGCCTGGCCGAGATGCAAGGCGGCGGCGATGACAGCGTCGACAGCGTGTTCACGCTCAACGCCCATCTGGCGCGCTTGGACGACGTACGCGCCATGCGCGCATTGCGCCACCTGCGCGCGACCCGCGAGCCGGAAGTGCTGGTGATCTGGAGCTTGATGACGCAGTTCCGCGCGATGCTGGGGATGCAGGGACGGATCAAGGCCCGCAGCTTTTTCCCCGCCTCGATCCAGCGCGACATGCGCACTATCGCCAAGCGAATGATAAGCCGGCATTTATTAGAATTAACAGCCTCGCTGAGCAAGGCTGATTTGGCGGCCAAGGGCCTGGCTGGCAAGCAAGACACCTGGATCATTCTCGAACGCATCTGCGCCGCTTTCATCTATGCAGGCAAGTACGGCACCCTCCAGCGCGGCCTCCTTCGCTTCTGAGGACGCTACGGCCGCGATCGATGCCTTGGCGGCGGCCAAGAGCGGCATCGCGACGGCCAGCGGCGCGCAGCGCAGCGAGGTGCTCGACCGCTTCGCCGCCAAGCTGGCCGCGGCGCGGGACGAGATCCAGGCCGCCAACGAGCAGGAGGTCAAACAGGGCCAGGACAGCGGCATGAGCGCGCCGCTGCTGCGGCGTCTCACGCTCGACGACCATCACTTCGACGGCATGCTGGCTTCGGTGCGCACCCTGCGCGACCTGCCCGACCCGATCGGGACACGCTTCGACGAGAGCGTCCAGTCCTCGGGAATCACGACCGCGCGCCTGCGCGTCCCGCTGGGCATCATCTGCTTCATTTATGAATCGCGCCCGGGCGTGACCGCCGACGGCGCCGCGCTCTGCGTCAAGTCGGGCAACGCCGCGATTCTGCGCGGCGGCAAGGAAGCGCTGCGCAGCAACCTGCTGATCGCCGCGCAGATGCAGGCCTCTCTGCAGGAGTGCGAGCTGCCGGCGGCGGTCGCGATGCTGCCGACCTCGGACCGCGCGGCGATCAGCGACATCCTCAGCGACGCGCGCATCGACATGGTGATCCCGCGCGGCGGGCCGGAGCTGGTGCGCAAGGTCCAGGAGACCGCCCAGTGCATGGTGCTCGCTCATCTCGACGGCAACTGCCATCTGTACGTCGCCGCCAGCGCCGATTTGGAGATGGCGCGGCGTTTGGTCATCAACGCCAAGGCCAACAATCCGAGCACTTGCAACGCGCTCGAATCATTATTGGTGCATGCGAGCCGGGCGGAGGAACTGCTGCCGCAGCTCGCCGGCGAGCTGCGGGAGGCCGGCATCGAGCTGCGCGGCTGTCCGGCGACCTGCGCGCTGCTGCCCGCTGAGGCGGCCGTCGCGGCGGACGGCGCCGACTGGGGCCGCGAATACCTCGACCTGACGCTGTCGTGCAAGGTCATTGAAGACACGGCGGCGGCCATCGCCTGGATCAACCATCATGGCTCGGGGCACACCGACGGCATCGTCAGTACGGACGAGGCCGAGCAGGAGCGTTTCTGCCGCGAGGTCGATTCGAGCTCGGTGCTGGTGAACACCTCGACGCGCTTCGCCGACGGCTACGAGTACGGCCTCGGGGCCGAGACCGGCATCTCGACCGGCAAGTTCCACGCCCGGGGCCCGGTCGGGCTCGAGGGCCTGACCACCGCCAAGTGGGTGGTCTCCAGCGCCGGCGCGGTCAGGAGCTGAGCGATGGACTTCGGCATGGACCGCATCGTGATCATGGGCGCCGGGCGCTTCGGCTCGAGCATCGCCGAGAGCCTGGCGGCGAGCAAGTGCATGCTGACCATCATCGACCATGACCCCGAGTGCATCAGCAAGCTGCGCGAACGCAACATCGACGCGCGCTTCCTCGTCGGCGACGTCACCACGCCGTCCTTGCTGCGCAAGGCCGGCTGCGAGGACGCCGACGCCATCCTGGCGCTGACCAACCACGACATCACCAACCTGGCGGCCTGCCACATCTGCCACACGACTTTCGATCATGAGAGCACGGTGCGCATCGCCAAGCTGCGCAACAAGGAGCTGGTGGACAACCGGCGGCTGCTGACCTCCTTCGGGGTGTCCTGGGGCTACAACGTCGAGGACATGATCACCGATGAATTCGTCAAGATCCTCAGCTTCGTCGGCGTGCGCTCGGTCCACAGCTACTGGAACGACAAGGTCAACATTTTCATCACCAGCGTGGACCCCAACGACGGCCTGGCCGGCATCACGGTGC